>JAAYJV010000141.1 GCA_012522755.1 Candidatus Hydrogenedens sp.
CGCATTATTTCCTGTAAAATTGCAGTTTGTGATGGTGGGTGAGGCTTTATAGTTATATAGGGCTCCACCATCGCGGAGAGCATTATTTCCTGTAAAATTGCAGTTCGTGACGGAGGGCGAGGTGTTGTAGTTATCCATACCTGCACCGTAGTCTGCTCGACCATTGCTCAGCGTAAAGCCATCGAGGGTCGCATCATTGGCACCGTAGACACATCCCCGTATGTCTTCGCCGTCAATGACTGTGAGGTGGGCATTCCAGTCACGTTGATTCAAAGCGCTTTCGGTTCCCGCAAAACCGCCGTAAAGAGCCACCCCTTCTTTCATGGTCAAAACGGGATCGCTGTTACCGGTGTAAGAGCCTTGGGCAACCCAGATTTTTCCGCCACCGGCATCATGAGCTGCGTCCACAGCAGATTGCAGATCTTTATAGGCGGTGTCCCAGCTGCTGCCGTCCGGACTGAGGGCGGTACTGGCGGCGTTCACGTGATAGACAGCCGTATCGAAATGTGCCGTAATGGTTTTATCACTGTCCATGAGAAGGGAGACCGGATTCTCATTTCCGTTGAGATCACCTGTCCAATGAGAGAATACAGAACCAATGCCATAAGCCTGCAGTTGAATAGTGTCTCCCAGAAAAAAACGGCGACTTCCCGCGGACGGTTTTGTTCGCCCTGAAATTTCGGGCTCGCACTGGAGGATGAGGCTGACCAGATCTTCCTCAGCCACAGCGCCTTCATAGGCTCCCATGTCAATGCCTTCACCCTGGGGACGGGACCTGCCCAGAATGTCCGTAGCCGGTGCGCCGTCTGTTGTACCCGTATCAATGCAAGGAGAAGCAGCCCGCAATTGAAGAGCATGAGGTGCATCGACAAATAGAGGATCAGTGTCAATATTGCCTTCTCCCTCATAACCGCCTTCAATGCAACTGAAGGTAATCTTGGCCGAACTGTTCTGGTCATTCTGAATTTCATCGGACCCATTTCCCCAGAGAATGCAGTTTGTTATCACAGGCGAGGAATTGGAGTTATATAGTGTTCCGCCGTCGATAGCGTTGTTTTCTGTAAAGGTGCAGTTTGTTATCACAGGCGAGCTTGAGGTGGAGTTGCATATTATTCCGAAGTAGGTAGCGTAATTTTCTGTAAAAGTGCAGTTTGTTATCTCAGGTGAACTTGAATCATAGTTATATATTGCTCCGCTCCAGGAAGCATTATTTTCCGTAAAAATACAGTCTGTTATCACAGGCGAGGAATTTTTCCTGTTATACATGCCGCCGCCGTCGATAGCACTGTTTTCTGTAAAAATACAGTTTGTTATCGCGGGCGAGGACTCATTGTAGTTATACAGTGCTCCGCCGTTGGAAGCATTATTTGCTGCAAAGCTGCAGTTGGTTATCTCAGGTGAACTTGAATTATAGTTCCATATTGCTCCGCCGTAGCTGGAAGCGTTATTTTCCGTAAAATTGCAGTTTGTTATCGCAGGCGAGGACTCATTGTAGTTATACAGTGCTCCGCCGTTGGAAGCGTTATTTTTCGTAAAATTGCAGTTTGTTATCGCAGGCGAGGACTCATTGTAGTTATACAGTGCTCCGCCGTCGTTGGAAGCGTTATTTTTCGTAAAATTGCAGTTGGTCATTTCTGGCGAGGAAGAAGTGTTATATATTGCACCGCCGTAGCTGGAAGCGTTATTTTCCGTAAAATTGCAGTTTGTCATTTCTGGCGAGGAAGAAGAGTTATATATTGCACCGCCGTAGCTGGAAGTGTTATTTTCCGTAAAATTGCAGTTTGTCATTTCTGGCGAGGAAGAAGTGTTATATATTGCTCCGCCGTAGCGGAAAGCGTTATTTTCCATAAAAGTACAGTTGGTTATCGCAGGCGAGGCCGCCAGGTTACATATTGCACCGCCGTCGTTGGAAGCATTATTTTGTGTAAAATTGCAGTTGGTTATCGCAGGCGAAGCCGCTTCGTTGTATATTGCACCGCCCTTTACTGCCTGGCCATTACGCAGAATGAAGCCGTCGAGGGTGACAAACTCGGCACCGATGACACATCGGCGTGTATCTTCGCCATCGATGACTGTGATCTGAGCTTCCCAGTCACGTTCTTCCAAGCTGCTTTCTGTTCCTGCAAACCCGCCGTAAAGGGCTACCCCTTTTTTCATGGTCAAAACGGGATCGCTGTTACTGGTATAGTTCCCTTGGGCAACCCAGATTTCTCCGCCACCGCCATCATGAGCAGCGTCCACGGCTGATTGCAGATCCGCATAGGCTGTTGCCCAGCTGCGGCCGTCCGGACTGACGGCGGTACTGGCGGCATTTACATAATAGACAGCTGTATCAAAATGAGCCGTAATGGTTTTGTCACTGTCCATAAACAAGGAGACCGGGTTTTTATCTCCGCTGAGATCGCCTGTCCAATGAGAGAATGCAGTGCCAATGCCATAAGCCTGCAGTGGGATGGTGTCTTCCCGAAGGAAAGGCATGCTTCCCACTGGCGGCTTTGTTCGCCCTGAAATTTCGGGCTCACACTGAAGGGTGAGGGTGACCAGGTCTTCCTCCGCCACAGCGCCTTCATAGGCACCCATGTCAATGCCAGCACCCTGGGAACGGGGCCTGCCCAGAATATCGGTGGCTGGCGCGCCCTCGGTTGTGCCCTTATCGATACAAGGAGAAGCAGTGAGCAGGTGAAGAACATAGGGGGCATTTACAAATAAGGGATTTTGATCAAGATTGCCCTCTCCCTCATAACCACCGTCGATACAAGTGAAGGTAATGGTGGCGGTACTGTTGGTGTCATTGGATATTTCAGTGGATCCATTCCTCCAGAGAATACAGTTCTTCACGACAGAGGAAGAAGAGGAGGCGTTATATATGACGCCTCCGGAAGAAGCGTAATTTTCTGTAAGAGTGCAGTTGGTCACTTTCACATCGGCTGAGTGGTTATAGATTGCACCGCCGTTGGAGGTAGCGTAATTTTCTGTAAAAGTGCAGTTGGTCACTTCCACATCGGCTGAGTAGTTATAGATTGCACCACCGTTGCTGGGAGTTTTATTTTCTGTAAAAGTGCAGTTTCTCACAATGGGCGAGGTATGCGAGTTATATATGCCTGCACCGAAGTGTGCTTGGCCATAGCCCAGAGTAAAGCCATCAAGAGTTGCATCATTGGCACCAATGACACATCGGCGTTTGTTTTCGCCGTCAATAGTTGTCAGATTTGCTTTCCAATCCCGGTCTTCGAAGGCATTTTCCGTCCCGGCAAAACCACCGTAGAGAGCCACCCCTTCTTTCATGGTTAAAACGGGGTCAGTATCGCTGGTGTAGCGGCCCTGGGCGACCCAGACGGTCCCGCCGCCAGCGACATAGGCTGCGTCCACAGCAGATTGCAGGTCAGGATAGGCTGTTGCCCAGCTGCGGCCGTCCGGAGTGATAGCGGTACTGGCGGCATTCACATAAAAAGTCTGCCCGAACGCCGAGCTGGCCAAAGATATAGCTACTGCAAAGAAAGCCAGGAGAATGACACTGAAAAAGGAAAGACGGTTTTTACACGCTGTGTTGCTGTACATGGCAACCCCTCCCGTTGGTAGTGATTTCAACTGATGTGCAAAATCTGATGGTTTCACTATACCAGAAAAGGGGTAGAAAGGCAATGATTCAGGGATAGAATGTGTTTGGAATTTATCTGTTTTCATTATATGGACAATGGTGTCCAAATTAAGGGCACTATCGAATCCACACAGTTGAATTCATTTGTATTTTGGCCAGGTTTTGTCTTTATTTTCCCGGTTCCCAGGATCCGGTTAAGTGATCGTTGCATTGGCCTGTCCAAAAAAAGTAAATTTGAACAAGGATGAAGAATTTTTATAGTTTGCCTTTTTTTCTTCCACGAAGTTACACGAAGTCACACTAAAGGAAAGACTTGAGTGCATAAGAAGTGTCTGGTCAAAAACGAGATATAAAGCCGCAACCAAGACAATATGTTCCCCGGGTCATCATACGCTGTCTGCCAATGGGGACATTGGCGCTCCCACGATATGCTCATTCTCTTCCGGAAAGTTTTCTGAGTAATGGATTTGTCTAAGAAATTAGAGATCTCATGCCGCAATCAGGTTTAGAACTTCTTCCGGTCCTCATACGCTATCTGCCAATGTGGAAATTGGCGTTCCCAGGTGCGCGACTCAAAGTCGTCAGCTCTATCCCCTATCCCCTATCACCTATCACCTATAATACGCTCCTCGCCCCTATTACAACCCCGCCGTCATCCGCTCTTCTTTTCACTCAGAATCATGAAAGTTTGACCTTTCAGGCTTCTTTTCCTTAAAGTAATAGGATGCACTCAAATTTAAGGAGAGTGTAATTTATGGGACTGGACTGTGCCAGTGTCCCAGGAACCAGGAAGGCTGAAAAAATATCATGACCATGAATGACACCCCCCTTGAGTCCAGTGAAGAGCAGGATCAGGAAAAGGATGTGGAAGTAACGGCGGAAGAGAAGCAGACAGCGGAGACTCTTCCCGGAGCAGTGGAGGACACAGCATCGCAGGGACTTTCAGGCACTGCAGAAGATTCTGAAACGCCTGTGGATGTGGAAGGGGTTGTTCCAGGCGAAAAGACTGAGAGTTCGGAAGAGCCCGACGAGAGTGATGAGCGGTCTTTTGGTGAGAAGCTGCTGGAGACGATCGATGTGTTGCCTGATGGCAGCATTACGCTCGCGGAGATCCGTGACCTGATCGGTCATGAAGGCTTGTTGCTGTTCACCATTTTTCTGAATCTTATTTTTCTGGTTCCTGTTTCCGTGCCCGGTGTGAGCACTGTCTTCGGTGCCGCTATTTTGCTTGTAGGTTTTTTCCGCTTTTTCAACCTGCCCTTCTGGCTTCCGACATTCATTGCCGCGAGAACGCTTCCCTCGGACAAGTTGCGCGGTGCCTTGCAGAAAAGTTCCGTGTGGATCCATCGTCTGGAAAAAATAAGCCGTCCTCATCGGCTTTCCTGGTTTACCCGCGGTGGTATCATTGCCCTCTCCAACAATGGCGCATTGATTCTGGGAGCGGTACTGCTGATGATGCCTTTCGGACTGGTTCCTTTCAGCAATACGCTTCCGGCACTGGCTTGCATCCTTCTTGCCGTAGGTATGTTGCATCGTGATGGCGTTTGCATTTTCCTGGGTCATCTGACCAATCTTTTGACGATCATTTATTTTGCAATTCTCATATACCTTCTGTTCAGTGCGGGCAATCTTGCGCTGAGCAGTTTTCTCAAAGGCTAAGGAAGGGAAATATCCAATGAAAGCCGGGCATGTATTCTTTTCAGGATTTCTGGTCGCATTGTCTGTGTTGATCTCTTGCAGCGGATGGTCCGCCGAGGTGACCCTGTATAGAGACAGCTGGGGTGTGCCTCATATCTATGGGGAGCGCTGGGAAGATGCGGCCTATGCACTTGGAAAAGCCCAGGCGGAAGACCGGCTGGAAGATATTTACAAAAATGTGCGAACAGCGCTGGGCACCATGGCCGAGGCTTTCGGTGAGAAACATGCTGAGCAGGATTTCTTCCTCCGTGTATTCAAAAACGCGGAGCTCTGCGAAGAATACTGGGAAGTGGCTCCTGAGCCCATCCGCAGTATTTGCGATAACTTCATGCGTGGCGTGGAAGATTATGTGGCGGAGCATCCGGAGAAAAAACCGGACTTCGCTTTGGAACTTCATGGCTGGCATTGTGTGGCCATTGGCCGGACCATGCTGCTCAACTGGCCTCTGGGTGTTCTCCGTGATGAAGTGAAACGCCGGAAGGAAGCGCCCGCCTTCGGGTCCAACGCTTTCGCCGTGGCGCCGTCCCGCTCCGCTGAAGGCTGTCCCATTCTCATGATCGACCCTCATCTGGAGTGGGAGGGACTGGCTGTTTTTCACGAAGCCCATCTCCACACGGAAAAAGAAAATCTCTGCGGCTTTTTCATTGTCGGGTCTCCGGCTCCTGTTCTCGGACATAATGCTCATGTGGCCTGGGCCTGCACCACCGGCGGTCCGGATACCTCGGACGTGTATATGGTGAAAACCAATCCTCACGGGTTCATGCAATATGAATATGAGGGGGAGTGGCATGTTTTTGACACGGAGATCATCACGATCAAAATCAAAGATAAGCCCACGCAGTATAAACCCGCCTTGTATTCTCTCTATGGCCCTCTGCTGGACATGCCTGATCTTGAGAAAAACATCGCCTTTTGCGGTGCAACGCCTTATTTCGATCAGGTGGGTATGATGGAGCAGATGTATGCCATGGCCACCTCGAAAAACTGTGAAGAGTTTTATCAGGCCTTGGGCATGAACCAGTTCATGGAACAGAATCTCCTCTTTGCCGATAGAGAAGGCAATATCCAGTATGTCCGTACAGGCCGCACGCCCATCCGTCCTGAAGGGGATATCGACTGGACAGTGCCTGTTCCTGGTGGCTCCGAAGCCACGCGCTGGCTCGGGATTCATGATATACAGGATCTCGTACAGATCAAGAATCCGCCTCAGGGTTATTTCCAGAACTGCAATGTGAGTCCCGCCGTGATGATGTCCGATTCACCCATGACTCCCGACAAATACAAAGACTACATCTACAATGTCAGCTGGGATGCGAACAGTCCCCGAGGCATCCGTCTGCTTCAACTTCTGGATGCGGATCCGCTCATCACCAAAGAAGCGGCCATTGCCTATACCCTGGACAACTACGACATTCTCGCGGTGCGTTGGCAGACAGCTCTCAGTCAGGCTGTGGAAGCGCGGGGAGAAGAAGTGCCTCTGGCCAGGGATCTGGAAAAAGCCGTAAACGGTATTCTCGCCTGGGAAGGATACTTCAATAAAGACGAGAGGTATACGCTGCTCTACAGGTTCTGGCGCATGAAATGTCAGGATGATATTGATATTGTCGCCATTGCTGACGAAAAACCCCTCTCTGCAGAAGATCAGACAAAGATGCTGGAGCTGCTTGCGGAAAGCCAAAAGGAAATGAAAGAGAAATACGGGGCTTATGAAATCCCCTGGGGCGATGTGGTTCAAATCGGACGGAGCGGCAAATACTTTCCACTGGAATGTGCTGATTTCGGCAGAGGCCCCGACAAGAAGAATCACAGCGAAACCGTGCTTGATGTCAGTTCGAAAGAGATGCCCGACAGCGGTGGCAAACTTATCGGCCACAACGGATCAGGCACGCTCATGATCGCCTTTCTCTATCCCGACGGCATTGAATCACACAGTCTGGTTTCCTGGGGACAGAGTGCTGATCCCCAATCGCCTCACCATGTGGATCAGGCGGAGAAGCTCTACTCGTCCCGCCGTCTGAAACCCACCTGGTTTGCAAAAGACGAACTGCTGCAAAATCTGGAGTCCACTACAACGATAACCGTACCCTGAGCGTCTGTCTTCAAAAATCAATCCAAAGCTTCTTCCGGCGGAAATACCTGGGCAAGAAAACTGTCGACCACTTCCGTATAGGCTTCCGTATGGCGATTCAGAAAATTCCAGTGACCCGCCCCTTCAAAAAAGTAAAGTTTTTTCACAGTCGCCGGAGCACGATCATAGAGGGACTGACTTTCATGGATGGGGATTTCCATCTCTGAATCACCGGCCAGAATCAGGGTGGGCATATGGGCATGATCCATAAAATCTATGGGACGCATGGTCGTAACAGGGTTCACCTTCGCACGGAGCGCAAAGATCGCATAAAAAGGGTAAGCGATGAAATGGGGGGTATAATAGTGAGCCAGCCGATTGGCCACGGCACTGGTGAGCGTGTCGTAGCTGGATTCCAGAATGATAAAGGAAAGGTCGGGCAACTGCGGCAAGGCATAAGTGATGGTGGCTGCACCGAGAGACACTCCATCCGCAGCGATATATTTGTATCCCCGTTCCCGGAGAAAGGCATGACAGGCCATCAGATCCAGCCTTTCCAGCCAGCCGATGGTGACCAGGGAGCCTTCGCTTTTCCCTGTGCCCCGCAGATCCGGAAGGAGCACACTGAAACCACGCTCCAGAAAGAATGCGCCCCGACTTTTACTGGAGCTGCGGTTGGCGTCAATCCCGGCCAGAAAAATCACAGCACGGTCGCCGCCAGCCGAAGCATACCAGGCCGAAAGAGTGACCTCGTCTTCCGTGGTGATCACTACAGGCTCCACAGGATGCTCCGCCAGTGTGGAGATATCCTCTATGGCCCGGGGCCGGGGCTTCATGGTGAGATACACGCTCCCTGCAGTGACTGCTGTCCAGAGAAGTAAAAAGAGTATGAGAATGGCAATGCCCAGCCTTTTCAGTATTTTGGCCATGACAGACCCTCCTGTACATTTCCAGCCCTTTGCATGATGATGGCTCATGAAAAGATTGTAATCGACTTTTCAACATATTTCAAACTGCATCGTTTTTTGTTATATTTCTCCTTTCCTGATGATGCGAGGTGAGGGGATAAGGCCGGGTCAGAGGATCAGATGGACAGAGGGGGCCGCCTGCACTTTTCAGGGCTTACTTGCACCATGAGGCAAGCTCCTAGTATGATATGAGCTGAGGAATCCCCTTATATCCACAGTTCAATCAAGGAATAATTATGAGTACAAAAGACAATCTGATGGCTGCTTTTGCCGGTGAAAGTCAGGCAAGCCGCAAATATCTCGCCTTCGCCAAAAAAGCGGAACAGGACAATTTCAAACAGGTGGGCCGTCTTTTCCGGGCTGCATCGGCTGCGGAAACCATTCATGCCCATGCCCATCTGCGTGCCCTGGGTGCCATCAAAAGTACTCTGGAAAACCTGGAAGAAGCCAAGGCTGGCGAAGAATATGAGTTTGAGAGCATGTATCCCGCTTTTGTGACAGAAGCCATCGAGGAAGGCAACCAGGCTGCGCTCGTCGCTTTCAAACATGCCATGGCTGCGGAAAATATCCATGCCGGTCTCTATGGCGAAGCTATTGAAGCAGTGAAAGCCGGTGAAGATCTTCCTGAAACAGCCATTCATGTTTGTGAAATCTGCGGCAATACAGTTTTCGGCGAAGCGCCGGATAAATGCCAGATCTGTGGTGTGCCCAAAGAACGTTTTTTCGCCATCGAATAAAAGACAATACAAAGTTACTTATCTCCTGAGCAAAACATGATCCCTCATTGCCATGATAAACGGATCGAAGCCCTGCGTGCTGAAGTGAAAGCGCGGGGCGGTGATGCTTTCATCAGTTTGAACCCGGCCGACAATGCCTGGCTCACGGGTTTTTTCGGCAGTACGTCTCTGGTGGTACTTTCCGCCGATGATGTCCGGCTCTTTTGTGATTTCCGCTATACAGAGCAGGCGAAACAACAGGTTCGGTCGGCGCAGGTTGTGGAATTCAGTGGTTCCGCTGAGAAATTTCTGGCGGAACAGTTGAATGAATCGCGGCTCATGCACGCTCTTTTCGACAGTCACGCGATGACGGTGGCTCAATATGATGCGATCAAAAAACAGTACACAGGTTCTCTGAAAGGGGAATCCCTGATCTGCGGAAAGCTCCGACAGATCAAGGAAGAGAGTGAGATTGCCCGTATCGAGGCGGCCAGTCAGCTTGCTGAAGATGCCTTGTCGGAAGTGCTTGAAACGATCCGCCCGGGTATGGAAGAAGTGGAACTGGCGGCCCGTATTGATTATGCCTTCCGTATGCGTGGCGCTCAGGGCTCTTCTTTCGAGACCATCGCTCTCTTCGGAGAACACAGCTCTCTGCCCCATGGCAAGCCGGGCCGGAGGCCATTGCAGTCCGGCGATATCGTCCTCATCGATTGTGGCTGTATCCTGGACGGCTATTGTTCCGATTTGACCCGCACTTTCGCTTTCGACAGGATACCGGGCCACTGGTTTCAGGAGATTTATGACTGTGTTCAGGAGGCCCAGGCGCTGGCTCTCGCAGCTGTGGCCGAGGGCGTTTCAACCCTGGAAGTTGATCAGAAAGCACGAGACCACATAGCGGCGGCCGGTTACGGCGATTTTTTCGGTCATGGTACCGGCCACGGTGTGGGCCTGGAGATTCATGAGCAACCGCGCCTGTCTCCCCAGTCGGAAGCGATGCTGGCTGCGAATATGGTTGTGACAGTGGAGCCGGGCATTTACCTGCCTGAACAGGGCGGAGTTCGCATAGAAGATTTGTTGGTGGTTACCCCTTCGGGGAGCCGAGTATTAACTGCATTACCAAAGGACTTACGGATTCTCTGAGTATGATTTCGACAGCAGATTTTAGAAATGGTATGGTAGTGGAATTGGACAATGACCTCATGGAAATTGTGGAGTTCCAGCATGTGAAGCCCGGCAAGGGCGGTGCCTTTGTGCGCACCAAATTCAAAAACGTTCTGACAGGGCGTGTTCTGGAAAAAACTTTCCGCTCAGGTGAAAAATTCAAGGAAGCACGGATAGAAGCGCGCAAATGGCAGTTTCTCTACAGCGATGGTGCTCAGTTCCATTTCATGGACCATGACACCTACGAACAACTGGCTGTGAACGATGATGTCGTGGGTGATCAGGCATTGTGGATCAAAGAAAACTCTGATGCGACACTGCTTTTCTATAATGGCAATGTGATCAGTGTTGAAGCGCCGGCCCATGTGGTGCTTGAGATCACCCAGTCTGATCCCGGCGTGCAGGGCGACCGATCCAGTGGCGCCAAAAAGCCCGCCACCCTGGAAACCGGTGCCACCATTCAGGTGCCCCTTTTCCTGAACGAAGGTGATCAGGTGAAAGTCGACACGAGAACGGGAGAGTATATCGAACGCATGTAAGCAACGGAATTTTACCGGTGCTTTTTTTGTATACCCCTTCTGATAATAAAGAGTTGTATCATTTCCAGATCGTTGTGATGATCCCGGCACCTGACGAGAGGTCGGCCGGGGATCGCAAGATCAAAAACAGGGCGAAGGCTCTTCGCCCTTTTTCCACAGGTCAGCCAGGAAAGGATTGTGCCATGCCGCGGCGGGATGATATCGAAAAAATTATGATCATCGGATCCGGGCCCATCGTCATCGGTCAGGCTTGTGAATTCGATTATGCCGGCACGCAGGCATGCAAGGCTCTTCGCAGTCTGGGCTATAAAACCGTGCTGGTCAACTCCAACCCGGCTACGATCATGACGGATCCTGTCATGGCGGATGCGACCTATATTGAGCCGCTCAATGTTCCCACACTCCGGCGTATCATTGAAAAGGAGCGGCCCGATGCGCTTCTGCCCAATCTGGGCGGACAAAGCGGGCTCAACCTTTCGTTGGAGCTTGCTCAGGAAGGCATTCTTGACGAATTCAATGTCAAAATGATCGGTGTGGATGTGGAGGCCATTGTACGGGGCGAAGACCGGCTCCGCTTCAAAGAAGTGATGACGGAAATCGGTGTGGACATGCCCCGAAGTGAATTGGCCTACAGTGTGGAAGAGGCCGAAACGATCGCTGCAGAACTGGGCTATCCCGTGGTGGTCCGGCCCGCTTATACCATGGGCGGAACCGGTGGGGGACTGGTCTACAATCTTCAGGAGCTGCAAGTCATTACAGCCCGGGGACTGGCGGAAAGTCTCGTGGGACAGGTACTCATTGAAGAGTCTGTTCTGGGTTGGGAAGAGCTGGAAGTGGAAGTGATCCGCGATGCCAAAAACCAGATCATCACGGTATGCTTCATAGAAAACGTGGATCCCATGGGCATCCATACGGGCGACTCTTTTTGTGTCACTCCCATGTTGACCGTGTCCGACAGCCTCAAAGAGCGACTGGAAAAAACAGCTCATACCATTGTGGAAGCCATTGAAGTGATTGGCGGCGCCAATGTGCAGTTCGCCCATGATCCCGTGAGCGATCGCATCACGGTCATAGAAATCAATCCCCGTACTTCCCGTTCCAGTGCTCTGGCGTCCAAGGCCACGGGCTTCCCCATTGCCATGATCTCGGCTCTCTTCGCTGCAGGACTTACGCTGGATGAGATCCCCTATTGGCGGGGCGGGACCCTGGAAAAATATACTCCTTCAGGCGACTATGTGGTTGTGAAATTTGCCCGCTGGGCCTTTGAAAAATTCAAAGGCATTGAAGACAGACTGGGTACACAGATGCGCGCTGTGGGCGAAGTCATGAGTATCGGCAAGAATTTCAAAGAAGCACTGCTCAAGGCGATTCGCGGCCTTGAAAGCGGCCGGCATGGCCTGGGCTTTGCCAAAAACTTCAATACCCTGCCTCTGGAAGAATTATTGACACTGGTCAATACGCCTACCAGCGAACGTCAGTTTCAGCTCTACGAAGCGCTGCGCAAAGGGGCCGATGTGGAAGATCTGCACAAGCGCACACGGATCAACACCTGGTTCCTGGAGCAGATGAAAGAGCTTGTGCAGCTGGAAGAAGAAATCTTGCAGTATAAAGGCGCGGTTCTCCCCGATGCCCTGCTGCTTCAGGCGAAAAAAGACGGATTCAGCGATAAATATCTCGCCATGCTGCTGGATCTTTCTGAAAAGGAAATCCGTGAGAAACGCCTGGCTCTGGGACTTTCAGAATCCTGGGAGCCCGTGCCCGTGAGCGGTGTGGAAGATGCCGCCTATTATTATTCCACTTATAACGGTCCCGATCTCGTGCCGGCTGCTGAAGGTAAAAAGGTCATGGTTCTCGGTGGCGGCCCCAACCGTATCGGTCAGGGAATCGAATTCGACTACTGTTGTGTTCATGCCGCCTTTTCACTCCGTGATCAGGGCTATGAGTCCATCATGGTCAACTGCAATCCTGAAACGGTGTCCACGGACTTTGATACTTCTGCACGGCTCTATTTTGAACCGCTCACAGTGGAAGATGTGCTCAGTATTTACGAAAAAGAAAAGCCTCTGGGCGTGATTGTGCAGTTTGGCGGGCAGACGCCGCTGAACATTGCCGGTGAATTGGAGAAAGCGGGGGTGAAGATTCTGGGCACTTCCGTGGAGACCATTGATCTGGCGGAAGACCGTGACCAATTCCGACATATTATTGAAGACCTGGGTATCCCTCAGCCCAAATCCGGTATGGCAAGCAATCTCGAACAGGCGCTCGCCATTGCTGATGAAATCGGCTATCCACTCATGGTGCGTCCTTCCTATGTGCTGGGCGGTCGGGGTATGGAAGTAGTCTATGACGAGGAGATGCTCCGCCGTTATGTGTCCGCAGCTGTTGAAATCACGCCGGAACGGCCCATTCTCATCGACAAGTTTCTGGGCAATGCCATTGAGGTGGAAGCCGATGCCATCTCGGACGGCGAAAATGCTTTTGTCCCCGCTGTCATGGAACATATCGAACTTGCCGGTGTACATTCAGGCGACTCGGCCTGTGTCATCCCGCCCATCAGCGTCACACCCCGTCAGCTGGAAACCATCAACGAATATACGCGACGTCTCGCCGTGGCCTTGAAAGTCGTGGGGCTCATGAATATTCAATATGCCATCTCCGATGATATTGTGTATATTCTCGAAGCCAACCCCCGCGGATCCCGGACGGTACCCCTTGTTTCCAAAGTCTGCAATATCCCCATGGCCTCTCTGGCGACACAGGTGATGCTGGGCAAAAAACTGGATGAACTGGGGCTTACCCGGAAAAGCATCCCCCATTATGGCGTGAAAGAAGCTGTCCTTCCCTTCAATATGTTCCCCGAAGTGGATCCCGTTCTCGGACCTGAAATGCGTTCCACTGGCGAGGTGCTGGGTATGGCGAAATCCTTCGGCATCGCCTTCTACAAGTCTCAGGAAGCCACTCAGCTCATCCTGCCGCTGGAAGGTACGGTCCTGATCACTGTGGCTGACAACGATAAAGCTTCTGTTCTGGAGGCGGCCCGTCTTTTGAGTAAAAATGGATTCAGAGTGCTGGCAACCTCGGGAACAGCGGATTTCCTTCAGAAGAACAATATCCCCTGTGAAGTGGTTCTGAAAATGAAAGAAGGGCGTCCCAATCTCATGGACGTCATCAAGAACCGGGGTGTGAATCTCATTGTCAATACCCCTCGCGGAAAATTGAGCAAAACCGATGACTCTTATATCCGTAAAGCGGCCATCACCTACAAGATTCCCTATGTGACCACAGCGGCCGCCGCCTATGCAGCCGCACGGGGTATCGCTGAAATGCGCCAGGGAGTGACAGGAGTGAAATCGCTGCAGGAATACCACGCTGATATACACTGAGTGATGAAGAGCTTTCTTCCACCAAGTCACACAAAGGAATACGAAGGAAGAGAGGCGTAAAGGATGAGGGATGCGGCGTACGTCATTCCGGTGAAAGCAGGGATCTTGACCCGCGGGCTAGACCTGCTTTTATGCTATTCCCTTGTTGATGTGTGTTTGGCGGTGTGCAATCCTTTTGTTAGGGCGAAGAGTCGTAAGTCGTGGGAGCGCCAATGACCCTATTGGCAAAACAACGTACGAGGACCTGACTACTACTACAGCCTGGATACGATAACAGGGTTTTAAAAATCTTCACGTCTTCCGTGGTGAAAGAAGAGAGCAGGTCAGGTTTGTTAAAGTCTCCCAGCCTGGATTCCGGTCATTTTTTGCGATGTTACTGCGGAATACTTTTTGTTATAGTGCCAGCGCGCAAAAAAACCGGAATGACGGCGAGGTGTTGGCCGGAGAAGTTAAAGTTGAGTGCGGGTGAGTTTATGTGTATGTCTTGAGCTTTGGTGAGGAGGTTGAGCAAGAGGATGTTTCAAAGACTCTATCAGACCGATCAGACGGATCGGACGGATCGGACGTATCTGGGAGAGCGGAAAGTATGTTGTGAGGTTTTAACAGTAGGTTAATGGACGGAATGGAAAGAGTGGACAGAGTGGACTTCTGAGAATCATCTTGGCCTTTAAGGCAGCCTTGGACTTCTCTTTTTTTCTTCGTGGTCCTTCGTACCTTCGTGGCAAAAAGATATCTTCTTCTCTGTGTCCCTCTGTGCTACTACCCGTCATCTTCCATCATTTTTTCGAAGAAGTTCATGTTGCTGACTCTGCAAGTCATATACTTTCAAGATATTGTGGGATTCTCGACTCGGCAAACTGTCTTCCGACAATCACGAA
>JAAYJV010000142.1 GCA_012522755.1 Candidatus Hydrogenedens sp.
ACGAATGGAGCAGGAGTTAACTTCCGGGGATTGTCGTTCTTAACGGGCACAAGCAAATGAGGTCCACCCTTGATCTTACTGCGCATCAGCTGGCGGTCAACCAGAATGGTTCCTTCCCTGAAATTAACACGATCCCAGGTAAGGCCGGTGATCTCACCCAGGCGCATGCCGGTAAACATGGCTACGGTACAAATAGACTTGTATTCATTGCCTTCCATGGCATTGAGGAAAGCTGTCATCTCGCTCTTGGTCAGAGGATGCATTTCATGGGGAACTACCCTCGGAAGAGCTACATTTTCACAGGGATTTGAGCGAATGTACCCCAGGCGGGCTGCCTGCGCCATTGCACCATACAGCACGCTGTGGATATTTTTTACGGTCTTCGGTTTTAAACCAGGCTTGTTGTCTTTTTCATTGGAAAGAGAGTTAATAAAAACTTGAACCATATGTGTGGTGAGCTTGGTCAGCTTCACGGCACGCAACGCGGGCTTGATATGGACGCGCACTTGGGTCTTGTATGTATTAAGCGTCTGTGGCTTGATATCCTGATTATATTCTGCGAGCCAGATGTCCAACCATGAACCTACCGTGAGTTTTGAAGGCTCAAGATAAACACCCTCATCGATGGATGAAGTTGCCTGAGTGAGTTTCTTGCGAGCTTCCTGCTGGGTTTTTGCGTACACTGACCGTTGGATTTGCTTTCCGGTACCTGGATGCGTGCCGACTGTATAACGCCCTTCCCAAGTTCCATCTTTCCGTTGCCGTATCGTACCCGAGCCATGCGCATTCCTTGTCTTCCGTTTTGTCAAACCTGTTTCAA
This sequence comes from Candidatus Hydrogenedens sp., assembly GCA_012522755.1. GTDB lineage: Bacteria > Hydrogenedentota > Hydrogenedentia > Hydrogenedentales > CAITNO01 > JAAYJV01. Next base: position 821 of record JAAYJV010000142.1, read on the forward strand.
CCTCTCCCTTTCCATCTTTAGTACTATTGTCTTTAGTGTTTCTTGCAGTAACAAGTCCAAAGCATCAGAATATCGGAAACTCACTGGCAGTAAATCACGTGTTATTGACTGTGATACCACATTGCGGCTTGACGGAAGTAAACGCTTGCCTATGTCATTAATCAAACTCGGAAAATCTTCTACTGTAATGAACTGATTGAATATATCAGACCACATGAAGCAATTTTCATTTGCCACAGTATCCGAAGATTCAAGAGAAGAGCTAATTCGCTCGTCTTTCCACGTTTTCAAAACATGTACACTACTCTCAGATAAGCCAAGTTCCGTTGCTACGAGCTGGTTCTGTGGGTTCCGATAGTCGGATACGCCCGTTAGGTAGTCTGTAGTTACCCCGTAATGCTCAGCCAGCACTCCAAGACGTTGGTAGTTTGGCTCTCGACCCGATTCGTATGCGGAATAACTTGCTGTTGAAACCTTCAAGAGCGCGGCCACCTCATCTTGTCGCTCTCCCTTTTCCAGCCTCAGGTTTCTCAATCTTGTGCCGAATGTTTCCATACTTTCCTCCGATGCTGTATTGTTAGGTGTAATCGGATTATACTACACATACTGGAAATGTCAATATACAAGTATTGATTTACTGTAAAAATGATGGTATAATTCAATCGGGACAAAAGATCCGAAACGATGAAAGGATGAGTAGGATGGAAAGGATGACGATGACAGTGCCCGAAATGGCCGAGAAATTGGGCATTAGTAGGCCTACAGCATACGAATTGGTCAAGCGTTCAGACTTTCCAGCACTTAGGATTGGTAGGAGAATTTTAATACCGAAGAAATCTTTTGAACTGTGGTTGATTACCAGCACTTCAAACAATCATGACGGCTCGGTAAGCAACCTATTGGATGGTTCTATGAAATCTCCGGAATGAGAAGTTTGAAAACTCAATGAGTCTTTGATACAATATAAGTGTTCCAAGAGCCGCGCATTTTATTTCTCGTCCGCGTGGCTCACTTTTTTGAAGAAAATGTACCCTGCGGACCGTTCAATTACCATAAAACCACCGTCGAGCAGATGGATCGTCAAGTATAGTAGTGCTTCGTGAAGGTATGGGTGGTCCAGTGCGACAGCACAAACACAGAAACATAGTAAGCTGCCAAGCGGTCAAGGGTGGTTGGCTTGCCAGCGGCGATGGCTCCAGCCCTGGGACCTTGACGTAGAACCAAAGGCTTTAACATTTCCTCCTTGGTGGGCAGAGGGGTAACCTTGCTGTAATCGGACAGTGGACTCAGCCCCTGTGCTTTACGGTATTCGTTCTCTTTCTCCCACTGCAACTTACGGGTATTGTTTTCAGTATCATACCGATGCTTCAACTGGTTGTAATAACGCTTAAATGCTTTGGGGTCCTCCTTGATGTTGATCTTGATTTTTTCGTACAACTCTTGAGCGTTCTCTCTCCTGAGCTTATGAAGATTGATATCATGTGCTCCAGAGATTTCTTCCTTCGTAAAGATATACTCATTCTTGCCGCGCCCCTCAAAGTAGCTACGAACAAAATCCAAGTATTCAGGAGCAATATACTGCTTCTGCCACTTGCCTCCCTTTCCCAGAACTTCTACAGTCCAATTTCCTCCTTCATCCTTTTTGAGCGAAGAACCACGCAATACGGCGTACTCACTCTTCCGGAAACCAATCACTCGAGCGAAATCATATAACCTTGGAGATGCCTCACGCCTCTGACATGGACGCAAGTCTGTTGGATCGGGATTCCCACGGCCCTTGGTGTTTCCGATGCCTCCATGCCTGGAGGGTAGGCTGTAGTCTGCTGCGCTTACCGGTTTATCTAAAACGTTTGAAGCATTAACAGCCCTCCTGATAGCTGAAAAATAGGTGCGGATGGTGTGAGGGGACATGCCTTCTGCTTTCAAATGCTCGATAAAGCCTTGTAAGGCTTTGGGAATCATTTTGATGTCCTTCACTCCAACCTTCTGGAAGTATCCGGTTTCCAGTACCCTCATTGCGTCCCTTTTGTATTGCTCCAATGTGGTTTGCTTAATCCCTTCATCTATTGCATTGACGCTATCTAATGCTTCCTTCATTTGATGACACAGCCTTGTCATTTTTACCATTGTTCTTCTCCCTCTCGTAGTATTGCCACTTCCCCCGCTTTGGCTTGGGGGATAACCCCTGGCTTACGCCCGTTAAGTCCCAACTAATGCCTGCCTCATACCCTGTGTGGCACAGGCGCTGCCTACAAGCGATTAGCTTGTCGCCTTTCTGCGGATGGTGGCGACGGATACCATCATGTCGGTCAGTATTGCCCCCTACATGCCGTGGTTGCACCCCGGTTTCGTGCTGAAGATTACTTTTTCTCGTCCGCGATTTGCGCTGTAGCATCCAATATTGACCTTTGCGAGGTTATATCGACGATATATCGTCGGATATAACCCCGCTTGGTCTCCTGCTTCGCTTTGTTCCCTCCTACCTGTCCTATCCCGGTACAATGGGTCCGGTCACCTTCCTCAACATAAATTCCGAGTGTTCCATGCTCGGTACATATATCGGGATTTTGTTCGACGCAGCCGTGCAAACGCCAAGCGTTCACAGTATCTGGTCATCAGTTGACAATGCTGATAACCGTTTAAAGCAGATAAAGACACTTTTGTTTTGTTACATTTTCTGTGTTGCACAATATGCAATACAGTAGCATCTCCTGGTGGGTCATATGCGCAGCACGACACGCATAGACACCATTCCAGCAGCAGCTATAATCTCCAATTCGTCTTTAAATCTACTACACAAATATATATGGCAGATTCACCTACTCGATACCATATTTATGATTTATATGTTTTTAATGGATTGCTATCACCAGTTCACATCATAAACTAATATCCAACCACTCGTCGGCTTGGTTTTGAACCGGATTGTACTGGCTTGACCAATCCACGACACCATTTTTCATGTTTGCGAGAGCCGTGGTAAAAGCTTCTGCTGTATCAATGATGTCAGGGTCAATATCATCCACAACTGGTAAGCTGATAATATTTTTCAAGCTTGTAGCCACAAGTGTCATAGATACAAGATCAGTATTAACTGCGCTTGTTGAAAAATCCTTGGTGTAGTAACTGAGCTGGCTTTGATATGTGATTTCTGTTTCTCCCGAAAGTGTGACATCTGCTTTCAAAGTATGGGAAGAGGGGTCAATACTGAAGTCATACCGGATACTCTTTTCAAGCTGCCCATTGTTCCAGCTGATGACGAAATTCTGTTTCATGATGATGTCCTTTCTGCGCCTCAAGCGCTGTATAGCTGGCGCATTGGCCAGATCTATTCCATTTTGTTGTTGCCATCTTAAATCGTATGATGAGTTGTTCTGTGTGAACAGTACTTTAGTTGCTTGCAAAACAAATCTTCATCATTGATTGGACTTTGGCGATTTGATAAGATTCCAACTGGATGCTTTCTTCGTCCCCATACCACATGATGCCAACTGCATCAACATCAAATGCAAAATAAGCTTCTCGCGGGTCGCCTTGAAGTTTGTCATGAGGGTTAATCCTCTCCATTGTCCTTTTCCAGTAATGACCGTGGCGCGCAAGCACTGAAATGACGATTGGAATGGCATCACCTACTGCATGAAGCACCAATGTGCCGCCTTCAACACCACTTAATACCAAGCGATCGAGAATCCATCCTTCACGATCCGAATGCACATACAAATAGTCTTTATTAGGTTGTGGAAACAGTTCGTCTTGAGTCATTTCTCTTACATAAGGGCCCTTTTCCTGATACATCATTTTGCACCTTCCTTTCTATGTGTCCTATAAGACACTTCTGTTGCAACAGCTTGCCGCTTTCGCGGCAGTGTCTTTTAAGACACATTAATAATATCATAGATTTTTCCTATTGTCAACCCCTCGGCGAGAAGAAAGTTGACTAAAAGACACCGCTGTGCTAACATGCTAACATCTTCCAAAACAGTGCTGAGTAGTTCAGCCCTTCAATCAATACAGAAGGGACCTTGATGTGCAAATAGCATCAACCATAAGAGACAGACGTGCAGCCTTAGGAATCACCTTGGAGCAGGTTGCACAAGCTGTAGGCGTCACCAAATCCACAGTCAGAAAATGGGAGCATGGCATTATTCAGAGCATAGGCAATGACAAAATTGCACGCCTTGCTAATGTTTTAGACTTGCCAGTAACTGCGTTGATTGAAGAAACTGGGTCAATAGAAGCAGCTTCTATTTCTGAAGGCGCAGTGACCAGCAATGAGTTGGTTATCACTGTGAATGATGACACGATGTCGCCATTCATCTTGAAAGACGATGAGGTCTATTACACGACTGATGTTCAACAGATAAACGATGGTGATGTTATTATCGTATCAGTGAAGAAGGCGGTACACGTACGTTTTGCCTATCTTGCTGCAAAGGGCATCAAACTTCATTTTGGAAACCAAATGAAGGCCCCAGAGTACTATCCTTTGAGTGATGGAACACGAAATAGCTTCGTTTCTCAGTACACGGGACTGCGTATTCTGGGAAAGGCAACACGCTTGGTACGAAACCTCTGAATGATTTCGGGCATGTGGCCTGTCCTTAATCAGTATGTGTGGAATAGATGCGTTTCAATGGTGGAATAGCAAGTCAAGACTGAGTATAACAAGTGATGAAATAAGATAAGGGAGGACAACATGACCGACAACCGAAGAGAGCAGCAACGCGCGGAGCTTCACCGCACCATCTGGGCCATTGCCAACGACCTGCGGGGCAGCGTGGACGGCTGGGACTTCAAACAGTATGTGCTGGGGATGCTGTTCTATCGCTATATCTCGGAGAATATCCGGGACTACATCAACACCCACGAGCGGGCTACCGGCAACACCACCTTTGATTACGCCAGGCTGGCCGATCATCAGGCAGAGCCCATCCGGGCGGACCTGGTACGCAGCAAGGGTTTTTTCATTTTGCCCAGCGAACTGTTTGAGAACGTGCGCAGGCGGGCGCCCCAGGACGAGAACCTCAACGAAACCCTGGAAGGCGTCTTCCGCCGCATTGAGGCCAGCGCCCAGGGCAGCCTGAGCGAGGATAATTTCAAGGGCCTGTTTGACGATATTGATGTCAACAGCGCCAAGCTGGGCAACACCGTGGCCCGGCGCAACGAAAAGCTGGTGAAGCTGCTGGACAGCATCGGTGGGCTGAAGCTGGGGGATTTCCAGGACAACAGCATCGATGCCTTTGGCGATGCCTATGAGTACCTGATGGGCATGTATGCCTCCAACGCTGGCAAGAGCGGGGGAGAGTACTACACCCCCCAGGAGGTGTCAGAGCTGCTGACCCACTTGACCCTGGTGGGACGGAAATCTGTCAACAAGGTGTACGAC
>JAAYJV010000143.1 GCA_012522755.1 Candidatus Hydrogenedens sp.
GGGAAGGCGACCGCTGACTTGCTCAGGAGACCAGCCTCGCATGGTCATGTCAATAACATACCGCCTCAGCTGCTCATGATCCCATTTGCGCGGACGCTCAATCTCCTTTCTGCGTGACTGTGCGCGGTTATGAGCTCTCTGGGCTATATACCTGCCGCCGATGCTGTTTCTTTTAATTTCCCTTCCTATTGAAGAGGGATGAAAACCCAAATGTTCACCGATGGCTTTCTTGCTCAGCCCGGCTTCCAGGAAAGCTTCTAGTTTTATTCTGTCTTCTAGTGTAAAATGGTGTGGGGACATTGTGTGCTCCTTCGGTTGTTTTGTTTCAAAAACCCATTCTACCGAAGAGGGCCGCAATGTCTCCTCTTTTTGTCTACAAAAAATTGCGTTTCGTTCTTGAACTCACGGTTTGTTTTCCCTGATTTCTCAGTTCAAGTGAATTTCAAGTTTCAGCATAAAATAGAGGGAGGTTGAAGGTGGAAAGTGATTGCCCATAAAGTGTACTGTATTCATAACCTGGAGCAAAATTCATTGATTGAAAAACTTCAAAGGAGATCCTTTTCATGTCAGGTACTGTATTGGCTGTAGGGGCTCATCCCGACGATATTGAGTTCATGATGGCGGGAACACTTTTGCAACTGGTCAGAAAAAACTGGGAAGCCCATGTTTTTGTCGTGGCCAGCGGCAGCTTGGGCAGTGCCGTAACAGACAGAGATGAAACGGTGAGAATCCGCCATGAAGAAGCGCGCAGGGCTGCTGAAATCATGGGTGCACATTTTCATTCTCCCATTGTTGACGATCTTGAAATTTTTTACACACTCCCGCTATTGCGTAAAGTTTCCGCTGTCATTCGCCAGGTAAAGCCGACAATCATACTGACTCATTCTCCTTCAGAGTACATGGAGGATCATGAATGCACTTGCCGTCTGGTCGTCTCTTCCGCTTTTTGCAGAGGAATGCAAAACTTTGAGACTGATCCCGCTGTAAACATCATGACAGAAAATCTCACAGTTTATCATTGCCTGCCCTATGGATTGCGTGACCCTTTGAACAGAATTGTGAGCCCTGATTTTTATGTAGACACAGGGGAGTGCCTGGAAAGCAAAAAGAAGGCTCTCGCCTCTCATCGCAGTCAAAAAGAGTGGCTCGACCAAAGTCAGGGGATAGACAGTTATATTCATTCCATGCTCGACATGAGCCGCAGGATGGGAAGGGACAGCGGAGTCTTTGAACATGCTGAAGGCTGGATTCGCCACAATCCTTTGGGTTTTTGTGAAGAAAATGACCGTCCACTTGAAAATGCCCTCGGTCCTCAGCTCATTCGTCACACCTGAGTTCGCAGCCTGTTCACCCTTTGTTTATGGGCCTGATACTATATATTCTTGTCCTTTCTTTCTGTTGTGTATAACTTTCCCTTTCTTTTCTCAGATTGGTGAACAACTTTCTGTTAATTTCATTGATGGCTTTTATCTTGTTGATAACAGGGATGTTAGCTATAATCCAAGCTTTTCTCAAAGAAAGAATTAGCCTGTGGACAGATTGTGGATAAGTACAAAAAAAAGCGCGTTACTTTTAAAGCAACGCGCTTAAAACCAACAACAAAGGGGATCAGAATTTTAAACAAGCCATCCAGAAAAGGTAGCCTGCATTGCTTTTCCCTGATCCGCCACTGTATTCCGTTCCATAGAAATGGATGAAGGAGCCTCTTGTCAATGCTTCACCCGTCCAGAGATAGTTTCCATAGAGCATAAACCAGAGGTCGGGCGAATAATTGTATCTGGCGAAGGCGGCAACTTCCCACCCCAGATCGCGGCTTCCGCTATCGGTCCAGAAGCTCAAATTGGGTGCGATGAAGGCTCGTTGTCTTCCGAAGCGAATGGACTTGGGCGGGTTGAAGGGTTCATAGACCCAGTCTTTTGCGACGTGCACATGAATTCGGAGTTTTTCAGTGGGCTGCACTTCTATACCAGCGGAAAGCTGCATGAAATTTGAGACCCAGCTGTTATCATTGACAGTGGCCATATAGTTCTTATCGGTGAACAGGCGATTGAAGGAAACACTGGCCTTGGGTCGGTAAAATGGATTGAGCCAATCTCCGAAGTTGATGTCTCTGTTGTCTTCTCCGCTGAATACAACGCCCTGAACGTAAAGGCGAGGTTGCCAGGAAGTCTCCTTGAAGGTGTAACCGACTGTTGCATCCACAGCAAAGTTGTCATATTTGGCCCGTGTATCACCGAAGAAACGTCCTGCGGGCTTGAACAGGGAACCCAGGTGATTTGCATCTCCCCACTGATAGGCGAGTTCAAGATTATAATCAAGACCGCCCACACCGCCGAAGAGACGGTAGCCGAGGGTATGAAGTTTGGTGGATCCATACTCCAGACCGCGCCTGTTGTTTACCCAGCGCCCCAGGGCGGTACTTTCCGAGCGGGGGATATCCGTGCTGTCCCGGACATAGAGCCAATACAAGGACATGGACGCTTCCGGTATTCCCGTATAGGTACCGTAAATACCGTAGAGGTTCACAGAATCTTTAAAGTAGCGGTCATTATCATCAAGTTTGGAAGCAAAGGCATCGATAGTGAAATCACCGGGAGAATAGGTGGCGCGAATGGCATCAAAAGAAATGTATTGTGAAGGGGTCATCATTCTGGACAGGAGCCATCCACCGCCAAAGTGAAGGTTCTGCCTTCCCACACGAAGTTTAAGAGGCTGATCGAAGAGATTGCCCATTTCAATCCAGGCCTGATTCATGATTGTGAAATCAACGTTGTTTGCCCGGCTGTCGGCGCCTGTCAGATAGTTGGAGCGAAATTCTTCTCCCCAGATATGAAAATCATACAGTTCAATGAAGGCGGAAACGTCATCAGTGAAATCAGCCTGTACGTTTAACAGTACGGAAGATTCATAGCGGGTCCAGTCTTTGCCGCGACTGTTCCATTTGAATTTGGACATGGTGCCCGTGGGCCCGATGGGACGCCAGGGCAAGAGATTGTCTGCTATGCGCCGGGGGAGAGGGCGTTGCTCTTCCCAGGCATTACTGTAGTAACGACCGCGAATACGGATTTCCCCGCCAACAGAAACTTGCTGCAATTCGGCTACAGCACTGAAAGAGAGTGCGCCGAGCAGCACAACGAGCGTAAGCAGAAATAATCTTTTCTGGACACCGGACTTATGACCCATACTCACACCAAGAAGTCTTGTACCAACTCGCATAAAACCTTCCTCCATTACGTATGAATACCCTTGAAATAATATCTTTCAGCTGAAGAGAGCAGACCTGAATACTTTAGCAGTTTTCAGCATAGGGGCATTATAGCAGGTTGAGAGGGCGGATGCTAATTTTCAATCTGATTATTTGTCCGCCTGGTTTTCAAGCCCTGCATCTGACCAGTGTCTGTTCAGCTTTGATGTCAGGACACCTCTATCAGTGTGATGAAAACAGATCATCGGGGAGGGGAAAAGCTTCCATGAAGAAAGCCGCACAGGTATCCGGCGGCGAAGAGAGCACTTCCGAAAAGAAAAGACAGTGTAATGAAACGGATCCGTTTTTTATGTTTTCGGAACCAGGCCTTGCGACGTTGTCTGCGCAACTTTGATTTTTTGGGATTCACCGTTATGAGAATGAGGGTAATATTATCTTTCCCGCCATTTTCCAGGGCTTTTTCAATGAGTATCTCCACTTTTTCCTGCGCCGTCAGATCGCGGGCAAGTATTTCCTGAGACACTTCATTGCAGACCATGTTGAGAAGACCATCCGTGGCGATGAGCAATTGATCGTTGTCACGGAGATACCATTGGTAGGTATCCACCTCAATGGTCTCATGGGTTCCTATACTTCGAGTAAGCAGATTGCGCCGTTTATCCTTCTCAGCTTCCTCTTTGCTCATCAACCCTTTCATCACCTGCTCATCCACCCAGCTGTGATCCACAGTCTGCCGGACAAAAAGACCATCCCTGAAGAGCAGTGCACGGGAATCGCCCACGTTGCCCACATAGGCGACACCGGATTTTATCAAAGCTGCACAGAGGGTTGTACCCATGGGACGCTTTCCCTGAATCACCTCTTTATTGGTCTGATAAATACTCTCATTGGCTTTGAGTATGGCTTCGCTGATGGTATCCAGAAAATAGGCATCTTCTCTTTCTGAACCTCTGTCATCATCGGGGGGGGCATCTTTTTTAAGCGCATCTTTGAGCATGGAAACAGCCAGTTTGGAGGCGATATCGCCTCCAATGTGTCCTCCCAGCCCATCGGCAACAGCCGCCAGGGTGCCCTCATGAAAGAGACTGATATCCGTATTTATATTGTCAAAGATTCCGAAGCTGTCCTCATTTTTGGCTTTCTTCAAGCCTATGTGAGTCCCGGAGCCTATATCTACAAACATATGATGTTTTCCTCGGGGCTGAACAATTTATCCTTTCGCCCGGCTTTCCCTTCCTCAAGTTTCAGTCATCTGAAAACATGTCCGGGCGCAACCCGATATTGACGATGCTGCATGCCTGAATGGGCTCAAGCCCTTTTTCCCGGGCCAATGCGATCAACTCATCACTTTCTGAGCCGGGGTTCAAATAAAACTCACAAGGCATTTTGCGAAGCACCTGATCAAGCATGGTGATTCCCAGTGCGGCGGGGAGATACATGGATACCCTGTCAACTTTTTCCGTGATCTCATCGAGGCTTGTGAAGACCTCAAGACCTTCAATGATGCCACCGGCCTTGTTCACTGGAAACACCTTCCAGCCTCCTTCAACAAAGGCGCGTAAAGCCTTGTTACCGTATTTCTTTCTGTCTGATGAGGCTCCGACAATGGCAATGCTGTTCATATTGTCTCCCTGTTGTTCATTGATTCTCAGTATCTCAGGATGAGAACGGGTCTTTCAAGAGAGCTGCACGGAAAACATGAGAACGCTCAGCCCTTTACCCGCTGAAATTCTTTCATGAAATCCGCAAGTGCCTGCACGCCTTCTGTCGGCATGGCATTGTATATGGAAGCGCGGCAACCGCCTACAGAGCGATGTCCTTTGAGTCCGTCCAGTCCCGCAGCAGTGGCTTCAGCAATGAATTTCCCTTCAAGCTCCTCTGAACCCAGACGGAAGGCCACGTTCATCAGAGAGCGGTATTCTGGCAAGGCATGTCCTTTGTAAAAACCCTGGCTGTTGTCAATGGCATCGTAGAGCAGGGCTGCTTTGTTTTTGTTGATGGCATGCATCTTTTCGAGACCGCCCACTGTCTTCAGAAGCCAGCGGCTCACAAGGCCGATGATATAGATGGTGAATGTGGAAGGCGTGTTGTAAAGAGAATCGTTGTCATAAAGGACTTTGTAATCCAGAAGGGGAGGCAGCCCTTCAGGCACACGCTCGAGCAAGTCTTTACGCAAAATCACAACGGCTGTTCCTGAAGGACCAATGTTTTTCTGCGCCCCGGCATAGAGGAGTGCATACTTGTTCATATCCGTGGGACGGCTGAGAAAATCTGAGGAGGCATCGCAGAAAAGGTCTTTGCCATTCACTTGCGATTCCCGGGAGAACTGGATCCCCTGAATGGTTTCATTGGAAGTGAAGTGGACATAGGCGGCTTGTGGGTCCAGATCCAGTTCATCATCGGCTGGCAAGCGGTTGAAATTGTCTTCCTTGCCGCTCCATGCCTTCCGGACTGTACCATGGGGACTGGCACCCTGGATGGCTTTGGTGGCCCAGGTGCCCACATGCAGATAATCCGCTGATGCGCCGTTCAGAAAATTCATGGCAAGCATGGTGAATTGCATTGTTGCGCCGCCCGGCGTGAAAAGAATGCAGTAATCATCGGACATGCCCAGCAGTTCTTTAATATTGCTTTTCGCCTCATCCAGGACGTTCAGAAAAGTTTTAGTGCGATGGCTGATTTCCATAATGGAGGCGCCTGCACCGGGATAGCAGAGAAAGTCTTCTTTGGCCTGTTCCAGAACGGGAAGAGGCAGTGTGGCGGGACCAGCCGAGAAATTGAAATTACGTGTTGACATATAAGGGTTCCTTAAATTGCACTGATACAGATGCAAAAGTAATTGTGGAGATAAAAACATTTCCGGGCCGATAGCACAAGGAAACGGCCCGGGGGAAAGGACACTGTATTTCTCACATGTCGGCATATTATACGGTTTTATTCTGACAAACACCAACCCGGGAGAGTGCAGAAAGATCAGCATGACTCTTTACAGATGAATTTGTTACAATAGGGCCTTCCAGTGGAGAGGTGGCCGAGTGGTTGAAGGCGGCGGCCTCGAAAGCCGTTGTGCGGTTTACCGTACCGTGGGTTCGAATCCCACCCTCTCCGCCATTGAAAGCCCCCGATCTTCCCCTTCATACCGATATGCTGTATCCCCACAGGCTCCGCTGCTCAGCAGCACCTCAGCTTCTGATCAGAAGAGTTTCTTTGTATCAATCAATAAGGTGACTGGTCCTTCATTGACCAGGCTGACGGCCATTTGTGCGCCGAAAACACCTGTTTCTGTATGTATTCCATAAGTGTTTTTCAAAAGGAAGCAGACTTTTTCATAAAGGGGAATGGCCTGATCGGGTTGTGCCGCTTTGATGAAAGAGGGGCGTCGCCCTTTTCTGCAATCTCCATGCAAGGTGAATTGTGAGATGAGGAGAATTTCCCCTTCAACTTCTTTAATGCTCAGATTCATTTTCCCGTTCTCATCATTGAAGATACGCAGGGAAGCAATTTTATCAGCCATGAGGGAAGCATCTTTTTCCGTGTCTTCCACATCCACACCCAGAAGAACGAGCAAGCCTGAACGGATTTCTCCGCTCACATCTCCCTCAATACTTACCTTTGCTTCTGTAACCCGTTGAATGACGGCTCGCATGATCTATGAATCCTTATCTTTAAAACAGTCCAATGCAGCTCTTAATCGATTCTCAGAATTTCTTCAAGAAGTGCTTCTTCATCGGCCTTCCATTTGCCTCTTTTTTCTGGAACAGTCAAGGCATCTTCCAGCATCTGCAAAAATCTCTGTCGACCTACAACCCGGGCACCCAATGTTTCCAAATGAGGATTGTAGACCTGACAATCTATAAAAGTGAATTCCCAGAGACGGCATTGGGCAACAAGACATGCCATGGCGAACTTGGAAGCATTGTTCACCAGAGAGAACATGGACTCCCCGAAAAAAGTCTTGCCCAGATTAATGCCATATAAGCCTCCCACCAATTGTCCCTTCTGATAACATTCCACCGAATGAGCGAAACCAAGTTCATGGAGGCGGCAATAGGCCTCGATCATTTCCGGAAGAATCCACGTGCCACTTTCATGCTTTCGAGGAGTATACGCACAGGAACGGATGACTTCAGGAAAACAAGAATCCATTTTTACAGAAAAGTGCCTCTGTCGGCAGAGGCGGCGCATGCTCCCGGACAAGTGAAATTCGTCAAGATGTAAAAGCATGCGTTCTTCAGGACTGAACCAGAAAATAGGTTCACCAGCGGAATACCAGGGAAAGATTCCTCTTCCATAAGCATGAAGAAGACGTTCCGAAGACAAATCACCTCCAATTGCCACTATATCATCAGTATCATCCAGGTTAGCCGGGAAGAAATCATCATCGTGTAAAAAAGAATCAGCCATCAGATCTTGTAAAATCTTATTGTTTGCCTCAGTTGTTTTGTATTGCCAAAACCAAAGCCAGTGCCAGAGAATCGTTGAGATAAAAACCTTTACGCGTTGGATAATAAACGCCATCATTATAGCGGATAAAACGATCTTCCACGAGCTTTTGAAGGACCTTTCCAAAGAGCACGGAAATATCTTCCTGAAAACGTTGGAAGAAATACGCTTCGGAAATGCCTTCCCTCAGTCGCATGTGCTGTATGAGAGTTTCCAGTTTCAATTGAAGAACGGAGAGTTTCTGTGTCTCCATCTTATGCAAAGGATCCGCAATATAACTGTCTGTAAAAGGCGTGTTCTGCAGTCGACTTCCTTCGCGCAATGCATAGGCTCCGGGTCCGAAAGCATCATGCTCTTCATTCCGCCAGTATTTCAGATTGTGGCGGCTTTGTTTGCCAGCTTTGGCGAAGTTGGATATCTCATAGTGGTCATAGGCACGCAAGACATCTTCACAACGTCGATACAGCCGAAGAATCGTAAGATCTTCATATCTCTTTTCATCGCCATCACCCAAAGGAGTACCCGCCACCAGCCCCAGTGCATAGGCTGCAATATGAGGTGGTTTGAAAGAAAGGGCCCGGAAAAGCGTGTCTTTCCAATCGCACAGACGTGGTGCACCGTAGATGAGATCCAGGTTCCAATTTTCAAAATTATCGGAAACGAGTCCCAGTGCTTTCCGGGCCGAGTCCGCATCATGCCTGCGCCCGAGATAACGCAGCGTCCTGTCTGAAAAACTCTGAACACCCAGGCTGATACGGTTCACACCACAGGATTTCCAGATCCTGATCTTTTCCGCAGTAACATCGTCCGGATTGGCTTCCAGCGTGAACTCGAGATCAGTGAAACTGTATTTGTCATGAAGGGCATTCAGAATGAAATGCAGATCTCTTTCCGACAGGAGAGAGGGGGTGCCGCCGCCGAAGAAGAGCGTGTCAGCCTGGCCGCCCCGGGCTGTGATACGGATCTCATGGATCAGTGAATCCACGAATTCGTGAGGAATGCATCCACTGCAGGGGTCATGAACAAAATCACAATAGCCGCAAATACTGCGGCAATAGGGGATATGGACATAGACACCCAGGGGTGAAGAAAAGTTCATCGCTTCCAGTCCGACTCAGGATGGTGAGGCTTTGTCTGCGGAAGGGTGGGAAAAGAGGACTTTCCCCAGAATGTCTCCCTGAGAAATCCATCCCAAAGTGCGGCTGTCATTTTCGTACTGTTTTTCAGCGGCATCATCAGAAAGAATATAATAAGCCCCTTCGGGTACTCGGGAAAAATCTTTTGATTTTACCTTGCCATATTTGATGTCAGGCCCGTCCATTTCGTAGCTCCGGCTTGCAAAGGGCTCGGAATCGAGTAATGTGTCATCTATATGCAGCTTGCCTTCTCTAAATGAGATAGCTTCCTTTTCTGTGCCGGCAATACGACCAATAAGAAGGACATGTTCTTTTGAGTCCTCCAGCCTGACTTTGAACAAAACCAGATCGCCCCGACCGGGTTTGCGCCAGCTGAGGATGCGCCGTTGTACCACAGGCACCAACAAGCCATAGTTGAGAAAAGAAACAAGATGTCTGCGGGATACAGAAAAGTCCTTTTTTCTTGTGGTGCAGATGCGACCGACAAAAAGCCGCAGGAGAATGAGACCGCCCAGCAGAGTGATCAGAGAGCGCCACCAGAGTTCCCCTGTGAATCCGGTGAAGTCGCGCCAGCGGGGCGGGGGCCACCAGATTCCGGAGACACGGCCGACAAGATGGTTGTTGGGTACCCAGCCGAAATAGCGTCCATCACGACTGTGTGCGCTGTTATCGCCAAGAAGCAGATAATGGTCTGGAGGAATTTGAGAATAATCAGGGGAAGACTGAACGCCCCAGGGGCCATCCAGGGGCGTGGTGAAATAGATATCCTGGCCAACGCTTTCAGGAACAGTAAGGGGAACGCCATCAGCATAAACACGGCCGTTGCGTATCTGAATTTCTTCTCCCGGAAGACCGACAACACGTTTGACCAGGGTTTTATGAATGGCATCTTTTTCAACAGTTTTGAAAACAACGATGTCCCACCGTTCCGGAAGTTTTCCACGCCAGATACGTTTATTAAGAAAGGGATATCGCAAGCCGAAAATAAATTTATTGACGAAGACCCGATCGCCACGTCCGAATCGGGGGTCCCCGTGAAGGGCCGTTTCCATGGAGCCTGAGGGGATGCGATAAGGTTCCGCCACGGCCCAGCGTATGGTAAGGGCAAGCAATAAGGCAATGAGACCGCTTCGGACCCACTCAATGACCTGACTGCGATCCATGCCGCTGACAAACCAGAGAATGGCGCTGCATACAACAAGCGCAATGGCGAGATAGTTTTTCCAGGTAAAGGCATCCTGTCCATTGCGCCCCAGAAAATAAAGTGCGGCTATACCGCATGCAAAAAGAACAGCAGCCAGATAAGAGGCCTCAGCTGGAATCAGAGGGTTCACCTGTTCATCTACGGGATCGTCAGATCTTTTTTTCTTTTTAGACATGATTACACAATCTTATCACAGGCTGGGGGGAAGTTCTCCATATGGACTTTCATTAAATGATCAGAGACCACCCACTATTGACCCTCTGTAAATATGAAAGTATCCGTTGACGGGCATGAGGCCAGTCTAACGATAACGATAAGGAGAGCTTTGGCTTTCGAGTTCATTCTGATACTCGATGCAGTAACGGGCCGAAGGAATCGCTTCCAGGCGTTTGATGGGAATGGGTTTGCCGCTTCCTTCGCAAATGCCGTAAGTCCCCTTCTCAATACGTTGCAAGGCGTCCATCACCTCACGCAGACGTTCAGAGTCATTGCTGGCAATACTCAAAATTGTTTCCAGATGGAAGTTGTCCGTTCCCAGTTCGGCATAATCGGACATGTCCTGCCCATGGTCGCGATCGGCTTCCGTCCGCGAAGTCTGTTCCGCATTGGAAATACTTGAAATCAAACGATCTCTTTCATCAAGGAGCAATTTCTTGAACTTTTCAAGATTAATCTTTCTTTTTGCCACGGAACTTTTCTCCTGTCTGTTGGACCAACACCTTAACCTCTCAGACTTCCCTTTACAGCTATCGATCAGCATTCTGGTTAAAGGAAAGCAAGTGTATCAAAAGTGTTCCTCCTTTTCAACTCTCGCTTTCAATCATCACAAGCACCCGGAAAAAAGACGGGGATACCTGTGGTTTTCGGAAGGCCTCTGCAAAGGGACAAGAGAAAGACACAATCCTGTTTCAGATCGTTATTGGCGTGAAAAGATGGAAAAAAGGCTCTTGAAAAATCCCCTTTTATTAAAGGAGATCAGTTTTGCTCCCTGCTGATAATTGGACTCTTTGACAATCTCATGGACACGCACTGCAACGAGTGTGATGTTGTCAGTTCCTCCGGCTTCCAGCGCATAATCTATAAGCGTGGGCGCCAGCGCATCAAAATCCTCTTTCAACATCTCTTCTTCAAGCGTTTCATCACTGACCATATTTGTCAGTCCGTCTGAACAGAGAATGAGTGTGTCCTCGGGCTGGAGCTCCAGAGAGAATAAATCCACATCCACGGTGTCCCGAATACCGACAGCCCGGGTAATGAGATTTTTCAGGGAATGGGTGCGTGCTTCTTCTTCGTTTATCAGACCGTTTTTGATTTGTTCCGCAACCAGTGTGTGATCTGGAGTCAATTGTTTCAGTGGCTGTCCCGGTCTGCAAAGATAAACTCTGCTGTCGCCAACATGAGCGATATAGGCCCAATTGCCCAACAAGGCTACAGCACTTACGGTGGTGCCCATGCCGGCATATTCAGAATTTTGTTCCGACTCGCGAAAGACAAAACTGTTGGCTGTTTCAATGGCCTGGCGCAAGGCCGCCGGCACCAAAGCGTGGGGAGTATGACCGTAGTAGACAGGAAAAAGACATCGCAGTGCATTGTGACTGGCATATTCCCCGGCTTGAGCGCCGCCCATGCCATCAGCAACAGCAACAAGAATCCCCCGGGAATCCAGCAATGCTTCATCAGTGGGAATATAGAGCAGGCAGGAATCTTCGTTGTTCTGACGCTTCTTGCCCAGATCACTGAGAAGCCGGATGGATAAAGCCGGATCTGAATATTGCCCTTCGAAACCGTGTCCATCAACGGGACCCAGCATGGCCTCTGGTATTTCCTGGTGCAAATCCAATCCCTTTAGCACGTTTAAGGAAGGTGGGTACTGAGGCTGCAACGCTGCAAGATTTCAGTCCAGCAGCACTGTATCTTGAGAATACCTTCAAACCGCACCTGAAAAGTTCAACACTTCAGTTGCCTGAAAAGGTGGCCGGGAGGACAGGAAGCATGACAGCTGTCCTGTCCCTCCCAACCAGAAAATATTTTAGTTGCGGGAACGTCCGGAAGTGCCCACATTGGATTTAATCAGTTTCCCTTTAGGGGTCTTGGGACGCAGGGCGCGGGAAGCCGCACCGGCACGCCACATTTCAGAATTACGGATAATATCCAATTCCTTCTGCAGGGTTTCCTGATAGTTCTTTCTACCGGTGCTGTTCAGAACACGCTTGCATTCTTCACCGCTGGCAACACGTTTATACAGTTCTTTAAAGAGAGGCAGAGTCGCTTTTTTGAATTTCGGTTTCCAGTCCAGAGCACCGCGCTGAGCCGTAGCCGAAGTATTCATGTACATCCAGTCCATGCCATTTTCATCAACAAGACGGATCAGACTCTGAGTCAATTCTTCCACAGTTTCATTGAATGCCTCACTGGGGCTGTGACCATTCTTGCGAAGCACTTCGTACTGCGCTTCCATGATGCCCGCCAGAGCACCCATGAGCACTCCGCGTTCGCCAACCAGATCACTGTACACTTCTTTTTGAAAGGTGGTGGGGAAGAGGTAGCCGGAACCGATACCGATTCCCAGAGCCATGGCGCGTTCTTCCGCTTTACCCGTATAGTCCTGATCAATGGCAAAGCTGGAGTTGATGCCGGCGCCACTGAGGAAATTTCTGCGGACAGAAGTACCGGAGCCTTTGGGGGCAACGAGGATGACGTCCACATCTTCGGGCGGAACCACTTTGGTCAGATCTTTATAGGTAATGCTGAAACCATGAGAGAAATACAAGGCATCGCCCGGTTTCAAATACTTTTTGATGGTGGGCCAAAGTTTCTTCTGGGCTCCATCGTTGATCAGCAATTTGATAATGGTTGCTTTTTCACAGGCTTCTTCGATGGTAAAAAGACTGACGCCGGGTTTCCAGCCGTCCTTTACAGCGCGATCCCAATCACGCTTGAATTCTTTTGCCTGACCCACGATCACATTAAAACCGTTGTCGCGCAGATTCAGACTTTGAGCCGGTCCCTGAACACCATAGCCGATGACAGCAATGATTTCCTTTTTGAGAACGCGCTTGGCCTTGCTCATGGGGAATTCTTTGCGAGTAATGACTTCTTCTTTCACGCCGCCAAAATCGATTTCCACTGTTTTTCTCCTTAGTGTTTTACGTTAGTTTCTGAAGGGTCTTCAAACTCATATATTTTAAGATGGTTGTGCTATCTTATGCAAACTCTGTACCAGACAACACAGGTTGACTATCTCTCGGTCAATCTTAAACTTATCAAAAACGAAACCTGAGCCTTCGCCCGGGTGTCATATTCACTGAAAGTCTTATGCGTGAACTTTCTTCTGTTCAGTAAAAGAAGAGCCATTTCATAGGGTGGATCATTTTGAAAAAGCACTCCTGGCGTATATCCCTCCATGGCGGACACAGCTCGGCTTATTGTGACCATGCTGATGATCCGCTGGACACTCTTGTTTCTGCGGCTGTTGAAGCCGGTTTCCATACATATGGTATCACAGAACATGCCCCTCGTTTCAGAAATGAGGATCTTTATGCCGAAGAACTTGAATTGGGCTGGACTGTTGAGACTCTTTTGAGCCAGTTTGAGGCCTATGCGGCTGAGCTCGACAGGCTTGTTCAGACGCATGCACATCACCTTCATCTTTTAAAGGGATTTGAAGCGGAAGTTATTCCTGCAGAATCATATAAAGAAAAAATGCTGCACTTAAAAAACACTTTGAATTTTGATTATATGGTGGGATCAGTGCACTATGTTCACGAAATAAGCATTGATTATACCCAAGCGCATTTTGAAGATGCTCTTGACCGATGCGGAGGGCTCGAAAAACTCGCCCAAGCCTATTATGAGCACGTGCAGATCATGGTGGAAGATCTCAAACCTGACATTGTGGGACATTTTGATCTCATCCGAAAATTGGCCGGTCCCGCTGCTGAACTGGAAAGCCCGGATGTACTGCGAGCGGCTGAGAATGCGCTGGAGACAATCCGTGAGACAGGTTGCATTGTGGATGTGAACACTTCCCCTTTGCGAAAAGGAGCTCCTTATCCTTATCCGAGTCCTGTATTCATGAAAATGATCCGCCATAAAAACATTCCCCTGTCTTTCGGTGACGACAGCCATGCAGCCGCTCATGTGGGCGCCGGACTCCCCGAAGCACGCAAGTATCTTCTGGATCATGGCATTCGTCTGATAACAAATCTTGTAAGAGTCGGAGGAAGGATAGAAAAAGAGTGTATCCCTCTCCTCTGAACAATGAGGAACACACCCATGCCACTATCATACTCATTTCGTTACTCTCTGTTTTATATGCTGGCCCTTTGTTTTCTCGCCAGTCAACCCCTTCACGGACAATCGCTGACTCTGGCTGAGAAGAACCACAGCAGTTACACCATTGTCCTGGCCACAGATGCCAGTCCCTCGGAAGTATTTGCAGCTGATGAACTGCAACGCTGTGTCCATCTGGCAACAGGCGTCCGGATCCCTGTGATACGTGAAGATGAACAAAGCGACGGACCCTGGATCATCATCGGCTTCAACAATTCTCTGTGCCCTTCTCTTGGACTGATTGAAGAGGATGGAGAACTGGACGATCAGGGTTTTGTCATAAGGACGCTGACGCCTCATCTTTTCATCGGCGGTACACGAAAAGCGGGAACACTCTACGGTGTATTCCATTTTCTTCAGGATTATATGGGAATACGCTGGTATGCCCCGGGTATGGAAGACGTACCACAAACAGACTGTCTTGTCATTCCTGAACTGCATCGCAAAGAACAGCCGGCCTTCAAATGGCGGCACACTTCCTATGCCTGGCCGGGTAAAGATGATTTGTTTCTGGCACGTATGGGCGACAATGAAGGAGCTGGACAGGCTGACCGGGAACTGGGTATTCAATATACACAGGATGGAACCTGTCACAGTTATTTCCGCTTTCTTTCTCCCTCTGAATTCTTTGACAGCCATCCGGAATACTTTTCTGAAATAGGAGGTGTCAGACGCAGACATGAAACACAACTGTGTCTCAGCAATCCCGACGTGCTTGATATTGTCACTGAAAGAATGCTGCAACGCATGGAATCTCAGCCGGATACAGCACAACATAATTTTTCACAGATGGATTATTACAACTATTGCGAATGTGAGAAGTGTTCCGCCATCAATGAACAGTATGGCACTTCCGGGGGCACACAATACTGGTTTTTAAATCAGCTGGCGGAAAGAACCAGTGCTGTTTATCCTGAGAAACTCATCGGAACCCTGGCCTACATGTACACGGAGGAAGTTCCCCGGGGTCTGGAGCTTCACCCGAATATCGCCGTATGGCTCTGTCACATGTTCCCTTCTTGCGACAGCCACAGTATAGATTCCTGTCCGCTCAATGAAGACTTCAAGGAAGGTGCCCGGAAATGGGCTGCTCTCAGCGAACATCTGTACATCTGGCATTACATTGTGAACTTTGTGCACTATTACAGTCCCTTTCCCAATTTCGGGGCACTGGCTTCGGATCTGCGCTTTTACAGGGATCTTGGCGTGGAAGGGATTTACCTGCAGGGTATGGGACACAGAGGCGGAGGCGGTGAATTCAGCATGCTCCGTCCCTGGTATGTCATGAAACTCGCCTGGAATCCCGATCTTGATGAAAAAACACTTATGCAGGATTTCCTGAAAGGCTATTACGGAAAGGCCTGGGAACCCATTTACACGTATATCTCCCTCTTGCAGGATAAGGTTGATCGTGAAAACATCCATATGCATCTCTATACCAACCCGGCTCAGGGTTATTTGCCGGATGAGATCCTGCAACAGAGCAGTCTTCTCTTCGATGAAGCGGAGAAGCTGGCTGGTGAGGATGAAACACTTCTGGAGAGGGTCCGTGTGTGTCGGATGCCTTTGCAATACGCAATGTTTTTCCCGCGTAATGGATACAGGATTGAAGAAGAGCAGCTGATTTTCAATGAGCCTCTTGCTTCCCTGGATGACATGAGCAACTTTCTGGACCGTCTCAAAAATCACGGCTTTGATACTGTCCGGGAAGTGCAGGGAGATCCTTCCCTGCTTTTCTTTCTGGCCCTCGCTTTCTCCTCACCTCTGCACGCTCCCACAATTTCCTCTGACTTTATTGAGCTGACAGCCGTTCCCTTTCTCGGCGGACGTGCCCTGCGTATTCATGATAAACAAACGGGACTTGATATCACCGGTCTGAACCTGACACGCAATCTTTTCTTTCCCTTCTGCGGAGGAGAAGAGCTTCGTATCGGAGGACAATTTGACCCTGAAGGACTCTTCTTCCAATTTGAAGTGCTTGCAAAAAGCCCTGACTCTCTGACCTTGCAGGCGGAGGCGGGAGAGTGGCTTGTCACCAGAGAGTTTTCCCTCCATCCCGACAAAGCAGCCATCACTTTCCGCTCCACGGTGAAAAACCTGAGTGCACAAACGCGGGAAGCCATCCTCCATTCTCACAGCAATATCATGCTGGGCGCTCTGGATAAATTCTCTGTATCTTTTACAGACAGGGAAGGCATGGAACAGACACGCCAGGCACCTTCAATCATTGCCGGGCTGCGTGAAGGGGAAAAATACCGGGATCGCCGGGCCCCGAAAAGTGAGTGGATTTTGAGAGGCGAATACCCTCTGGAAATTGTGCAAGCTTTTCAGGATGAAGAGCTGGACTTCGCCTGGCTTTATGCTTACCCTGATTACCTCAATGATCTTGAAGCTGAGCTCTGGGCAAAACCCGCTCTTTTGGAGCAGGGAGAAGAATATTCCTTTTCCATGGAATGGGAAATCCGGCATAAGAACCAGCTCTGAGTTCATCCCCGACAAAGGCCCTGTCCAGGCCATACTTGAAACCTTGTCGCATATATATGGACAATGGAGGCAATAACCCGTTCCCGTCCTGTTGTTCTTTTTAAGCAGGAATCCTATTTTCAGTGGGAGGTCAGTTTTTGCTTGCTATTGTTCAATCCAGTGCTGTGGTCGGTATTGATGCTTATCCTGTAGCCGTAGAGGTGCATGCTACCAAAGGTCTTTTCAGATATAAAGTTGTGGGCCTGCCTGATGCCGCTGTAAAGGAGAGTGAAGACCGGGTCCAATCAGCCGTGAAGAATTCCGGATTCAAAATGCATTTCGGAAAGACAGTTGTCAATCTTGCTCCAGCCGATATGCGCAAACAGGGAAGTGCTCTGGATCTCCCCATTGCTCTGGGGCTTCTCGCAGCGACAGAGCAGCTCATCCCCGATAAAATTGCCGACTATCTCATTGCCGGTGAGCTCGCTCTTGACGGTTCAGTCCGACCCGTGACCGGTGCTCTTGCCATGGCTATTGCCGCCCGGAAAGACGGCAAGAAGGGGATCATCATTCCTGTCGAGAATGCGGAAGAAGCGGGCGTCGTCACGGATATAGAAATTCTTCCTGTGAAAAGCCTGCACGATGCCCATGCCTTTCTCAGTGGGGATATAGAGATCAGCTCTTTTGTCACCAATCTGGACAATGCCTATGCTGAATCATCACGGCGTATCATGGACTTTGCGGATGTGAAAGGGCAGTCTCATGTGAAGCGGGCTCTCACGGTTGCGGCCGCCGGGGCGCACAACCTGTTGATGGTGGGTCCTCCCGGAACAGGCAAGACCATGCTCGCCTCCAGACTTCCGGGCATCCTGCCCGAACTGACTTTTGAAGAGGCTCTGGAAACCACCAGAATTTACAGTGTGGCTCCAGGCATTCAGATGCGAAACAAACTCATCCTGCACAGGCCTTTCCGCAGCCCCCATCACACGGCCACAACAGTATCCATCACAGGTGGCGGAGCGAACCAGCCCATGCCCGGAGAGGTGAGCCTTGCCCATAATGGCGTGCTTTTCCTGGATGAACTCCCGGAATTCAACCGCTCGGCTCTGGAAGTGCTGCGCCAGCCTCTCGAAGAGGGAGAAGTGCACCTGCGCCGTGCCAGTTATGCCATTACTCTGCCCAGCCGATTCATGCTCATTGTGGCCATGAATCCATGCCCTTGCGGTTGTCGTACCCATCCTCAGAAAAGATGCAAGTGCAGCGTCGGCGAAATTCAACGTTATATGGCTCGTATTTCCGGTCCCTTGCTCGATCGCATCGATATACATGTGGACGTACCGCCTTTGCGCTTTGAGGAACTGCATTCCACGGCAAAAGAAGGGCCGGACAGCGCTGAGGTACGGAAAATCGTTCAGAAAGCCAGAGATGTCCAGCGGGCGCGAAATGGAAGCTATAACATATGGAATGCCTACATGGATACCCGCCAGCTGCGCCAGCATTGCCAGCTGGAATCAAGTGCCCTTTCCTTTCTCGAAGCAGCTGTTCTGCGTATGGGACTCAGTGCCAGAGCCCATGACAAGGTCTTGCGTGTGGCAAGAACCATTGCCGATCTGGATGGAGATGAAAGGGTTGTTGAGCGGCACCTGGCCGAAGCCATCCAATACCGTTCTCTGGACGAAGAAATATTTTTCTGATAGACTCTTATATATTTCAAGAGATTGCTGATCGTGAAAAAAAATATACAAATCATAGCGGGTCTGCTCATCGGCCTTTTTCTTCTCTGGTTTCTTTTTAAGGATACCGACTGGCAGAAAGTTCTGCAGGCCTTTCACAATGCCAGAAGCGACTGGCTCATTCTGGCATTCATCAGTATTGTACTGAGTTTTTTCATCCGGGTCTGGCGCTGGTCCTATATTGTGAATCCCGTTGAAAAAGTTCCCTACTGGCGCCTTTTCAGTGCAACGCAAATCGGATTTCTGGGTAATTTCGTTCTGCCGGCGAGAATAGGGGAAGTGGTTCGTGCGCTCGTCCTCAGCAAAAGCAGAAATATCCCGTTGCCCAAGACCATGGCTTTTGTGGCTGTGGATCGCCTCACAGATCTTTTCGGACTTGTCTACATTTTTCTTGTTACGCTGCTGGTTTTCCGGCCTGAGAGAGATGTTTACCTTCCTGAAGACATGCAGGGTCTCTATTCCGGCGCTATTTCAAAAAATATGGTTCAGGGGGCCCTCTTTGCCGCAACAGGCGCTCTCATAGTCGGCGTTGCCTTCCTGATTCTGCTCCTCGCCAAAAAAGAATTCTTTCTTCGTGTTTCCGATGCTGTTTTCGGTCGCATCTCTGTAACTCTCTCGAATTTCATACGCAAAATATTTTTGAATTTCGCTGAAGGCATGCAGGTCCTCCTTTCAGTCAAAGATCTTATCAAAGCCTCCCTCGTATCCCTGCTGCTCTGGACTTTTTTTGCCATCTCCCAGGTCTGCGTCTATAAAGCTTTCGCACTGGACATACCCTGGTATGCGCCTTTTGTTGTCCTCTCTCTGCTCTCTGTGTTCATCAGTGTCCCCGGACCTCCGGGCTTTATAGGTCCCTTCCATGCCGGAGTGGTAGGTGGCCTCATCCTGGTCAACAGCGCACTGGATCTGGATACCCTCCGTGCAGTTGCCATTGTCGCTCACCTTTTCAATCTGCTGCCTATTCTTATCATAGGAATCCCCTGTCTCTCCTTCGAGAAGATCGGGCTGCGTGAACTGGCCCGGGAAGGCGATACGCTGGCCGCCGCCCGTGCAGACAATGGAGACAGTCCTACGGAGCCTCCGCAGGAGAAGGAAGACGCATAAGCCCTTCCACAGCCGCTTGATTATCGGGCCAGTATTCCAGACAGCTTTCATAATGTTCTCTTGCCTCTGTGTACCGGTCCAGTGTTTCCAGGGCCCGACCCAGATTCAGATGTGCACGGGGATAGGGGGAAGGAGATTCCAAGGCCCGATAAAACCATTCCAAGGATGCTTGAACCTCATTGTTTCGCAAAAGTGCCGCCCCCAGATTATTGGCACTGTCCGCATTCTCCGGATCCAGTTCACAGGCATGTTGAAAGGCATCACGGGCTTGTTCATATTCTTCTGTTTCAAGAAATACATTGCCGAGATTGTGCCAGGCCAGGGCGTAACGCTGTCTCCTTGCCAGAGCCTGTTCATAATAACGTATAGCAGCCGGGTAGTCTTTCTTCAGATAAAATTCATAGCCCAGATTATTCATAAGATAGGGATTTCCGGGCATGCTTCCCAGAGCACTCAGATAGAATTGCAAAGCCTGGTCATGGTCTCCACGGGCTGCATGAATATACCCGGCCTGAAGCCCGGCTTCCCCATTGGCCGGGTTCACCGTCAGGGCTTTCTCAAAACAGGCGAGTGCTTCCGTTGTCTGTTGCTTTCCGGCAAAGGCAAAACCCCGGTGAAGATACCAGGTCGATTCATTGGCTTTGTATGGGAAGAGTTCCGTACTCAGAAGGATCAAAAGCAGAAGGATCAGAAATGATTTGCCGATAAAGTGCTTGCCGGATTTCTCTCTGAGGGCTGTCTCCAGATGAATCAGTGCCAGAGCCGAAAGGGGTAATAGAAAAGGCACTATGGGAAAACGGTATCTCTCAGACATGAAAAAGGGAAGAACGGAAAGAAAATAGCTGAGTATGAAGATCAGGAGAAGACTCGTTTTTTGATTCAGACCCCGTTGAACAGTGAAGAGAAAAAAGAGGCCGCTCAAGGCCAGCGCCGCTATTATGGTGAAGCCGGGCAGAAAGCGCAGGACGGGGGAATACTCTTTCTCAAAATGAACCACTTTGCTGTCCGAGATGATATGGGGTCCCCAGAAATACCAGGATTTTTTCAACGTCAAGGCCAGGGCATGAAAAGGATCTTCAAGCCAGAAACGCATTGCTTTTTTATAAAAAATATGAGGAAGCCTCTCCATAAGAAAGGTCTGGCTTATTCAGACGCTCGCCAAGTCCCTTCACCAGTTCCGGATAATTGAAACAATTCCAATCGTCAACACCCGCTTCATCATACAAATCAGGAATCGTGGGGGAGACCCCGTCGGCTTTGGGATTGTTGCCGATATAGGCGTTCACACCGCCATAATAAGAAATGAAAACGAGTTCGCCCGATACTTTCCAATTGCGGATGAGAACAGGAAATACGGGCAAAGCAGCCGCCAGGATAAGAATAAGAATTCGGATCCCTGTTGCTCTCAAGGAAAGTTTTTCAAGATAACTGTTCCCCGCCAGATAAAGGACCATGAAGAACAAAACGACAAGAAGATTGGGCCGAAAAAGAAGAGAAATACCACAAAGAAGCCCTGTGCAGAAAATCAGGTGGATTTTACGGGTCTGTATATGACGCAGAAAGAGCAGAAAGATCCCCACGAGAAGAGCACATTCCCACACAGGCGAATTCAGTTCTCCTTCAAAGTAGGGATTGCCCCAATAGACAGCCATTAAAGCTGCAGAGACAAGGCCTGTCTTCACGTCAAACAAACGGCTTCCCAGTAAATACAAAAGAGCTATCAGGAACATTCCCGTGAAAAACTGAAGGATGCGCGGACTGTGATAGCTGCTTTGGGATAAAGAATAAAGTGCAGCCAGCAACCAGGGATAGCCGGGCGGGCGGCCGTAGGGGCTTTCTCTTATCTCCGGATTGTCAGCGTGGGGGGGCACTGTCCAGTCACCGGATACCAGAGCCCTGGCCCAATAATCGTTCAGCTGCGGATCAAGAACAGGGGAGTTGTAATCAGGTTCACGCACATGTTGAACATGGTAGATGCCGCGCACAGAGAGCCCGGTCAGCAGTATGAGACACAAAGCAGCTGCTTGCAGATAGGTGGACAAACTTGTATTTTGCTTTTCTGAGGACATGAGAAGTTTTACAAATTTCAAAGAGTGAGGTGACTTCTAATGATAATGCTCCTCATGAAGATAACGTAACTGATCAGGCTGATACAAGAGACATTAAAAAAGCAGACCCCTTTCGTTGCAGACAAAAGGGGTCTGCCTGAAAACAAATCAACTTACCAAGAGATCATCAGATACTCAGGTTTGCACCAGCCATGAGATATCCGACAAAGGTGGCAACGGGTCCATTGACAGGACCGGCGCCATGCTGTTCATAACGCTGGAATTCCACATGGCCATCCATATACAGGATATTGGATCCACCGGGAACGTGGTTGAATTCGTTCAGATTGGTGGAGACACCGTCAGCCATGACGAAAATACCGCTCTGTGCGATGGCACTCGCAGCCGGATTGTTGATGTCCGTAATCATGAAACGCTCAATACCTTCGCGAAGACGATAAACGGTGTCACGAGTGTTGGTCGGATCATTGTACGCACCGCCATTACCAAAACCCGGTGTTACAGTAACATCCTGATCAACACGTCGTTCCACAGTTTCAGGGGTGGAGCTTCCCAGAACCAAACCAAGCAGATCAATGTTGATGGCCGCTTCAAGCATCTGCCGGGGTCCGGTGAAATCCTGAATACCGGTTACAAATTCATCTTCAAGCATGTCAAAAACATAACCCGTATACCAGTAGCTCTCGTCAGAATTCTGAAGACCTTTGGTCATCTGCATGCAGGGGATACCGAAGATGGGATCACCTTTGTTGACCATCTGCCCGGTAAGAGGATTGGGGAAGTCAACTGTCGCATAGGCTTCAGTGGGTTTGTTCACAGGATCTGAGGGACAGAAGTTGATGGCCGGATCCGTGAGGTATTCGGGATAGATGGCACCAATGTACACCCCGGCGGCAATGACGAAGTTACGTTGTGATCCGCCTTCCAGGTTGCAATCAACAAGACCCAAGGGCATATGATGGGCTGTAATGGGAGGGAATTTTTCGCCGGGTGACTCGCCAGCATACATCTTGAAAATAATTCCCCATTGTTTCAGATTATTTTGACAACTGGAACGGCGTGCTGCTTCACGGGCACGGGCAAGAGCTGGAAGCAAAATAGCCGCCAGAATGCCGATAATGGCGATCACTACCAGCAGTTCAATCAGCGTAAAACCTCTATGTCGTCTATTCATTTTAATTTCTCCTTTGTTCTCCAAGTCGCACGATGGAAAAGGAACTCATGAAAACTCACTCTATAAATGGAGCGGATGAAAAAAAGACCATTGTCTTTTCCAGATCGCCGGGAGCCTCCATATCCTGACCTGTTGGATCCTTACAACCGCACACTGGAACATACCCGAACAGAATAAACTCTGTTACAAGAATGTTTCTAGTCTAACAGAAGTCTGGAAAAAAAGCAAGCCTTTCAGTGTCACCGATGCACAATAATCAGTATAAATACCGGTGTTGCAGATCACTGAATTACAATACTGAGAATTATCCAGAGGCAAACACAAAAAAGAAGCAGACGCAGAGAAAACTTACTGAAGACAGGGCAATACAAAAAAATTCCTGCTATTGCCCGGTCTCTTTATCAGGTAAAATCAGTTCCATGGATGGATTGGTGTCCGGATGAGAAGGTGAGGGACCTTGCAGAAGGATACCCAGACCTGATTCATTTCCATTGAGCGATTTGATCCATTCTTTTGAAAACTCAGTCCAGTCTGTTATACCGTCCTGAGTCAACACGGGCTCGACGCCATATGAAAACATAAGTCCCTGTGATACACGTGGTGAAGGGGTGATGGCCGCAACCCACAGTGGCAGCTTGAATCTGGATACCATCCTCGCTGTATATCCAGAGGATGTGGGTACGATCACAGCTGCAGGCTGCAGGTGGTCCACAGCGTGGTTCACATTGCGCGAGATATAATCCACATAGGCACTGTCCATCTTGACGCCCTTATCGACCAGGCTTTCCCAGGGACATTCCATGGGCCGTTTGGCTTCCGTAGCCTGTGCAATTTTTGCCAGCATGGTCACCGCTTCCACAGGATAATCACCCATGGCTGACTCCTCTGAAAGCATGACCGCATCTGTGCCGTCAAGAATGGCGTTGGCCACGTCAGACACCTCGGCGCGCGTCGGTCTGAGTCTGCTCGTCATGGAATCAAGCATGTGCGTGGCGGTGATGATGGGTTTGCCCAGAAGGTTTGCATGATATATCAGTTTTTTTTGTGCGAGGGCAATGGTCTCCAGAGGAATCTCAACACCAAGATCACCTCGGGCAATCATGATGCCATCGGCTGCATACATGATGGTTTCTCTGGCTTCCAGAGCCTGGCAACGCTCAATCTTGGCGATAATGAAGGGAGAAAATCCCATCTCCGCTGCGGCATTACGCAGACATTCAATATCCTGCGCACTGGTCACGAAAGATTGGCCTATAGCGTCAACCCCTTCATTGAGAGCGAATTTGAGGCATTTGCGGTCATAGGCTGTGAGAGCATCCGTATCCAAGTCCACTCCGGGAAGATTCACACCTTTTCTGGAACGCAGTTCGCCTCCTACAAGAACACGGCAAATGACATCATTGCCTTCCACTTTTTCTATTTCAAGATGAATGATTCCATCGTTGATGAAAATATTGTTTCCTGGTTTCAAAGAAGAGGGAAGCTTTTTCAGGCTGATTTGAATGCGATTTTCATCTCCTTCCACTTCTTCCGTGGTAAGGACGATGGTAGCGCCTTCTGTAATTTGAACGCCCTCTTCTTTCATGCAGCCTATGCGCACTTTCACTCCGGGAAGATCAGCCAGAATCGCCAGAGGACGGCCCACTTTTGCGGCGCATTCACGAAGACGGTGAATCATGGTTCCATGCCAGGCAAATTCACCATGCGAAAAGTTCAGGCGCGCCACGCTCATACCGGCCAAAAGCATTTGGGTTATTGTTTCCGGCGACTCGGAAGCCGGGCCAATGGTGCACACAAGTTTTGTAAGGCAATTATTACGCATAACACAACTCCTGCCATCTGAAATGAGTTTTCAGCACGTTAAAAGTCCTATGGTTTGTGATTGATAGTTTTCAGGAAATTCGGATCTGAAGGAAAGGACAGGAAGCGACCCCAGCCCTTCATCGACCTCCTCTAAGAGAGTATACTATTTCGACCGTGCACGCAAATTTATCCTGACCGGCGTGGCCCCATATATGTGCTTCTGTTCTGATCTTTCCCGACAAGTCTGATTTATTATCTTCAGTTGCAAGTCGCAAACAATAAAAGTCCATGGGGCTGGCTTGTCATGGAGCTTCTCACAGACCTGGGATCTTTTCAAAATGCTTGTTTGTTTACAGAATACACAGTATAATGCTTTTTGGAAATCCTATGGAAATCAATATTCTCGGCAAAGATGGATTTGCACGAAGGAAAGTCTGTGCAACGCAGCCCCATGAATGTGCGTTCTGACCAAAAGGAATTGAAATAATTGTCCATGCGATCTTAATACAAGGAGTCGTTGCCATGAGATCTTGCAGCACTATCAAGTCTTTTATCAACCAAGCTGTGACAGTAATTCTCATCTCTCTTTCGATCTGCTTTCTCGCCAATGCTACGGATGTTCATGTTGATCTGCGAAACCAAAGCAAGGTTGCCGACGGTACGATGACATATCCCTATGGAGATATACAGAGCGCCCTGAATCATGCCCAATCCGGCGACTCCATTTTGATTGCTCAAGGCACATACACTGAAGCTCTGACTGTTGACGACAAAAAACTCTTCCTTCGAGGTGGATATGCAGGGGGAACTGAAGCGGACTACAGCAACGACCAGGGCGGAAACTTTGAACAATCTGAGCCGGAAAAATATACCACCCGGGTACAAGGAAGCTCTGGAAAGCCAGTCCTCTTATTGCAGGGCTATGAAACATCAGGCTCAGAGATCAGTGGCTTGACTGTATCAGGAGGAGATGTGGGTGTCCACTTTGAGGTGGATGTCACCTGGCCGTGGTTGGACAGCATCGTGCTCTCAGATATGGTTGTCGAGGATAACGGAACGAAAGATGAATATACCCGGGGAGGCGGACTGTATATAACGGGAAGCAAGCATGTTATTCGACGAAGCGTTATAAGAAATAATGAAGCTGGCTTTGGAGCCGGCATCTATCTTGACGCTGATGAAGTTAGCATAGAAGACAATCACATCACCGGCAATCGGGGGCATGGCGATCACGGTGCTGGTATTTATCAGACGGGTAAAGTGACCATAACCGATAATACAATTTCTGGAAACCGTGTGGGTATAACGGCCGGCTATGGATGGGGCGGTGGCGTGTTGATTCTGGGCCAGGCATTCATGGGACACAACCGCATTCACGGCAATGAGTCCCCTTCTGGAGGCGGAGGTGTCTTCGCAGATGATGGTGCTGAACTTATCATGGAACACGATCTCATCTATGCCAATATTTCGCATGACAGTGCGCGCGGTGCCGCTGGAATCTATGTGGATGGAGATACGAACGCATCTTCTGAAGTTAAAATGACCAACTGCACCATTGCCTGTAATCAGGGAGCAGGTATCTTTGGCGGGAATGGGGTTTATGTGGAACAGCAGTCATCTGCGGAGCTGATAAACTGCATCCTCTGGGGCAATGGTGGTAATGACTTTTATCACGACGAAACTTCCAGCATTAGCGCTGTTTATACACTCAGTGAAGAAAACATATCAGGTAAGGGAAACTTCTCTGCTGACCCCCTTTTTGCTGACGCCGACAATTACGATTTTCACCTGCGCTCTCAGTCCGGGCGTTTTTATCGCGCTGATGACGGTACGGAACAATGGGTCATTGATGAAGAGCACAGTCCGGCTATTGACGCCGGTGCTCCTTCAAGTCCTTACAATATTGAGCCCGAACCCAATGGATCGCGGATTAATCTCGGAGCTTATGGAAATACTGTGGAGGCAAGTAAAAGCATAACGGAATCAGAAGGAGAAGGGCCTGCTGAGCCTCATCCAGCTGATGGGGACGGTAACGGCATTATCACTGAGCAGGAGGCACAGGGATTTATACAAAGCTGGCAGGATGGGACTGTTTCCATGAGAATCGCCATCCACGGACTTTTTCTGGCAAGAAAAGGCGGTTCCTATAACTATGTTGAAACATTGCCCGAGCCGGAGTGCTGGACTCCCTATGGCGCCGATTGAAATTGGCTTTTCTGAAGTTGCATTAACTGCTGTTGAAATCAGGACAACAGTGTTGAAGAATTATTCAAGTATCCCTTCACAAGCCGATGAAAAACTTGAGGTTCTTATAAAGCCAATCCGAACTTTAAAAAACATTCCTTTTCACAACAAGCGTTATAAACAACTCACCAGGAAAAACAGTCATGAAAAAAGCAGCGCTTATTTTTGTGGCGACCTTGCTGATAAGCCCTTTTGTCGGCATGGCTCTTTCCCGGGGCGCTTATTCACGATCGTCGGCCCTGCTTCCAGTCATATCCTGGCCACAGGTCACAGCACCTCACCATCACACCTCCAGTCAAAAGATCAACGAAGAGGAAACCCTCATCCTGCGTTACAATCAGGAAAGGGAGATCTTTTCTCTCAGTATGGAGAAGCAGGATACGGCTCAGGATCCACTGTGGGAACTGAAGATACTGGAAAGCAGTCTTCCTTTCACATACAGTTTTTCTTTTAACGGGCTGGATTTACTTTATCTGGATCTGCGTTTGCCAAAGGCCTGGGAGGAGAGCTGTGAAGAGAAATCATCTGTTATTCTTATGCCGGACAGCGGTTCCGAACAGAAATTTATCTGGAATGGCCGCCCTGATAATTTTTCCGAAACATCAACTTGTTTTGGTCGCGTCCTGATCAATACAGCGGGAGAACTCCTGCAGATGCAGTCGGGGCCTCTTCTGCATAAGAGGCAAAACAATTGCCTCGCCGATGATAGCAATACTGCACATCGGGATCACACAGCCTTTCTGGAGGCATTGGAAGAAGCAGGAGCCCAACTCATGCTCATCCGGGAGAATGAAGCCCTGAACAAATGTTTTGTCCTGGCCCGAGTCAAAGAGACGCTTGTTTTGCAGGATGGATACACCCTTTCTGTTCCTCCACTCCGGGAATCAATATTGAATTACTGTATAGCCCTGCTTGTTTTTGACTGCACTACAGAGGAGCTTGAAAGCAGTGTTATCGGTCCCTTCAGAAACAGCAGCATTGGTTGTCTGACTTTTGATGTGAACGACGAGGGCCAGATTTTTCTCATGGCCAGTTTCAAAGAAACAGTGGAATATTGGCATAAGGGAGAGAAATCTGTCGTCAGGAAAGCCATCAGCGGAAGACTCTGGCGCTGGTTCAAGAATGTGGATCTCGGCCAGGCTCTTTTCGTCTTTGACCAGCAGGGGCATTTGGAATACTCGGGGCTTATTGCCAATGGATACCTCTACGAACCGACCAGCCTCATCTCCTTGCCCAATCATTCCCTGGGTCTGTACGCCAAGACTTATTCCACTGAGTTTTTCAATTCTGAAGAGCAGTGCATAATTCGAAAGAAGCCCGACCATGCCTCATCTTTTGTCTTTTTACAAATGCCCTTGCCCTTGTGAAGCAAAACGCTGAATTTGAAATAAAACTTTTTATACTTGATTAGTTCGATAACTTATGTTTAAAATGGTTGAGTAAAGCAGAATCTTTTTTATGCGGTGGAAGCTTAACAATATGGAGACACACTCATGGACAACAAAGGACTCTTCAGCGCCTTGCAGACTACAATCGTTTATCCTTTTGCTTTTGTTTTCGGAATCATAGCCGGGCTCCTCTGGTATCCCTACTCTATTCTCGAAGCCCTTATTGACCCCAATACTCCCTGAGTCTCTCATCTGATTCCAAGCCTTGATTTCCTTTAAAAAAGAGGTGGCTGGACAAGCATCAAAACTTGTCCAGCCATTTTTTGTTGAATTCAGTTCAATTTAAACGATGTAGGTACTGGCAGCCGTATCACCGCCGCGCCCTGTCCAGTTGGTGTGGAAGAATTCGCCTCTGGGCTTGTCCACACGCTCATAGGTGTGAGCGCCGAAATAGTCGCGCTGTGCCTGCAGAAGATTCGCCGGAAGACGCTCTGTTCTGTATCCATCAAAGAAGGAAAGAGCCGAGGAGAGGGAGGGCGTGGGAATTCCCATTTCCGTCGCTTTCACAATGACCCGTCTCCAGGCGGCCTGACTGCTTTTTACGATCTCAGCAAAGAAAGGATCCAGCAGAAGGTTCTTCAACTCAGGGTTTTTATCGAAGGCCTCTTTGATTTTGCCCAGAAAAACGGAGCGGATAATACAACCGCCGCGCCACATGAGGGCGATGCCGCCATAATTGAGATGCCATCCGTAGCTGGCTGCCGCGGAGCGCATGAGCTGATAGCCCTGAGCATAAGAGATGATTTTGGAGGCATACAAAGCCTTGCGCAAGTCATCAATAAAGGCACGCTTATCGCCGTCAAAGGGCTTTACCATTCCCGGAAGCATCTTGGCCGCTTCAACACGTTCGTCCTTCAGAGCGGAGAGACAACGGGCGAATACAGCTTCTCCGATGAGTGTGAGGGGCTGTCCTTCATCAAGAGCTGCAACAGCTGTCCATTTCCCCGTGCCTTTCTGACCGGCTGTATCCAGAATCAGATCCACAACTTCATTACCCTCTTCGTCTTTATATCCGAGAATGTCCCGCGTGATCTCAATGAGATAAGAATCGAGTTCGCCCTCATTCCATTCAGCAAAGACTTCGTGCATCTCCTGATTCGACATTCCCAGACCGGCACGCATGAGATGGTAGCTTTCGCAGATCATCTGCATATCACCGTATTCAATGCCATTATGGACCATTTTCACAAAATGACCGGCGCCATCTTCGCCCACCCAATCACAGCAGGCTTCCCCTTCGTCCGTCTGGGCACAAATGGTCTGGAAAATTTCTTTCACTTCCGGCCAGGCGCTGGGGGTACCGCCGGGCATCATGGAGGGCCCGAGAAGAGCCCCTTCTTCTCCACCTGATACACCCGTTCCGATATAGCGAAGGCCTTTGCTTTCCACATAGGCCGTTCGACGGATGGTATCAGGGAAATGACTGTTTCCACCATCAATAATGATGTCCCCTTCTTCCAGATGCGGAATAATCTGTTCAATGAAATCGTCCACAGGTGCCCCGGCTTTCACAAGCATCATCACTTTTCTGGGACGTTTCAGACTCGCACAAAGCTCTTCAATGGAGTGGCATCCCTTGAAGTTTTTTCCTGCACCGCGACCCTGAATAAAAGCATCCACTTTCTCAACAGTACGGTTGAAAACAGCGACGGAGAAGCCTTTGCTCTCCATATTTAAAACGAGGTTTTCGCCCATCACAGCGAGACCGATGAGACCGATATCCATTTTTTCCATCTTTTTTTTCCTTTGAAACTGATTCGAAAAACTGACTTCTGACGACTATTCTACAGGTGAGAATTTACAGATATCATCATAACAAATGAGATAGTGAAAAAACGAATGACCCGCTTAATTCCTGATTTCCGGGAATTTTTACTTTCAACCTGTATTTTGGTGTAAAATAGTGTGGGGACATTGTGTGCTTCCTCCGTTGTTTTCTTTAGAAAACTTCCCTTTCAAAGTGAGCCACAATGTCTCCTCTTTTACAATGCAGAGGCTTGCCATTCACACTGGAGCTTCGCCTGTCCGATAATTCGGAATTCCTTTTATCTGAATCGGGTTATAGTATAGTAGTGTTTGACTCTGATTGTCTCTAAACTTTTCTTTTATTTTCTCAGCACAACGGGACAGAAATTCACTTTCCTGTCCATTTTCGGAGAAACGATCATGACCGACGAAGCCGCCCAAGACGCCAACAATTGTGACAGTTGTAGCAAAGAGGATTGTGCTGCAAAATCCCGCCTGCATCATGAATCCGATCAGGAGTTCAAGGATCGACAAGCGTTGATGGAACGGATGTGTCATATCAAGCATAAAATCCTGGTTTTATCCGGCAAGGGCGGTGTGGGAAAAAGTACTGTGTCAGTCAACCTCGCCGTTTCACTGGCTTTATCCGGCAAATGCGTGGGGCTTCTGGACGTGGATATCCATGGTCCCAGTGTTCCGAAAATGCTGGGGCTTGAAGGCGAACTCGTTACCAACAATGAAGGCCTTATCGTCCCTGTGGAACTGGGTGACATGAAGGTGGTCTCCATAGGCTTCTTTCTGCGCAATGCTGATGATGCTGTTATCTGGCGCGGGCCCATGAAAATAGGAGTCATCAAACAGTTTCTGAAGGATGTGGAATGGGGTGAATTGGATTATCTTGTTGTGGACTCCCCTCCTGGAACAGGGGATGAACCCCTTTCCGTCTGTCAATATCTGCCCGATGCGGACGGAGCCGTTATTGTAACCACGCCTCAGGATGTCTCCGTGGCTGATGTGCGCAAGTCCATCAACTTCTGCAAACAGATGCATATGCCCATCATCGGTGTCGTCGAGAATATGAGCGGATTCATCTGTCCGGGATGCGGTGAACGTCACGACATCTTCAAATCCGGTGGGGGAGAGCGCATGGCCAATGATATGGGGGTTCCCTTTTTGGGGAGCATTCCCATTGATCCCGATATGGGCCGTGCCGGAGACGACGGTATCGCTTATACGAAAGCCTTTGCAGACTCAGCTGGTGCTCAGGCTTTCAAAGACATTGTTGCAGCCATTACGGGCGAAGAATAATTCTGGTGTACCCGGATTAAGGGACAGCTGTGAACGATTCCATCGATATTTCTGTGCTCTGTGACAACCGTGCGCTGTCCAGCGAATTCGCGGCGGAACATGGTCTTTCCTTTTACATCAACACCCCTGTGGGGAAAATTCTCTTTGACACGGGACAGAGCGATGTTTTCTTGCGAAACGCAAAACAACTTTCCTGTCCATTGCATAAAGTGCAGGCTGTTGTTCTGAGTCATGGTCATTATGATCATACGGGCGGTCTTGCACTGGCCGGTGAGATCCTGAGTCAGGCCCTTCACTGTTTCCATCCCCAGGCCCTGCAAAAGCGCTATCGGCCTCTGGAGGATGGAAGTGTCAAAAACATAGGCATGCCCGAACCGACACGGGTTCATCTGTCCCGTCCGGAAATTCGCTGTCGGCATACCATAGAGCCTGTTGAAATCCTTCCAAAGGTCTGGGTTACGGGAACAGTGCCCCGGATCCATGATTTTGAGGACAGAGGCGGCCCCTTCTATATGGATCCTGAATGCACTGTCACAGATGAGATTTATGACGACCAGGCCTTGTGGATTGAAAGCTCTCAGGGTCTTGTGATTCTTATGGGCTGTGCCCATGCAGGGACGATCAATACGCTGGACTATATAAGCCGTGTGAGCGAAAAGAGAAAGATTCACGCCCTCCTCGGAGGCATGCATTTGAAAAGCGCCTCAGAGCGGCGTCTGGATGAAACTTTTGCCGCTCTGAGACGCTATGATATTGATTTTCTGGCTCCCTGTCACTGTACAGGGGATGAAGTCATTGAAAGACTGGCAAAGGTCTTTCCCGAGTCTTTCCGACATTGTGTCGCAGGAAGCCGCTTCTCTTTTGCAATTTGAGCCTGTTTATTTTTTCCGAAGCCCTTCCAACTCGTAAGCCGGCAGTTTCTTGTCCGCGAAAATGGGTTCAAAGCGGGTAAGCCGCTGACGACCGTTGATTATGGGAGTACTGGGCCAGTCTTCGCCAATGAGCGGTTTGGCATAGGCAACAAAATCATCGGTCACATCCGTTCTTGAATCTGTGATCCAGGCATCGGGGAAAGTGCGCTCAGAGTTGGCCACCAGTTCCAGAGGCACTTTGTCATAGCGGACATTGTAAATGGGCCCTGGCTCACGGAGAATGGTCGCCATCCAGCCATTCTCGCCGGATACTGCAATGAGAGCCGCCTGCTGTCCCACCTTGTAGGCCTCGTCCAGATCGACGATGGAGGCATAAGCCGTTGTGCCGCGCTGATCTGTCCCGGGCACCTGACCTCGGGCACTTCCCGCGGCGGGCAAACCATTCTGATTCAGGAGATTCACTACTTTCTGGGCCACAGTCATTTGTGAAGAGCCGAAGCTGGTATGGCCGAAACTGTCATGGACTTCGCCCAGCTCACCCGCATCAAAGCCTTCACTCACGACTACAAGACAACGGCCATCTTTTCTGACCTGGTCATTGACACGATCACAGAGTTCCTGAGCGCTCACTTTGGATTCCGCCATGTAAATCTGCAGAGGCATGGCCCGTTCCGGGTCGGCCAGACGTGCCGCCGCGGGAATATAGCCTATGCGCCGTCCCATGGCCTGCAAGACCAGCACAGGATCGGCCGGGGAGGAACCGGCATTCTCTTCATTGGCATTCTGTACCATGGCCATCCAATAGCGGGCGACACTTCCATATCCGGGAGTATGGTCAATGAGTTTGAATTCAGAGTCGCCCACATCGTTGTCAATGGTCTTGGGCACTCCCACAGACACAAGGTCCATTCCCTGTTCAATGGCAATCTGCGCCACCTTATGGGCTGTGTCCATGGAATCATTGCCGCCGTTATAGAAAAAATAGCCGATATTATGGGCCTTCAAAACTTCAATAACCCGCTGAAAATCTTCCTGCTGACTTGTTTTCAATTTATACCGGCAGGTGCCAATGGCTCCGGCTGCAGGGGTATAACGAAGAAGCGCGATTTCTTCTTCCGCCTGGGCACTGAGGTTCAGCAGTTCCTCTTAGAGAACCCCTTCAATCCCATGCCAGCCGGCATAAATGGTACCGAAAGTATCGGGATACATTTTGCAGGTATCCACAACGCCCCGCAAGGAGCTGTTGATCACAGGACTGGGGCCGCCGGACTGAGCTACAAGGACATTTTTCTTCATAATTTCATGGCTCCATAGGGTTATTGTTATTCAGCTGGAAATAAAATCACGCTTCTGAACGAAGACGATAGAGAATTTCACCTGCATCAGGGACCAATAATTTTCCCTGCTCTTCCCGATCACGCCAATCGTCTGGATTGATGCTGTCGGGATCACGATAGCCCAGATTGATGGCCAGGCATTCAGCTTCGGGGATGGCTGTTGCCAGTGTCACCTGCACTCTGGGTCGCTCTATGCCATTTTCAAAGGTGCCCATGCCCCGCACATGGGTGGAATGGGCGAGAATACCGCCGGGGATATCCGTAAAGCGATCCATCTGCTTCACGAAATAATCCCGGACATGATATCCGATTCGGGCAATGAGTTTCCCATGGGTCACACTCACAGCCTTCACGTGTTTCCCGTAAATGATCAGTTCGCCGCCATCAGCCACAACGGGCTCAAGTTTGTACATGCATTTGCCCGCCACCCACAAATCATCATACATGGGCGGCGCCAGAGCCAGTACACTTTGAAAAGGCTTCTCTTTATATACGATATGGGTTTCTTTGCTCAGATCCGCAGCGGCACTCCAGGCCTCTTCGGGAGATCCGAAAAACAGTGCCTTCGTATCCTTGCCAACAACAGTGAGACAGAAGCAGTGTTTCTCCACGGGAATCATGGAAGCGGAACGGTTGATCACATCTCGGACAGCCGTGTCTTTGGTGCCGTTGATGGCATAATTGGTGAGCAAGGCACCCAGCCAGTGAAAAAGATTCAGAATCTCCGCGCCGGAGATGCCCGGATAAAAATATTTATTGCCGCCGCTGAAACCCACCACTTCATGGGGGAAAACAGGGCCCACGACAATGAGTTGGTCATAGTCCAGAATACGCTTGTTGATGGTGACTTTGGCTGATTCGTTGAGCAGGCCGCCCGAGAGCTCTGATATTTCCTCCGCGCTGATTTCGCCCAGACAGGTCAGTGCATCCTGATTCTGCCATTCATGATTGAAAATACCGACATCGGCAAAACGGGTCTTTCTTTCTTCCGAAGTGATGCCCAGATGCTTTTCAATCATGGACTCCGAAAGGGGAGGATGGGTACCCAGGGCAATGAGAAAGTCCATCTGCGCAACACGATCATGAAGGGCTTCATGAACAGCCCGGAACATGGCCGGCATGGGCATGCTGCGGGTCTGATCGGGAATGATGAATAGCAGCCGCTTCCCGTCCGCCGGAAAATCAGCCAGGGTTTCGAGCACAAACTGACGGATTTCTTCATCCTGGAGAAAGGCATTCTCTTTCACAATACTTTTGATCATCGTGTGATACCTCAATGGAAAAACAGGGTGCAGTATTTTGATTCTTTCCTGCGCTTTCTTCGGAAAAACGCAGGTATGGGGATGGTTTATCCATCATACCACAGCAAAGCCGATGCCTGATAAAGAGCGTGCCAGCTTTTCAGATGGACTTTTCAAGACGGCACGGGTATTGTGAAAATCACGACGTACAGGATATTGTTTGAGCAGGAGATCAAAATGCGGACCCACCTGATCGGGCGGGAGATCAAGTATTTCACGCATGCGTCTGTCGTCACCGGGAAAATCGTAAACCCCGGTGACAGCCTTCAGAAGACTGTGTTCTTCATCAGGATCAACAGTCACTTCAGGGCATGGAGGCGGGGGCATGACCTTTGAGGCGGCCCACCGGGATGCTCTTCCGGCATGCGCACACAAGGCCTCATATATCTGTGTCGTGCCATTCACCTTGCCATCAAAGGAATAGCCGGCTATATGAGGAGTACCAAAAAACACCAGCTTCAACAAGTCCTGATCAATGGTCGGTTCATTTTCCCATACATCGAGAACGGCCGCGCGAATTTTCTTTGCAACCAGCTTTTCTTTCAGAAGCATATTGTCCACTACAGCACCGCGGGCCGTGTTGAGGAGTATTGTCCCGGGGCGCAGTTTTTCAAAAAAATTTTCGTCGGCCAGATGCCAGGTGGGCCAGCGACCGTCGCGGATCAGAGGCGTATGAAAGGTGATGATGTCGCAATCATGGATTTCTTCCATTGGCCTGTATAGGCTGTCACCGGTCTTTTCGGCCAGAGGCGGATCGTTGAGAACACAGTGCATGCCCAGAGCCTGTGCTTTCGCTGCAACGCGGGAGCCTACATTACCAACGCCGACCACACCCAGGCTCATTTGATCCAGGGAAAGGTTGTATTCTTTTTCGAGAAGGAGCAGTGCGGCCGTCATATAATCGGCTACGCTGGTGGCATTGCAACCGGGAGCACTGGAAAAAGCGATACCTTCTTTTGACAACCATTCTTTATCAATATGATCTTCGCCTATGGTACAGGTGCCGACAAAACGCACAGCACTCCCGGTCAGCAAGGCCTCATCAACGCGGGTGATGCTTCTTACGATGAGTGCATCGGCATTGCTGAGCATGGACGGTGAAACAGCACGTCCCGCTGAGAGCTGGACAGAACCCAATGTCCCGAAGGCTTCCTGTCCATAAGGGATATTTTCATCCACCACTATTTTCATGGCGCTTTACTTTCTTGCGTGATGTTCAAGGAGAGGATAAAACTCGCTCAGTCTTTGCGCGACTCTTTCAATGCCTGTCTGAAGCCTTCCATTGCATCCAGATGGAGGATGCTCAGCGCGGCAATACCGAAGCCATCCTGAACAGGGGCGAGCTTCCTGCGGAAATTCGAGTGTTCACCAGTTCCCTGAAACTTCAGTACATGTTTTCCGGCGTCAAGCCTGTGTGTGTCCAGACAGAGCCATTCATGGTCAAAGCCTACAGCACCGAAGTCAAGAGGACGACCCAGCGGCTCCTCATCCAGAAAGGCCTGATAGACACCGCTCATGAGGGAATGGACAAAGAGCCCATCAAGCCTGTAGAAGCCTTTTTCAGCTATTTCAAAGGTGAAACTGATTTCCCCTTTTTCCACCATGGGCAGATAAAGAAGAGCCGGGGGGAGAGGCATGATCACCAGAGGGGGATCGGCTTTGAAGTCCAGATCACTGGCGGCAATGATCTGATAAGGCGGCATGCGTTCCTCAAAAGACGGAAATGCCTCTGAAGCTCCCACAGCCGGAGCCTGATACCAGAAAGCGACGGAGCTGTACCAGTCCTGGCGTTCCAGAAAACCACCCACTTCAAAGCTCGCAAGCGAAGCGTCATTATCGAAAATGCTGCCTCTGTGTTCTATTTCAAAGTGCAGTGATTCTTTAAAGGGGATGGGATCGGGTATATGCCAGCGATAGGCCGTCACCCGGTCACCGAGCACAACCCCTTCATAAAGACTCACCCCGTGATAGGGGCTGCAAAATTCACGGAAGCCCCAGGCATCGTTGAAATAATCTTCCGTGCCTGTTCCGCGCAATTGAGGTTCTTCAGCACCGTCTATATAGAAGAAATCATCCCCTTCGCCGAACCAGCCGCTTTCCATCTGATGAGCGGACAGGACCGTTCCCACATAATGGCCTTTCCCTTCCGTGTCCAGTACAGTATAGTTGCCGGGTCGGGCGGGATGCTCCTGTCTGTAACGACTGTGAAAATACAGGGTGTCTTCCGGCAATTCATCAACTTTGTGCCAGTCCACATAGAAATAAAAGGAATCTGTTTTGATTTCCGGGTGCTCATTGGTCACCGTCATGCGGATGGACTTGCGAAAAGGAATCTTCCAATAGCAGACCTTTGAGCGTCCCAGGGAAGACACAGAGACGGGAAAAGAAGTCAGATCTTTCTGGGCTCCATGACCTACAGCAAAGAAATCTCCCAGAGGCACCTCCACAGAGGGGAAGTCCAGACCGTCATAATAAATTCGGATTATCAGAGAGCGGTTGTAAAAGGGATCATGAGTGCCCACGGTATTCCAGAAGTGATTAATGACGCCGGGTCCTTCCGCTTCAAGCAGGGTAAGAGTCTCCCCTGCAGGGATGGGACGCGCATCGCCATTGCGATTGAGATCCTTATGACAGCTGCTGGATCGTTGCGCTATGGCATTGATCTCGCGGGTAAGCTGGTCCATGGCAACAGTGCTGTCTTCCACGATATCGCCGGAAAAGGAAGGCACCGATGCGATCAGTAGCAGTAAAAAGAGTGTCAAAATTGTTTTAGGGTGCATGATAAAGTGATTTCCCTGAGAGTTCGTGGTGATTTAAAGAAGAGATTCCAGTTCATTGACCAGACTGTCGAATTTTTTCATGGCATCACACACAGCATCGGGCCTTGTGAGATCCACACCGGCTCTTTTCAGGGTCATCAGGGGCGGACGTGACCCTCCCGCACTGAGGAAAGTCAGATAGCGATTGCGTTCTTTTTCTCCGCCGGAAAGCACTTTCTGTGAAAGAGCAATGGCCGCTGAAAGACCTGTGGCGTATTTGAAGACATAAAAGGCACGGTAAAAATGGGGGATACGCAGGCATTCCAGTTCCAATACCTCATCTATAACGAAGTCTTCACCGAAGTAGGCATCAAGGAGACTGCGGTAGATGGCCCGGAAAGTTTCCACCGTCAGGGGCATTCCGCTTTCCGCCTGCTCATGGATGATGGCCTCAAACTCGGCAAACATGGTCTGACGAATGATGGTGCCCCTGATCTCATCAATCTGTTTATTGATCAGGAAAGCCCGCTCTTTTTTGCTTTTTGCCCTTTCCAGAAGATGGGCACCCAAAAGCTGCTCGTTGAAGGTGGAAGCGATTTCCGCCAGGAAAATGGGATAGGAAGCATAGTGATAGGGTTGACTGTTCATGCTGCAATAAGAATGCATGGAATGGCCCGCCTCATGAGCCAGCGTGAACATGCTGTTCAACACTTTCTCTTCGTAATTCATGAGTATATAAGGCGGGCATCCGAAGACGCCATAAGAAAAGGCGCCGCTCATTTTCCCTTCATTTTCATAGCGGTCCACCCAGCGGCCAGTAGTCAGGCCTTTTCTAAGCGTCTTCACATAGTCCTCACCCAGAACTTCCACGGAATTGCAAATCGTGTCCACAGCCTCGTCATAATCCACAGCGCGGTTCATCCCTGACACAATGGGCTGATAGGTGTCATAAAAGTGGATATCCTTCACACGCATCAGGTCTTTACGCAGTGCATAATAACGATGAACGGAAGGCA
Source organism: Candidatus Hydrogenedens sp. (assembly GCA_012522755.1). GTDB lineage: Bacteria > Hydrogenedentota > Hydrogenedentia > Hydrogenedentales > CAITNO01 > JAAYJV01. The sequence continues at coordinate 38,698 of JAAYJV010000143.1, forward strand.
AGCCGTCACGGACAGCAGTGATCAGCGAGTCATAGACAGCAACCGGTATTCTGTCAGCGAAAAGTGCCGCTTCCCTGGCTGAAGGAAAGTTGCGTGCCCGGGCATAATAAATATCCTGCAGGACAGAGGCATTCAGCATGGACGATACGCTGTATTGATGGTCCTCTAAAACCTCGTAATATTTTTCAAAGGCTTCTTTGCGTACGTTTCTTCGCGGCGATTCCAGAAAGGTTATGAAACTGCTCTGGGTCAGGGCACGGACTGTTCCTGTTTCATCCTTCACCGTACCGAATTTCAGATCACCGTCGGTAAGCTGGTCGAAAATTTTTGACGGTCCTTCACTCACTTCCCCCTGCATGGCAAGGAGACGCTCTTCGGCTGGGCTCAGAATATGGGGCCTGTACCGGAGCAAGTCCTGAAGGAGCACCTTGTATTCAGCCAGTATCTCTTCTTTCAGAAATTCTGCCATCTTCTTTCTCGGAATGGCCTGAATTTCAGGATTGATATGACTCAACCCTTCACTGACCAGCATGGCCAGACGTGAAAAACGGGCCACCATTCCCTGATAAGAAGGATTCGTCAGATCTTCGGCATATTTCAGTTGGGCATAGGCACCGAGTTTTTCCAATTCCAAACGAAGTGTATTGGAAAAAATGCAACACTCATGGATGGTTTTGGCCGATCGATGCAGCTTCCCTTTGAATTTGCTCACAGTCGGCAATTGCGCCTCCAGGGCTTTGAAGGCTTTTTCCCAGGCTGCATCACTTTTAAAAATGGGCCGCAGGTCCCAGGTGTGTTCTTTCAATACATCTTTGCGGGGCTGAGGTGAAGCTGGATTGCTCATCATTATCTCCAATGGTGAATTCTTATCAGGAAAATATGAAGGTTGAATCGCTGAATTGTACAGGATCAGCGCTTATTCCACAGAAAAACGATACACGGTTTTACTGCTGTATTTTTCGCCGGGACGCAACAGAGTGGACGGGAACGAGGGGGTATTGGGCGAATTGGGGAAATGCTGCGTTTCCAGACAGAAGGCGTTTCTATGCTCATAGACTGCGCCACCTTTACCGATATCGGAGCCGTCGAGGAAATTACCGCAATAGAGCTGTACGCCCGGCTCTGTGGTCCAGCATTCCAGGACTCGGCCACTGGAAGGAGAAAAGGCACGGGCCGCCCGTTTCATCCGTCCCTGCGGAGCTTTTTCCACGACAAAGTTATGGTCATAGCCTTTTCCAAAGAGCAATTGTTCGTCATCGGCATCAATACGCGCGCCGATAGCCACGGGCTGACGGAAGTCGAAGTCCGTACCCGCTACAGGGCGCAACTCGCCTGTGGGGATGAGGGTACTGTCCACAGGCGTCATATGTTCAGCAAAGATGGCCAATTCATGATTCAGAATATCCCCCGAGTCATGACCATTCAGATTGAAATAGCAGTGATTGGTCAGGTTTACAGGGGTTGCCTCATCGGTCACAGCCTCATATTCGATTTCGAGACTCTTGTCAGCAGTGACCCAATAGGTTACTGTACAATCCAGATTTCCCGGATAGCCTTCATCTCCGGCCGGGCTGCGATGGGTCAGGCGAAGACCCACGGCATCACTGCGTTCCAGTGCTTCCGCTTTCCAGACTGCTTTGTCAAAGCCGACCACACCGCCATGCAAATGATTTTCACCATCATTTTGTGCCAGCGTATAGGCTTGGCCATCAATTTCAAAACGACCCCGGGCGATCCTGTTGCCATAACGTCCCACGAGAGCACCAAAATAAGGGTGTTTCCCCTCGTACTTATCCAACGTGTCAAAACCCAGAGAAAGATCAGCCATTACGCCTTCTTTATCAGGTGCCCAGAGCGACACGATAATGCCGCCGAAATTCGTGATCTCCACTTTAAAATCGTCAGCAGCTGTAAGCGTGTAGATATCAACACTTTCTCCGGAAGCCGTTTTACCGAACACACGTTTTTCAATATTCATGGATGCTTCTTTCTTCTCTTTCGGCAATGCAAGCAAAGCCAGGTCTATAAACTGACCACCACCATAATGCTGGCGCACATGGGCCGCCAGAATATTATCTCCAGTTTTGATGGCCGAAGCCACCTGCTCTGTCAGGTCAAAAGATTCATAGCCATTATTCCACCGGCCCTGACTCAAAATTTCTTTTCCATTCAGATAAAGCTCCACGTCGTCGTCATGATGCATGATGACCAGAGCACGCTCCAGATCTTTACCATCAAAGGCGAAGCTCGTACGCAGCCAGATATCATCGCTGTCCCACAGGGTGCGGATATATTGTTCACTGCCCTCTTTTCTGCCGAAGCCACCGGGTCCGGAGTTCCAGCCACTGTCATCAAAAGACGGTTTTGTCCAGCCTTTACCCGGTTTTTCAAAGCTGTATTTCCATTCCTGAGCCTTATCCCGGTCCACGGCCGCACCCACAAGGATCTCATAGGCTGCATCACCTTTTTCAACTTTCAAAGGAGGATCCAGTTCATAGGCCGCTTTTTGCAGATTCGCTGCACGGATGGGCTCCAGATCAAACTTCAATTGACGATTGTAATCATAGATACCGTTCTGCTCCTGCTCAATATCCGTCAGTTGCGTATAACAGAAAGCGAAGCAATAGCGGTTGTTCAACAGGGCCGTCGTCAGGCCGTGATAGCGTTCATAAAACTCCTCCAGACTCTTCGGCGTATTGCCATATCCCCAGGCGCCCGAATCAACATTCCAGCCGATCCCGCCATATTCACTGACAAAAAATGGAAGGGACACAGAGCTGCCTCCGTAACGTTGAGGCAGCCCGTCACCTTGCAATCGCGCTGTCCACCGCGCTTCAAAAGTCTCCGGATTCTGATCGTAATCATGAGCATCCAGCAGCTGGGGCGAAGGATAACCGTGGGTGTAACCGCTCGTTTCCAGTACGGGCCGCGTCGTATCAATTCGTTTGGTGAGATTCACAACCTGAATTTGCAGAGGAATATCATCAGCCGTTGTTTCATTGAAAGGACACCAGCCGATTATGGAGGGGTGGTTGAAATCCCGTTCCACAATAGATTGCCATTCACGCAACACAGTGGGAAAGGCCTCTTCTTTACCGGCCTGGAGACCCCAGTTCGGATATTCGCCCCAGACCAGATAGCCGAGTTTATCGGCCCAGTAAAGAAAACGGGGCTCAAACACTTTCTGATGCAGTCTTGCGCCGTTGAATCCTGCAGCCAGGGACAATTCAATATCTTTCTTCAAGGCTTCTTCACTGGGTGCCGTCCAAATGCCGTCAGGATAAAAACCCTGATCCAAAACGAGCCGTTGAAAAATCGCCTCGCCATTCACCAGATAAGAACGGCCTTTCAGCTCAACAGTCCGCAATCCGAAATAACCTTTGAGCTCATCACAGAGCGAAGCATCATCAAAAAGGGAGAGTTTCAGATCATAGAGAAAAGGATCTTCAGGCATCCACCAACGGGGCCGGGGCACTGGAAGAAAGAGGAAAGCTTTGGAGCCTTCGCAAAGCACTGAACTGTCACTGATCATCTTCCCTTCGGCAAAAACCTGCGCAACAACTTTTTGACCCTTGAGGGGCTCAGAAAATCGGATCTCCAGCCTGGCACCCGAATTCTCTCGATCTGTAATGACCTGATAGGAAAGCATATGCAGAGGATTCACAGCTTCAAGCCACACACTCTGCCAGATGCCTGTTGTCCGGGTATACATGCAGCCATAACTTTCAAGTTTCGGGCTTTGTTTGCCACCGGCCTGAAGGCCACTGCGAACATCATCAAAAGCATGAATAATCAGTGTGTTATCGCCTCTTTGGAGAAAGGGGGTGATATCAGCGCGGATGGGGCTGTTCCCTCCTTCATGAACCCGGGCCTTCTGATCATTCACATAAATGGTGGTCCGGAAATCACAGGCGCCTATATGAAGGATGATTGTTTTTTCATCCCAGCTGTCGGGTAAAGAAACAGTTCTTCTGTACCACACGTTGTTGACGAAGGAAGTGCGGCCCAGACCCGAAAGGCTGCTCTCTCTGCAAAAGGGAACCACAATACGGTCCGGATAGGCGGAATCGCCAAGAAAGCTGTCGTCCCCGTCCGTTTCCGCAAACTCCCAGGATCCGTTCAAGCTCATCCAGTCCGTGCGCATCAACTGCGGATCAGGATGCTCACTCCGTGGAATTTCCTTCGCCTGAAGGGGAGAACAGATTCCAAAGAGACAAAATAACAGGCAAATAGCCAAAAAAGCTTTCCATCGTTTCTGATTCATAAGAGCCGCTCCTGAAAATTGTATTGTCGTTTCCAATCAGAGACACAATTGTAACATCCTTATATGCTGCCAGAACAGGTATACCTGAAACCACTGGTGTCCAAATTAAGGACACCATCGAATCCACACAGTTGAATTCATTGGTATTTTGGGCAGATTTTGTCTTCATTTTCCCGATTTCCA
>JAAYJV010000144.1 GCA_012522755.1 Candidatus Hydrogenedens sp.
AAAAGTTTCTACAGTGCCGGCTGCTGGAGCTTCTTCGACTTCTTCAGCAAGGGTCGCTTCGACGGGAAGCTCATCAGTCACTTCTTCAGCCGCTTCAGCCGCTTCTTCCACCACTTCAGCAACATCTTCAGGCTTGGGCTCAACCTTGGGTTTGGCTTTGGGAATTTCCTGGACAGGCACGACCACCGCTGTAGACGCATGGTCAATGGTGGTGTCCGCAGAACCCAGTTTGTAGCCGAGCCAGGCACCGCCCAACCCTCCGCACACACCACCGAAAATGGCACCCAGAACGAATATCGCTGTAATCTTCACATATCTCATGAGAACTTACTCCCTTTGGCAGCATCACTGCCAAGTCTGCGGGTTAATAGAACTCTCAGCCCCAGCCAGCCTGAGGCCGAGAGTAACAAACAATCGCGACCAGATGATCAATCAGAGTGAAGCATGTCACCCTTGATAATCAGCTTCCCACTCTCCATAATCATAGAAGCTGGGCACTTCAAAGTCAAAAGTGTACCAGGCCGGGTCAATTTCCACAACTCCGCCTTCACGACGGGATTTGATGGCGGCGATGGCTGTAATGGCTGTGGTGAAGCCGACCATTTCATTATTTCTCGGTACGCCACCGTGTTTGATGCAATCAACAAAAGCGTGGAACTGATACACGTCCGGGCTTAACAGGTCGAGATCAGCCAGAAGCTCTTTGCCGTGGAGCAATTCTTCCGTACTGACTTCACGGGTGCTTCCGGAGGTGGTGGCCGCCGCCATTTCTTCAGCTGTCAGTCCTTCGTCCTTCTGTACGATCACTTCTTCACCGAAGAGGAAGCATTTGTCTTCCGTCAGTTCAAAGGTACCCATATCACCCTGAATCAATTCAGAAGCACCGCGTTTGGCATTGGCGAGAATACTGGAATAGACAGAGCGGACGGTGTAGCTTCTGTTAAGGTCGCGCAGATTCTGATATTGGCTGCGCTGGTCAATAAGCATGAAGCCCGGATCGTTTCTGGATTCTTCATATTCATAGGACAGAAGGATGTTGTCATCCGTTGTGCGACCGTCACGCCAATAGTCCAATCCACCGAAAGCATGAACACGGGCGGGAACTTTTTTCAGGAACCAGTTGGAAATATCCGTCTGGTGGGTGGCCAGTTCCGTGAAAAGACCTTCGGAGCTGTCCGCATAAATACGCCAGTTCAGATGCTGTTCCAGGTCGGGGATGTACTTTTTCTCTTCTTCATTCAGCTCATAGTCTCTGGGAAGGACACGGCGCCAGTAGTGGTTGCGGTGCCACTGGGCGGTGATATGGGTAATACGTCCGATCATGTTGTCGTCATACACAAGGCTCATGGCCATGTTGTATTTGGGATTGTAGCGGCGCTGATGACCTACCTGCACCCAACGACCCAGGTCATGACAGCGCTTGATCATCTCGCGGCCTTCTTCAATGGTGGACACGAGGGTCTTTTCGCAAAAGACATAAAGACCGGCATCAAGACAATCCATTGTATGCTGGAAGTGGTCTTTGAGCGGCGTGGCAATAACCACGGCATCAAGCTCTTCCTTTTCCAACATCTCTCTGTAGTCATAATAGGCATTGGGGCGGTAAGCCGCACTGGCACGCTTCTTCTCATCCTCCGTCAGGCGTTTTTCAGGCGTGAGAACGATGCCGGCATTGGCCAGCTGGGCAAGCTTGACAGCCTCACGCTGGTGCGGCAGAAAGACGTCGCAAATAGCCACAATTTCCAGATCGGGAGTTCCTGTGATTCCATCACGAATGTGGAAAGTGCCCTGTCCGCCTGTACCGATACATCCCACCCGCACTTTCTCATTTTGTGCATAGGAAAAGGGGGAGTAACCGGAGGCAATGGCAAAGCCAGCCGTGACACCTGCTGTCTTCAGAAAATTTCGTCTGTTCAAGTTAGTCTTCATCGGGATTCCTTTTCAGCCTCATCGTCGAAATTAAAATAAAGTACTTCAGTTTCTGCGCCGGATTCAACAAAAAGAACACAACGCACATTTCTATGTTTGTTACAATAAGCGCGTACAGCCTCTTCTCCCATCACAAAAAAAGCAGTGCTCAAGGCATCACTTTCCATACCCGTGGAGACAATGGCCGTAGCGCTGATTACGCCGTTTGATGTTGGCCAGCCTGTCCTGGGATCCAGAATATGGCCGTAACGTTTGTTGTCTATTTCTATATAACGTTCAGATCCTGAAGAAGTAGACATGGCCTCGTCACAGATCGTAACTCTGGCAACAGGCGCAGAATCTTCGCTATTATACGGAGAACGTATATCAACAGTCCAACCGGGCTTGCCGGGAGGAGCACCAAGCCCGATAATGGTGCTGGAACCACCGTTCAATCGGGCTGATTTAATTCCCTGGTTCGACAAAATGGCGGCCAGTCGATCGAGAGCCATGCCCTTGCCGATACCGCCAAAATCAATACGCATACCGGCACGGGTGAAATAAACAGTGCGCTCTTCAGAATCAAGTTGTATGTGATGGAAGCCTACAGACTTCAAAGTTTCCTGCAAGGCTTCTTCGCTGGGCTGGATCCCTTGTTTGCGGGTGAAACCCCAAAGTTCCATAAGAGGACCGACGGTTATATCAAAAGCGCCCTCTGTCTTGTGGTAATATCGTTCAGACTCGTTTAGAAGACTGAGCATGTCTGAAGAAAGTTTCACAGGATGGGAAGATGCGTCCCGATTGATTCGCGAAGCCTGGCTGTTCGGACGCCAGATGCTTATCTCATCTTCGAGCTTATCGACGGAAACAAAAGCCTCGCGACCATACTCGCGTAAAGCCTCCGGATCATCCTCAGGATGGTTGCCGTAAATGATCAGTTCAAAGTCTGTTGCCATGGCGATATGCCGAACCACAACAACAGGCAAGGACTGACTTTCAACGGCCTCAGCCTGGACAGCTGAAAGGGCAAAGCTTGTAATCAAAGAAAAGGCAAACAAAAGCATGGTATATACTATAATTATAAGATTCCGGAAAGTCCGGTCAGTTGACAGTTTCATCCAGAAGTAATTCTGCATATCATAACACAGGAGCCTCTTGCATGTCAGAAATAAGAATCTGTGGCGCACGGTCCAACGATGACCGCCACAAAGTTCAAGATCTGATATATCATACCTTCTATCAGAACAAGCTCCAGGGCCGTCGGGAGATGGAGCAGTTTTTGAATCATTTGCCTGATTTCCTGCTGCATCACAATCGCATGCTGTGGGCGGATGACAAACTCGCCGCCTGTATCACTCTTTATACCTATACCTTGCGTCTGGGAGAGGCGCGTCTGAAAATGGGCGGCATCGCACATGTGGCCACAGCTTCCTCTTTTCAGAAGCAGGGCTATGCGGCACGGCTGATGGAAGACACTCTGCAGTATATGAAAGCGGAGGGCTATGAAGTATCCGTTCTTTTCGGTATTGCTGATTTTTACCATCGCTGGGGCTATACCTTTGTTTTCCCGGAACATTCCACACAGATTGAGGTGGAGGAAGCATTGATCTGTTCACACGGCGGCGGTCGGGAAAGAGAAATGAAACCAGCTGACCTGAACGCCATTCAGCGGATTCACCTGCGCAACGATTCCGATACGGCGGCTTCCATCATCCGCTTTTCACAGCACTACAGCATGCGATGGGATCACTGGAAGAATGCCAGAGTGCTTCTGGATGAACATGGTAAAGTGGTTGCCTACCATCTGGGGACTTTTCAGGGTACTGAATATCAGGTCACTGAGGCGGGTGTTGCCGACGGCACCTGGACCGGTCCTCTTTTGCATGCCTGCGCTCTCCATGCCCGGGAATCTTTTGCATCACAGCTGAATTTTTATCTGCCGCCCCTGCATCCTCTCGCAAGATCTTTCGTTCTTCTTGAATCGGATCACACGACACGTATTTCCCGCAATTGCCATGGCATGATGACTATTCTCGATGTGGGCGATACCTTCAAAGCCATGAAGCCCGAATGGGAACACAGACTGAAACGCTATGCACCACGTGATTTCTCCAGTGAAGTGACTCTACTTACAGAAAAAGAAGCCTGGCGCATTCGCTGTGAGGAAGGCCGGATTGAAATTGCACCACAGGGCGGAAAGAATAAACTGAGTCTGACCCGCCAGGAACTGACACAGCTGCTCGTGGGCTACCGGCATCTGGAAGAACTGCTGTGTTCAGGAAGACGTCCCCTGCCCCATTCCTCCCGATTGCTCCTGGAAACACTCTTTCCGAAACGCTTCCCCTATATCTGGACTCTGGACCGTTTTTGATGGCTGGTCATGCAATGCACTATGGTTATGGCTGCGGCGGAGAATGAGTAATGGATTTGTTCGAGAAAAGAGAGATGGCATACCGCAATCAGATTTATAACTTCTCCGGGTCATCATACGCTGTCAGCCAATGTGGAAATTGGCGTTCCCAGGAGCGAATCTCAACGGTTTTCAAGCTTTCCAAAGGCATTATTTGTCCGTGATCATCAGAAAACACCTTGCTGAATCGAAGATCTCATGATATGTTGAAAATCACTGGTGTCCAAATTAAGGACACCATCGAATCCACACAGTTGAATTCATTTGTATTTTGGGCTGGTTTTGTCTTCATCTTCCCGATTTCCAGGATCAGGTTGACTGATCGTTGCATTGGCCTGTCCAAGAAAAGTTGATTTGGACAAGAATGAAGAATTTTTATAGTCTGCCTTTTCTTTTCTTCCACGAAGTTACACGAAGTCA
>JAAYJV010000145.1 GCA_012522755.1 Candidatus Hydrogenedens sp.
GCGCATTATAGGTGATAGGTGATAGGTAATAGGGCTGACGACTTTGAGTCGAGCACCTGGGAACGCCAATTTCCACATTGGCAGACAGCGTGTTATGACATTGACATTTTGTAAACAGTGATGCGGTAACAGGTCGGTTGCCAACCAAGAATAAAATAAAAGCCTTTATAAACTCTGAGGCTTTATTCTCCCGTCAAATGCATATATAAGTCATGGTCTTTTTCCGGGTGTCCTGCCAATGTGGAAATTGGCGTTCCCAGGCTGCGCGACCCAAGGTCTTTAATTTATCAGTGGTAATCAGTGTTCATCTGTGGCTCTAAGAAAGGCCGTGTCAGTGTTATCTCTTCTGTTAAGATGTGTTTTCCGTGTGTTCAGTGATTTCCGTGGTTCAATTCGAAAAGTATCATTTGGTTGCGGCTGTCCACTCTGTCCACCTGCTTCCGGCTATACCGCATTCTTCCACTATTGAACCAGCACTTCCCCCACCCAGATGCGCCTGTTGGACGCACTGTGTTTTTTCAACCCCAGACGATGGGGCCAGTCCCCCGGATCCTGACTCGACCAGTCCACAAGAATACTCTGTGTCTTTGCCGGAAACAATGCGCAATCAAAAGTCAGAGGAACCCAGATCCCTTCCCGGAGATGCAACTGGTAGCGTGTTGTATTGCTTGGAGATGCGCGAAAAAGAGCCTCTTCCCCTTCTGCACGATGGGTATAACTGCGCACCCGGACATAAAGAGGGGCATCCTCTGTCTCCACTTCCTCACAGGCCGCGAAAAACAAACTCACTGTCTTTCCTGATTCACAGCTGAGGGAAAAAGGCAGTGCTTGATTTTCAGACAGCAGCAGCGCCGGCAAAACAATTTCGCCTACGGCCACAGGCTCCATTTCTGCGCCCTGCACAATAGTGACCTTATCCACGGAGATGAGATAGCTCACAGCGGAAAAGACCAGGGCAAAAAGAGCGGCACCCGAAGGGACAAGCCAGAAGAAACTGTAACTCCTGGGCGCAGGCGGGCCTTGTACAGCGGCAAAGAAAAACATGAGTTTGAAGAAAAGATGGAAGGAAACAAAGGCTGCAAAATACAGGAGAGGCATCACAATGGCCGGCAGGGAATCGGCTTGCGCAGGCAGCGGCAATGCGAGACCGAGCAGAGAGGGGATCAGAAAAAGAGCGGAGAGCTGCGCCAACGCTTCGGAAATCACTGCACCAGCCCCACGGGTGGGCTTCATGAACATGACCAGTCCATGAAAAGCACATTGACTCACCCCGTAAGCGGCTGCGAGAAAAGCAGCGATGGTCAGGGTTGTATCAAAATCCCTGAGCAGGCCCAGATCCATGAGCAACCCGCGCCCCCAGAGTCCCACGAGCAGGGAGGCGCAAAATATCAGCAGTACTTGTAAGGCTCTTGCCATGAAGCATTCCATCCTGTTGAACTGAATGTCCGGATATGATGCACCGGATTATCTGTTGTACTCAATAAAACAGCAGCCGGGACATACGGGAAAAAGACCTTTGCGACAGGCACGACGAAAAGCACGTGATCCGGCACCATTCCACATTGCCGCCAGTGTTTCCTCCCGCACATTCCCGATCTTCTGAAGCCAGCAGGGAAACACATCGCCTGTCCTGCCGATGATCAGAGTATTCCACGGACTGCGGCAGGTATAGTCTTCCACAGCCACGCCCCCATCATAATAACGGAGCAGCTCTTCCCGGGGCATGCGGGGCCAGCGTATGTCAACCTGGTGTTTGCGCGCCTCTTCGTCCGTTTCAGCCAGGGCCTGTTCCAAAGCCTCTCTGTTGATACGGGGCCATTCCAGATCGGAAGCACTCCATTTGCCTGGAGCTTCTTCTCCCACCTTGGGCAGATCATGGAGCCTGGTTTCCGTAACCATATTGAGTGAGGCCGCTCCGATGGAAGCGGCCAGTGCCGGCATCTGCGCCAGCACCGAAACATTGGCCTCCTGAATAACCGTGGTTATATGCACGACAGGACAACTTTTTCCGGCTTCCTTTCTGGCCTCTGCGAGCAGTGTCAACCCTCGCATCGATTTTTCAAAAGCACCCTGTTGGTGACGGATGGTGTCATGAAACTCCTGAGGGCCTTCCAGGGAAACGCCGATGGCATTGAGGCCTTTTCCACCCAGACGGCGCGGTGCCAGACGCATACACTTTTCCACCGCTTCTTCATTGAGCATGGTGGCATTGCTGATGAAATGGGTCCGTCTTTTTTTGGAGGCATAAGCAAGCAACTCAAAGAAATCGGAACGGACCAGAGGCTCTCCTCCTGTAAAGGTGATCAGGCCGAGGCGGTTCGTCTGATCCACCACGGCTTTCCATTCATCCAGAGAAAGTTCGCCCTTCTTCTGTTCGGAAACGGGCACATTTTCCAGATAGGACAGATACTGGCACATGCGACAACGCAGATTACAGCGGCGGGTCACTTCAATAAAATAGTGCCAGGCCGGGAGCGCTTTGCCTGAAGGTGAAAGACGATAGGGCGCTTCGCTGTATATACGCTGAAAGAGGTCGTAAGCCCACGCCATCATCTGATGTCCGCTTGTATCAGCCATGATCTGTCCTTTGATCCAGCCCGCATTGTAAACCCTGATCAGGGTCCACAGCGATTATGAAGAATCCGCTTATTTAAAAACAAACCCTCTTCCGCGCATATTTCGAAGGGATCTGAAATCTGTGTGCAGAACAGCAAGGCCCCGGGATAAAGGCACTTCAATGACGGCTCAGAAACTGTCCGGAACACAAAAAACAGGCAATAAATTAAAGCAGTGCGTCCAGTTCAAGTTCGAATAGAAGGTCATCCCGGCAGATATCCGTATGGGCGAGAAGCACGGGAATGGGTGCAATACCCCGGGCTGTCATGCACTTGGCAAAGAGAGGGGCATCGGCCGCATCTTTGAAATAGGCAATGGCACGGGATACCTGAGACCAGTTCATGCCCCGGGATCGCAATATGGCCTGAACCACACAAAGGGTCAGGTGAATCTGTCGTTCCATATCTCCGAAATGGATGCTCTTGCCACCCGGCTCAATGCTGGCCGTTCCGGAAATAAGAAGACGGCGCAGGGAAGGCGATCCGAACTCCACGGCACGACTGAAGGCACTGCCATATTCGATGGAAGGACACTGGAGAGGCGAAGGAATGGCCACAGGAGCCAGGCTCTGCTCACCACTTTCCAGCGCAACCAACCCGGCTGTCAGGGCGGCACCTGCGCCGTTCCGGCAACCGATGCCCGTACTCGCAGGAACCAGTTGATCGAAGATGGTGCGTTCTTCAAAAAAAGCCGTGCGCACCTCATTGAAATCGTCGTACCACTCCAGCATATCGTGGTTATAAAACCAGGTACGGGCCACTTGAGAAAACCGCATCTTTGCCCGGGCAAGCGCTTTTTCCAGAGAGTCGAAAAGAGAGCGTGTCTGTTCTTTCCGACTGGCTGCAAGATCCCCGGGAAGCAATCCTGTGAGCCGGCACCACCGTGCCCCGTCCATCTCATAATGCATGCCCACCAGCTGATTCTCCAGATGGATGGGCTCCAGGGTGATCTTCGACACGGCCCACAGCTGAAAGCCCTGAAGCGTACTGCTGTGATCCTGACGCCCTGTGAGCCACATGACGGGACAGGGAAATGCTTCCAATGCCCGATCCCACAGAGGCCGGGACGCGGCATCCACACCGAAGACCTCTGCAGAGATGGGTAAAGCCTCCAGACTTCTCAAGGTGTCGCCCAGGGTGGTCAGCAGTTGCTCAAAAGACTGTTCCTCCCCCACCTGGGCCGTAATGAAATATTCACTATGACTTTTCCGCTCCACGGCGGCAATCTGCAATCCATTTTCATTGTATCGGGTAAAGCTCACAAATTTTCCCCTCTATTCATAAAAGGTTTGACAAAACAAAAAGTATCTATGACAGTTCTTTCCACAGGATTGGGAATTCCATGAAAGCGTCTACAAAGACTCAACGTAAGCAATGAGATCGGAGAGATCTTCTTCGCTCATTTTGGAAGTGATTCCATGACGATCGTCTTTATTGTGACTGATGAAGAGTGTCCGAAGATCGGCAGCCCGACCATCATGAAGATAGGGAGCCGTACGCCATACTTCAATGAGTGTCGGTGTATCCACGGGCTTGCCGAAATCCATGCCCTGAGTCGTGCCCAGATCATGAAGCTTCAGATCCGTATAAAGCGGTGCAGGATGGCAGTCTGCACAACGGGCCTGAGTGAAAAGGATTTCGCCACGTCGGGCGGCTTCACTCAATTCACCGCCTTCGAGCCTCGGCGAAGGCACAGGAACAAGTGCCTTCAGATAGGCATCAATGGCCTCAGCATCTTCTTCCGGACGAACCGAAAACTGAATGAATTTGATTCCGGCTCGAACAGCCACTTCCGCCTGAGCACGAACACCAAGACTCATGACGGGTGGCGTCTTGTGAGTGAGAAGCATGCTCCGTGTGTTTTTGGGATTGCCGATACCGTCATTGAGCAGGTCCCAATTTATTCCGTCCACCCGAGCATCAGGATGACAACTCACGCAACTTTGCCACTGTTGAAAGCAAAGTGCGGCGTCATGAAAATTGATTTCACCCTTCCGCTCCTCTGTCATGGCCAGATCTTCAAGAACCAGAGGAATGCTGCTGATATCCGGTGCTCCGCTTTTATGAAGCGCCACAATGGCCAGATCATTACTGAAATAATTGGCGACGACAGCCTGGTTATTGTTCAGCCACAGGGAACGGGGGCCATTGCCCGGCAAGGAGATACGCTTGCGCAGATCCACGAGAAAGGCCAGATTATTCGGTGTTTCCGTAATACCTTTATCATCGAGTGCCTCAAGTTTCTCATGGAGCTTCAGCCGGTCTATGACGCTGATCTCATGGGTCCCGGCATGACTCACTGCAATGGCCTGGCCATCAGGCGTACAGGCAACAGCCCAGGGATTGGAAGCCCCTGCGTCCACATCATCCAGCAGTACAGTATTGATCAACTGACGCTCTTTGACGGAGAAAACACTGAGAGCATTGGTATTCATCCAGCCCCGTTCCAGCTGTGTTGTGGGAAGGTGGTAACGGGCCAGAATATGGCTCACATAGACATGGGCTCCGTCGGGAGATATGCAAATCCCGCGCAGCCCCGTGCTGCCGTTCAGAAGAACAATCTCCCCTGCATTCGTGTCAGAAACCGTATCGATGACAGAGACACTGGCCGCCACATAGTCGCCATCAGAGGCGCCCCGGGGCATCAGGTTCGCTACAAACAGCAACGTGCCGTCAGGAGTCAAGGCCGCATCAACAGGCTCACGCACCACCGGCACACGGGAAAGGACTTTCTCATCCTGCAAATCAACAACAGCAACATCATCATTGAAACGGCAGGTGATATAGGCTCTGGTACCGTCGGGACTCAGGCAAATACTTTCCGGCGTATGTCCCACAGGCAGGGTTGATGCCACTTCTGTAAAAGGTGCGGGGATAATGAAAAGGAGCCCCTCAGGACATGCGCCCGTGGCATAGAGGGTGGAACCATCGGGTGACAGCGCCAGAGCCGAAGGGGGCTGAGAAAGGGGAAGGCGACTGCTGACAACAGAGCTGTCACGATCAATGATCGAAATGGCCTGACCCTCTTTTTCAGCAACAAAAAAATGCTCTCCTGAGGGATCAGCTGTCACAGCCGTGGGGGAAGGGTAAACAGGCTCATCTCCATAAAGGCCGGAAGACAACAGAAAAATGACCAGAGCACAGAGGGTAAAAACCCTGACGGAAGTTTTAAAAAAACGGCGGGTAAACAGGATATTCATGGAAGTCCTTTCCTGAGGTATCATATCACTTTACCGGACGCGCTATCTTCTCCGTAACACTTATCAGCCCGTCCTTGTAAAATATAGTATCATGGTATACCCTTATACTGAAAGTTGATTCCGGGAGCTCGAAATATTTGGTGAATCAATTTGAAAATCTAGTGCTTATTCTGTTATAATCCTTTGTGTGCAACCAAAAGCACCTCTCAGGAGTCTCATAGGAGAGCCAGAGACGAATTCAATCATTTCTGGTTTTATCCGGCAATTTCTCTCCTCTCGCCTTTTTGCCGGAAAAATAATGTACCAAGAAGGTCGGGTTCTGAAAGGACCTGATTGCTGGAGAATCACGCTATATTATGAATATGGAACACAGATCCCTTTTTGATTTGGAAGGTAAAATAGCCGTTGTAACAGGTGGTGGCGGCGTTTTAGGCGGTGCCATTGCGGAAGGTCTTGCAGCGGCTGGTGCTACTGTGGCTGTTTGTGACCTCCTGCCGGATATGGCCGATGCCTGCGCGCTGCGCATCCAAAAAAACGGTGGCACAGCCCGGGGCTATGCTGTGGATGTCTTCAACAGTGACACCATCCACCAATGTTGCGAAGATCTCCTCAACGATTTCAGCGGCGTGGATATTCTGGTCAATGCCGTGGGCGGCAATATGAAAGGCGCCACCACGGGACCGGATCAATCCTTTTTTGACATTTCCTCCGAAGCCCTGAACAAGGTTATTGATCTGAATCTTGTGGGAGGCACCATCTTGCCTTCCCAGATTTTCGGCCAACCCATGATTGCCAATCCCGGGGGCGGATCCATCATCAATATTTCATCCATGAATGCTTTCCGTCCGCTCACACGCATCCCCGGCTACAGTGCGGCCAAGGCGGCTGTCAGCAACTTCACCCAGTGGCTGGCTGTTCATCTTGCCCAGGAACACAATACCGCCCTCCGCGTCAATGCCATTGCGCCGGGATTTTTCCTGACGGAGCAGAACCGTTTCCTGTTGACTGACAAAGACACGGGAAGCCTGACCGACCGGGGACGGACCATTCTTGATCATACGCCTCTGGCACGCTTCGGCAGCCCGACAGATCTTGTCGGAGCGGCTGTGTGGCTCGCCAGCGATGCTTCCCGCTTCGTCACGGGGATCGTGCTTCCCGTGGACGGAGGTTTTTCCGCATTCTCAGGCGTCTGATCCCTGTAAAGTCTCAGACAATTTTGTTTGTTGTATTTCATCACCACCTTTCATGATCTGGTAAAGGAGTAAGCGATTCCATGACCGATGCTGTCGCCCATTTGAAAAACCATCAGCCGAAACACAAATATCTCATCGCTATCGACAGCGATGGCTGTGCCTTTGATACCATGGAAATCAAGCATAAAGAATGCTTTATACCCAATATCATCAAGCATTGGAAATTACAGCCCATTTCAAAATTTGCCCGGGCTGCTGCAGAATTTGTGAACCTCTATTCCAAATGGCGCGGTGCCAATCGATTCCCGGCTCTGATCAAAACTTTTGACCTGCTGGCTGAGTGGGACGCTGTACAGGCGCGCCAGATGAAATTGCCCGGAATCCCCAACCTGCGTCGCTGGGTCGAAGAAGAGACGAAGCTCGGCAATCCCGCCCTTCAGGCCTGGTGTGACAGCCACAGCTGTGAAGAGGCACCCGACATGCATCAGGCACTGGAATGGAGTCTGGCGGTCAATGTGAGTGTGACTGACATTGTCCAGGGCGGCCTGCCCCCCTTCCCCTTTGTGCGTGAATGCCTGGATGCGGCCCGGCCTCAGGCTGATCTCATGGTCTGTTCACAGACACCGGGTGAAGCTCTCGTCCGCGAGTGGGAAGAACAGGGACTTGATAAATATGTATTTTGCATTAATGGCCAGGAGGTAGGCACCAAATCTGAGCATATTTACCACGCATGTCAGGGAAGATATGACAGCGATAAGGTGTTGATGATTGGTGACGCCTTCGGTGATCTGAAAGCGGCAAAGGCCAATAATGCACTGTTTTTCCCCATCAACCCCGGAAAAGAAGAGCATTCCTGGGAGCGGCTGCATACAGAAGGGCTGCCACGCTTTTTCGATGGAAGTTTTGCTGGTGACTACGCAGACAGCCTCCTTCACGAATTTGAGAGCTATCTTCCGGACACACCGCCGTGGAAGAAAGGGTGAGAGGATCCGGCTGTCAAGGGACGATGCGTTGCAGTAGACATAGCATGTACATAGGAAAATCGCCTAGAGAAGAAACAAACTGTTATAACCCTGGAACTGAAAATTATGGAAAACATGGAAGCACTCGCAAGAATCCCCAGCAAAACTTTATCCAGCCACATGGCCAGCGTACTGAGCAGACGCATTATTGACGGTGTGTACAAAGAAGGAGAAAAATTGCCGACGGAACGGCAACTCTCTGAAGAATTCGGTGTGAACCGTCATGCCATCCGCGAGGCAATCAAGCGTATAGAAGCATTGGGTCTGGTACAGATCAGACACGGATCCGGAATTTATGCGCAGAAATTGAATATGACGGCCGGCATAGAAATCTTCAACACACTGCTCACAGACAATGAAGGAAACCTGAACGTTGATTTTCTGAAGGATGTACTGGAATTCCGACGTCATTACCTGATGAACCTGATCTTGTTGTCTCTGCGCAGGCGCAAGCCCCGCGAGCTGGGCAAAATCTGCCGGATCATTGATAACATCCTCTTTGACCGCTCCAAGCGGGGTGTCCAGGATGAAAGTGCGGATAATTACAGCCTTTTCCAGGCCATCGTTCTGGCAACCCATAATCATGTGTACTATCTCATGTATATCACCGTGAGCCAGGTTATGCAGCGTCTGCCCATTATCCTGGATGTGACTTTTCCCCCCTTCTCTTTTTCAGAAGAAGATCTCAAGAAAATGCGTCATGCCTTTGAATTTTCCAATGAAAAAGAAGCTCTCGAAGTGTTGGAATCTTATCTTTGCTTTATGGAGAATCTGCTCAAGCCTTACATCGAAGAAGCAGAAGCCGCCGAAAAGGACAAAGAGGAGGAGAAATGATCATCGCCTCATGAGGCGATATCCTTTCGACTTGCTTTTCCATCAGCAGCCGGGAGGAAACGGCATTGCTCTGTCTGGAATTATGCGAGTCCAGGATCATGCCGGGTTGCTGTAAAGGGCACTGTGCAGGTATCATGTGCACAATAATCCATTCATTTTTTGAGCTATCCGGGAGAATACTATGCGTGTACTGGTCACCGGCGGTGCCGGCTTTATCGGCTCTCACCTCTGCGAAACGCTGATCAACAAAGGCCACCAGGTCTTTGTTCTGGATGATCTCAGCACAGGCCGTTTTGAAAATATCGAACATCTCACCGACATCACTTGTGTCATTGATTCCACCCTGAATCAGGAAGTGGTGCGCGACCTGGTGAAAGAGGTGGATGTGGTATACCACCTCGCCGCCACGGTGGGGGTGCAGCTGGTGGTCAATCAGCCCATTCGTACCATCATCAACAATATCCGTGGCACGGAAACAATTCTGGAAGAGACCTGCCGATACCGGAGGCGTCTTCTCATCACCTCCACGAGCGAAGTATATGGAAAAGGCGCCCGCGCCATCTTTCATGAAGATGACGACCGGGTCATCGGAGCCACTCACCTGCACCGCTGGTGTTATGCGGCCTCCAAAGAGATTGATGAGTTTCTCGCTCTGGCCTATTGGCGGGAAAAAAGACATCCTGTAGTGCTGGTACGCCTCTTCAATACAGTGGGACCCCGTCAGACGGGCCGCTATGGAATGGTAATCCCCACTTTTGCAAGACAGGCATTGCTGGGCGAAGATCTCACTGTCTACGGCGATGGAAAACAGACCCGCTGTTTTGCAGCCGTTCAGGATGTGGTGCCCGCCATGGTGCAGCTTATGGAAACGGAATCCATTTGCGGCGAAGTCTTCAATATCGGCAACAATGAATCCGTGTCCATGGAAGACCTGGCGAAACGGATTATCACACGGACAAAAAGCTCCTCCACCATCCGTTATGTGCCCTATGATCAGGCCTATGGACCGGGATACGAAGATATGCGCCACCGCGAACCCTGCCTCGACAAAATCAACAAGGCCATTGGCTATAAGCCGGCCATCTCTCTGGATGAAATTCTTGACGCTGTTATAGAAGATACGAGACAACGTTTGCGGCGGGATGTCTGAGGGACGTACAGCGCCGCATAAGTACAAGCAAATGAAGCTTTTCTTTTTAACCGCGAAAAGCGCAAAAGGACGCAAAAGGAATGCGGGGAAAAAGCTTATGTCTCCCCGGAGTCTCTTTTGTATCCCAAGACATGCCTACGCCCCTCCCACATCCGTCCGATCCGACCGATTCCCCAGAGAAGATCAATCCATGAAGTTTTTATAAATGCCTCACGACATATCCCCGCCGTCATTCCGGTTTTTTTGCGACCCGGCCCGCCTATCAGAGTATTCAGCCGCAACAACACAAATTTCTTCAAAAAAACAATGGAAGTGCAAAGGCGCTAATAGGGAGGGATGGCGAAACAAGCCTGAATTAAAAACCGCGACGGTTGTCAATCACAATACCGCCATCTTCGCCATGACGTTGTTTTTTGCGTAACTGGGCCAGTGTCTCAAAGTATTCCTGAGGCGTGCGCTTGGATAAAATCGTGTTGCCTGTCAGGTAGATGATGAGATCCAGCATCACCTTCCCATCTTCTTTTGATGTCGGGGAGGAACCGTCGGTAATGGAGGCGATGTCTTTTTCAAGAAAAGACTTCCAGTATTTTTGCAGATGCTCACCCATAGATGACGCTTTATCCGCTTCAATAAGGCTGAAAAAGTGACCATTACCGAAATGACCTGCATGAAAGATTTCGGGGGAAAGCTTTTTCCGGCAATGTTCCAGAATCTTCACAAAGTGGCGCAGCAATTTATCACGGGTGGCTTCGCCATGAGTCCGGGCAAAATGGGCCAGGCCTGTGATCTCAATATAGAGCGTGGCAAATTTCTGCTTTAAGACAATGGCCTTTTGAATTTCCGCACGAATCTGCTTCTGACCGCTCAGACCCGTAACAGGATCCGTAACCTGAAGACTCCGTGCTTCCGCAAGATGCTGTGAAATCATGGTCATCAGCGATGTGCCGTTGAAAGGTTTGGGAAGAAAACCATCGATTCCCTGGGCCAGCGCATGGCGCACCTCATCTTCCTCACACATGGTGGACATGAGAATGATGGGGAGCATGCGCAGCTTTTCATGAACACGTATGCGACGGGCAATCTCAAAACCGCAGACATCGGGGAGCATCACTTCGGAAATGATCAGATCAGCCTCATGCTTTTCAGCCAGAGGAATGGCCTTGGCACCCTGATGGCTGAAAACACACTGATGGCCACTGTTCTTCAGCTGGGTGCTGATAAACTGCCCGTATTGGTCATCGTGATCTATACAAAGTACTGTTGCCAAGCCGAACGCACTCCTATACGGGGATACCAGCCCGCTGAGTCTTGGTTATTTCTCCGGAAAAGGGAGAAGGCCCGATTGGTAAAAATCAGGATTGCCACACAAAAACCTCGACTATAGGAATTATACCATATTTTTTCCCTGTTGCAGAAAAGCCCGATGAAAGAGTCAAAAATAGAGCGCAGTTCAGACGCAGCCAAATTATCCTTTCTCTTTTAACCAGGTCAATCACGGAACACACGGAAAAAGTACAATGGGCATAAAAAGACCTATAGTCTTGACTCGTCCCCTCTGTCCACTTGGTCCACTGACCCCGCAACAATGCCCGGAACAGACCCCCGCCTCCCCCACATCCGTCCGATCCGACTGATCTGACTGATCCGACCGATTCCCCAGACACCCTGATCCCTCCAAGTCTCTTATATCTCCTGACTCCGACCTCCACTGTCATCCCTGTTTTTTTGCGACCCGGCCCGCCCATCAAAGCATTCAACCACAAGAACGCGAAAAAAGACGGTCATCCAGATTGGGAAGACACCGAAAAACATGACCGATCTCTTCAGTATTGTGTGTCGCCGTTGCGTTATTCTATCTTCTCGACACACATAAAGCCGTCTGGTACTTATCTGGGAACGCCAATTTCCACATAGGCAGGATACCCGGGAAAAGACCGTGGTTTATGTATGCATTTGACGGGATAAAAAAGACTTTTCATCCTTGTCCCAATGAGCTTTTCTTGGACAGGCTCGTTCCATGTGCTGACACCTGTTTCTATGTGCTGAGCACCCGAAAAAGCTTGTCTTTATGGTATTGTATAGCTGTAGAACCGTCTAACACGGGCCTTCGTAATTTGGACAGGCCAATGCAACGATCAGTTAGCCTGATCCTGGGAACCGGAAAAATGAAGACAAAATCTGCCCAAAATACCAATGAATTCAACTGTGTGGATTCGATGGTGTCCTTAATTTGGACACCAGTGAAGACTTTTATTTAATTCGTGACCGACAAAAGGCCTGTTGCCGAATCATTGTGTACAAAATCTCAATGTCTTAACTCGCTGTCTGCCAATGTGGAAATTGGCGTTCCCGGGAGTGAATCTCAACGGCTTTCAGGGTTTCCCAAGTCATTGTTTGGTCGTGATTGTCGGAAGACAGTTTGCCGAATCGAGGAACTCACAATATCTTGAGAGTATGTGACTTGCAGAGTCAACAGCACAAACTTCTTCGGAACAATAATGGAAGTTGATGGGTAGTAACGCATAGGGACACAGTGTCTCTTCTTTTTGTCTGCTAAAAATTGCGTTTCGTTCTTGAACTCACGCAATCTCTTGTATTTTTTTTCAAGGTATAGTATAGTAAAGACACGAAAACAGTCGAACATTTTGTTGATATTCAATCACAGGTATGGATGCTGACCCTCGCCGGGCAGTTCATCCATGCTTTATTTTTGGCCTTAAATATTTCATTGAGGATCGATCATGAAAAAGAAACTCCTGATTGCAGCCATCATTCTGGGTGCTTGTGGTGCTGTAGCCTTTCCCCTTTTGAATCTTGTTATTCCTCTTCCTGACAGCCGTCTGGCAAGCCTTCAGGTGGATGATCCTGTTACAGCCGCAGCACTTCAGGTATTGGAAGCGAAGTGCGTGCACTGCCATACAAGCGAAATCCAACTTCCCTGGTATGGTGTCCTTCCCGTGGCAAAACAAATTCTGGAATATGATATGTATACGGGTCTGAAACACAGCGATTTCATGCGCGTATTTTTCCCGGAAGAAGAGCAGCCTGTGGATCAGGTGACTCTGGCGAAAATCGAATATACCACTGAAAATCGCTCCATGCCTCCGGCCGCCTATCTGCTCATGCACTGGAACCACCGTATGAGTGCCGATGACGATGCCGCTCTTCTGGCCTGGATTGAGCAGGAACGCAAAGAACACCACGTCCTCCCCGGCATTAATCCCGATACAATGTTCAAAGGCATGCAGCCCCTGCCCGAGTCTGTGGAAACGGACCCGGTTAAAGTGACCCTGGGGCAAAAGCTTTTCCATGATGTGCGCCTCTCAAAGAATGATACTGTTTCCTGTGCTACCTGCCATGACCTGGGAAAAGGTGGTACAGATCAACTGAAATTTTCCAAAGGTGTCGGTAACGCCGTGGGTACCATCAACTCTCCCACGGTCTTCAATTCCGTATTCCAGTTCGCCCAGTTCTGGGATGGTCGTGCCGTGGATCTGGCCGATCAGGCTGATGGTCCTGTGAACGACCCGGCGGAAATGGCTTCCAACTGGAAACAGATCATCGAAAAGCTTGATGAAGATGATGCTTTCCAGGAGGAATTTCTCGCTGCATATCCTGAAGGGTACAGCAAAGAAACTTTCACCAATGCCATTGCTGAATATGAAAAGACACTGCTTACTCCGGCCCCCTGGGATGATTTCCTCAAGGGCGACGAATCCGCATTGAGCGATGTACAGAAGGCCGGTTTCCAGCATTTTCAGGATCTGGGTTGCTATACCTGCCATACAGGCGTTCTCCTGGGTGGCTGTTCCTATGAGTTGATGGGCCTGCGCCGCGATTATTATCGTGACCGCGGCAATGTTGTGGAGGCGGATTATGGTCGTTTCAATGAAACAAAAGACGAATACGACCGCTTCCGTTTGAAAACACCGACGCTCCGTAATATTGCCCTCACCTTCCCCTATTTCCATGATGGCACTGTGGAGACTCTGGAAGAAGCGGTGGACTCCATGGTGAAATACCAGGTAGGGAAAAAAGCCCAGGCATCGCAGACGGCGGAAATTGTGGAGTTCCTCAATTCCCTCACAGGTTCTTTCCAAGGAGTACCGCTTCAATAATTTCACTTTTGTGCTGTAGTGATATAATGGATCTTCAGTAAGATGTTCGCAGCATCTTCATTTTTATAGAGACCTTTTCGGCCATCTTGTGAAATTGTCTGCTGTCACTTTTTTCGAAAGAGCCATTTTGAAACAACGATGCACCATTTATGACATTGCCCGGAAATCCGGCGTTTCCACAAAAACGGTCAGCAAAGTGATCAATAACAAGCCTGGCGTAAAGGAATCAACCCGTCAGAAAGTGTGGGAAATTATCCGCGAGACGGGTTATTACCCTCATCATGGTGCACGGAGCCTGCGCGGCCGTGTGCGCAATTGTGTGGGTGTGACGCTGGCCCCCACGCTTCATCAGGTACCGCTCAATGAGGATTTTCTGCTCTGGCTCTTTGCCAAGCTCTCGGAAGTCTTTTCCTCTCGAGGTGCCTATATCACCTTTGATCTGGCGCCCCGCTCCACCGCTACCCTGGGAAATGATTATGGCCGAGGTGTCTGGGAACAGGTCTATGACTCCTGTCTGGTCGTAGGCCCTCTTCCCAGTGATGACACGGTCATAAAACGGATCCACGCCTCCGGCATTCCTTATCTGGCTTTGGGACAGACAGCCGCTTTCCCGGAATGCAGCTGCGCCTCCGTCGATTTCTTTCTGGGCGCACTGGAAAGCACCCGTTTTCTTCTGAATCGCGGGCACAGCCGCATCGCATTGCTCACGGCTTTTGAAGGCTACCAGGCCGGGGCAGACCGTATCCGGGGCTACAAACAGGCTCTGGAGGAAAGCGGGATCCCCTTTGATCCCGAGCTGGTGGTTTACACGGATCCCACATCGAAGACCCGGGAGGAAACGGTGACAAAGTTGATGCAACAGCCCGGGGTTACAGCTCTGGTGGAATCCAGTGTGGCCGAAGATGCCGGGCTTCTGCGTTCAGCAGCCAAAAAGAGCGGTCATGTTCTGGGCGATTCTCTGGAATGCCTGGTCTGGACATACAGCAAGGAAGTGGCTGTGTTGCCCGAGGCTGTGGCCCATATGTGGTTGCCTGTATTGGATTGTTCTGTTGAGGGGATTCATCAGCTGGCTGAGTGGATGGATGGCACCCGGGAGGGGCCCATTCATGTTGTCCATGATCCCGTCTTGAGCGATGCGCCCCGCACGGGCTCACTGCCCAAACCGACCCGTGTTGCCGAGCTGTTGAGCCATGCCGTATTGAGAGAAGAATCCAAAGACTCAAAGAACACAGGAGTTTGAGTCCTTATTTCGACACATGTCTTTACGGCCTGAGGGGCTGATCTCTTATTTGTAAATGGATACCTCGTCACCAATACGGAGGATGTGGTCTTTTTTCCAGTTATTCCATTTGTAGAGATCGTTGACAGCGACGCCATAGTGGCGGGCTATGCTCGTGGGGTTTTGCCCGGCTCTCACCTTGTGCACCACTTTTTCCGCTGCAGAGGCCTGTGAAACAGTCAGATCCTTTTGGCGATCCCGGCCGGCGGCCGCCACAGCCGTAGTTTTTATTTTCAGGCTCTGACCGACCCGCAATACGGATTTTGTCGTCAATTTGTTCCAGGACAGAAGATCGTTCAGAGAAACATTGTGTTTTTTGGCAATGCTCCCCGCCGTTTCCCCTTTGGCGACTTTATGGATTATTTCCTTCTGTTCCGGCGCCTTGGTCTGCCTTTTAGCCGTGGTATTTCCGGAGCTGCTGCTTCGTGATCCGGAAACAATCAGTTTGTCACCAGTGCGAATGATGGAGCTGCTGTTGAGTTTGTTCCAGGCCAGAAAATCACTCAAGGGTATATCATAGAGCTCGGCAATAATGGCGGGATATTCCCCCGGCTTCACCAGATGAAAATCATCATCTTTGGAGGAAGAGGCGGCTGCGGCAACCTGAACCGGAGCTTCACCCACTTTCAACACCTGGCCGATGTGAACCATTTTATTGGATGGAATCTTGTTCCACTTCTGCAGTTGGTTCATGGAGACCTTATGGCTTTGAGCGATTTTACTCAGAGTATCCCCTTTTTTCACTGTATAAGTGATATCAGCTCCTTTTTGCGCTGCAGTGGGCGTATTCTTTTGCGCAGCAGCTGTGGCTGTATGGCCTCCGCTATTTGAAGCCTGTTGTGAGGACCCTGTTCCGGGAAGTTGAAGCACCTGGTTGGCTTTGAGCGAACGGGCTGATTTTATATTGTTGACTTTCATCAGAGCCGATTCACTGACGCCATGATGGCGCGCGATTTTAGAGATGCTGTCGCCCCGTTTCACTTTGTAAGTGGTTCCGCCGCTGTGAGCGAGTATGGGTGCCGAGGCGGCGGGAAGCGGTACGGGCTTCACCGTCGAGAGTGCGGCGAGCATCTTGTTGCGCTGCTGTCCGGGTACGGAAAGCATATACTCTCCATGTACAGGGGTCATTTCACGGAGCAGATCGGGATTCCAAGCCGCCAGAGTACCTTTGGAAAGTCCGGCCGCTTCTTCCAGAGATGCCAGGGTATAGGATCCCTGCACGGGAATGCGCTCCATATCCAGAGCTGGCTCCACAGGGGCGGTAAATCCGTATTGCTCGGGTGCGTGGGTCACGATGATATAAGCGAGCAGTCGAGGATAGTATTTTTTTGATTCATCCTTCATTTTGTTGCTGGGTGAGGTATTGTTCAGAAGCGTCCATAAGTCACGTTCGCCTCCACAGGCTGTGAGAGTGCGATCCAGACCGCCCTCACCCATGTTGTAGGCGGTTACAGCCAGTGCCCAGTCCCCATTGAAAAAGTTGTGGAGATTCTTCAGGTAGCAGATGGCCGTTTCTGTAGAACGATACCAGTCAAAGCGTTCATCCACATATTGGTCCATACGCATTTTGTAATGACGGGCTGTGCCCCGCATGAACTGCCACATGCCCCCGGCACCGGCCGGAGAAATGACCTTTGTCCGGAACATGCTTTCCACCATGGCCAGCCAGGCGAGTTCTTCAGGCAGGCCCGCTTCGCGGAACATATGGCGTAAATGAGGCATATAGATGGAACTGCGGTCCAAGCCACGCTGAAAGGTGCCGCTGTATTCATTTTGCAGTGTCTGAATTTCCACCAGTACCTGAGGAGGCAAGGGCGTGGGAATTACGATATCGCTGTATACCTCCGAGCTGGCCTGACCCAGGCAAGTGCCCGGATCATGATAGAGATGGCTGTGACGCAGATGGGCTGTGAGGATCTTTTCGAAGAGGTCCCGGGAGGCATAATTCAAGGCCGGATCCAACTCCGCCTCCTGCAGGAGAGAAAACATCTGCTGATAGTGGCGGATGGCCCCTTCCTGATCTCCCTGTTCGTGAGCGGCATTGGCTCGCTGCAGAGAGGCTTCAGCCTGGCGGAGCAGATCGGAGACCGCTGGCGGCAGACTGGAGTCCAACTCCGTGACATCCATTTCTTCAGGAGGAATCGGGTCAAACTGAGCGATGCGATCTGGACTGTGGGCACAACCGCCCAGAACCAGTCCCACAAGCAGCAAAGCCGCCGCCAAAGAACTGCGCCCTTCGCTGAAACCGCCGAAAATACGTCGAAAGCGTCTGTTTAAGATACTCACAGAAGAACGTGCTCCTCTCGTTGCCTGCTGTCGGGAAAAACAGGTGAATTCATTTGTCTTCCCACAGCGTGACGTAATGATGGGCCACTTCCCCGGAAGCGGCTGGCTCCGGTCTTCTCCCGGAGCTTAAACAAACGTACAGACTCCATTAGCCATACATTGAGACTTGGTATAGTTTAAACTATATCTTGTGGTATGTCAAGCCATATACTTCCACATAGGGTGGTTTTCTGAAAAGAAAGAAACAGCCGGAAAGCAAAATTTCCGGCTGTTTCACAGGAAAAAACAATAGCTCACTATGCCCAGGTGATCAACCCGGTCTCATGTTCATGAATCATATCAGGATGGCTGGGCAGAACGCGCACGGAGATACCCAGAGCACCTGTGCGATCGCAGCGGGCATGGCCTTTGAAGAGATGCACATCTCCTTCCAGCGCTTTCACCCAGGACATGCGTTCACGCGCAGTGTCTTCGAGAGTTCCTTCGGGATTCAAGGCACCGTGATAAATCTCCACTTTCACGTCCTTTTCCGAGAGGCTGCCCAATCGGATTTTAACCGTAACTTCCAATGTGTCGCCAAAGGAAAGATTACCGGCATTGCCGTTGGTCACTTCCAGAATCTTCACCTGTGCCCAGGAGTTGCGGACTTTTTCTTTCCAGGCGGCCAGTTCATAAACCGGCTTTCGATCATTCTGAAAGAGACGATGTCTGCGTCTGCAGTTGGGAATATAGAAACGGTCACCATATTCGAGAACCATGCGATAGGTGTTGAACATGGGGGCTATGGTGCGGATGGCGTTTTTCATGCGGCCAATCCATTCGCGTGGCAGGTTATCCTTGTCGCGGTTATAGAACATGGGCACCACATCCTGCTCCAGAATTTCATAAAGAGCTTCGCTCTCCACGGTATCCTGTTCTTCACGGCTGCCATAGAGCTCGCCTTTACCGATACTCCAGCCATTTTCGCCCAGTTCTTCGGCTTCACACCACCATCCGTCGGGAATGCTGATATTCAGGCCGCCATTGGCGGCGGCTTTCATGCCGCTGGTTCCACTGGCTTCGTTGGGCCGCAGAGGCGTATTGAGCCAGCAGTCCACTCCCTGAAGCATGTAGCGCGCCACATTCATGTCATAGTCTTCTATGAAGACAATGTGCTGGCGCACTTCGGGGTCCCGTGCGAAATGCACGATCTGTCTGATGAGTTCCTTGGAATCCGAATCGCGGGGATGAGCTTTCCCGGCGATAATCAGTTGCACCGGCATCTCCGGATTGGTGAGAATCTTTTTGAGCCTCTCAGGATTTCTGAAGAGCAGGGTTGCCCGTTTATAGGTGGCAAAGCGGCGCGCGGAACCGATGGTGAGCACTTCGCCATTGAGCAGCTCGCTGGCCGTCCGGATTTCAGCTGCGGAAGCACCGCGATTGGCCATCTGCTTTTCAGCCCGATGGCGGGCAAAATCAACCAGATGCTGGCGACTGCGCATGTGGGTCTGGAAAAGTTCTGAATCGGGAATGGAATCCACACGCTCCCAGACGGACTGATCATGAGGCATGGCGAGCCAGTCAGGGCCGAGATAGCGGTCGAAGAGCATGGCCAGATCCCGGGAAATCCAGGTGGGGATATGCACGCCATTGGTGATGGAAGTGATGGGCAGTTCTTCTTCGGGAACGCCTTTCCACACGGGTGCCCACATCTGACGCGCCACTTCTCCGTGAAGGGCACTCACCCCATTGGAGGCCGCTGCCAGTTTGAGAGCCAGAACAGTCATGCAGAATTTTTCTTTCGTGTCCGTCGGATTCTGCCTGCCCAGTGCCAGAAGGCTGTCCATGGAGATGCCCACCGCTGCGCAATAGTCACGGAAATAGTTGTTGATCATGGCCGGTTCAAAGACATCGTTACCCGCCGGCACAGGGGTATGGGTCGTGAATACGCTGCCCACCTTCACCACTTCCATCGCTTCATTGAAGCTGATCTGATCGCGCTCGATGAGGTCTTTAATGCGTTCGAGCAACATGAAAGCCGCATGGCCTTCGTTGATATGATAGGTGGTGGGGTGGAGTCCCAATTCCTTGAGGGCGATCACACCGCCCATACCCAGAAGAATTTCCTGTTTGATGCGCGTGTCGGTGTCCCCTCCGTAAAGTTGCCCGCTGATGCTGCGATCGGCTGGTGTATTGTCTTCATGATCGGCATCGAGCAGATAAAGAGGCACGCGGCCTACCTGACATTTCCACAGGTATACTTTGACCATACGCCCGGGATAGGGCACTTCGATGACCTGATGTTTGCCTGTGGCATCACGGACAGCCTGGATGGGCATGGAATAAAAATCATTTTTAGGATACAGTTCCTGCTGCCATCCATCGGCATTCAGATACTGTCTGAAATAGCCTTCCCGATAAAGCAGACCCAGTCCCACCATGGGGAGCCCCAGATCACTGGCGGCTTTGAGATGGTCACCGGCGAGAATGCCCAACCCTCCGGAGTAGATGGTTATGGATTCGTGAAATCCGAATTCAGCAGAGAGATAGGCCACCAGAAGATTTTCCGGCGCATCGCTGTGTCTGGAGCGCCATTCCCCTTCCGTCATGTAGGCATCCAGTTTCGCCGCCACACGGTCGAGGTGTGCCAGGAAACTGGCACTTTCCGACAGTTTCTCCAGACGGGCCTGGCTGATTTCACCCAGAAGCCGACTGGGATTGTGCTCCACACGAGACCAGAGATCCCGATCCATGCGGAAGAAGAGTTCTACGGCGTCCAGATTCCAGGCCCACCATAAATTGCCGGCAATATCAGCCAGACGCTGCAGTCTTTTCGGCAGCCTGGGAGCAACAATGTATTTAATGATTTTTGGCATGAGTGCTATCCTGTGGTCGTGGTTATGCCCCGTTATTTCCTGCTTGTACAGTTGGGGCGTGGGAAAAGGGGATGCGCCCCTGTTCACAGATCAACATGAAGCAACCTGTGCTTTATTTCCTGCAACGGGGCGACATGAGAACCGGGTTCTCCCGGTGGCGGGTATTATACCACGACAGACACAAAAAGCCGACCTCTTTAACGAAAGGGGTCGGCTTGAAAGGATCTGTCAGGTTATTTCATCCGTAATATTCGTTTTTCTTTTGAAAACGAAAATCATAAAAAGCGCGGTAAACGGTATACACAAAATCCTGAAATGCCGACGCTTTGCGGACCGTGAGTTTCTGAATATGCTTCATAAGTGTTTTCTCCTCGCTTCGTGGTTTATAAATATTTTGTATGGCGAAAATCGTACCAGGCGCGCCACAGTGAATTAAACAGGGTCAGAAAGGCATCGGCACGTCTGACAGTCATCTTACGAATATGTTTCATTGTCATAACTCCATGGGAATGGATTTACAGTACCCGCTATTCATACCATATTTCGATGTGAAAAACCAAATGACCGCCCTTTATCAATCTGTATCCGCAGGCGGTGTTGTGGTGCCACTGCCACTCGGGTTCTGCGGATCTTTGTTCTGAAAGAGAGGCAAAAACACTTTCAGAAGGTCTATGATCAGAGTGATCACCACATCAGGTGCCATGGCCGCATGTTCCGGTTTACGGCTCACTGTATGCAAATGTCTCATGGGATTCTCCCTGTTTCTTTTCCCTGTGATCAGGGTTACTCTTCATACGAAGGGGTGTCATCCACAGGAGCTCCCGCCTTCAATCCGATTAAAGGCTGTACCAGAGGTACGAACACCTGAGAAAAGAAGGAGAGTACAAAGCAGAACCTGGCCTGCAGATCACTGGTGATATTGGTACAAAGTCCGTCGCTTTGTGCCCGCTGGGGAAGGCGTCCCATAATCCTGATATGTTTCATAATTCATCTCCTGCTGCTGCAGTACTGTTGAAAGTCTACCTTGATATCATCGCATAGCACACGGGGGCTTTACAATTCTTCTCCATAAAAAGACAGAAATCGTCCTGGCCCTGTACCCATACAATTCCTCCAGAAGGTCAATAGTTCCAAAGAGGAGGCAAGTACCGGAAGCTTATCACACTTATTCTGACTCGTCAGATGAAGTGTCAGGTTTCAAGATCTCTTTGCCCTCAAACATGCCCGCAAGAATACCAAGTATCTGACCGGCAAGCATGATGTAGCTTCCCAGAGACAGCGAATTGGCCTTTTGAACCGGGCTGCTCAGTCTGATGATATGTTTCATGAAAAACCTTTCGCTATTCCTTACGGACGAAAATGAGCCGGCGGAGGTACACTTGACTTTCCACAGGTATTCTACCGCTCAAGGAGCAAGAGGGTTACAACAGCCAGGAAAAAGGAAGGCTGTCACCGATTATAAAATAAGATCCTGCACGGATTGCAAGGCCATCACACAACGACCCACACCACTGTTGACAGGTGCCGGGCCCATCTCTTCATAACGCTGGAAGGCCACATGACCGTCCATGTAAAGGATATTGGATCCGCCGGGGACATGGTTGAACAGATTGGGATCTATGCCGATCATATCACCCATGATCCAGACGGTACTCTGCGCCATGGCACTGGCGGCCGGGTTGTTGATATCTGTAATGAGAAAACGCTCGATCCCTTCACGGAGGCGATAGATGACATTGCCCACTCCATTGCCCACTCCATCCCCGACAGTCACATCCTGATCAGCCAGAGCATCATTCTGACTCAAGAGGAAGGGCAAAAAGGCCGCCAGCACACCATCAACCACCTGCTGAGGGGCCGGACCCGTCAGATTGAGTCCGGGAATGGGCACATTGGCCAGGTCAATACTGGGATCAGAGGAACCCGCTTTATCAATCACCCAGCCAAGATAGAGGTAACTGGCGTCACCAAGATGGGCTCCCCGTTTGTTCTCCTGACAGGCAATGCCGATGTCTGTTGTACCGGTGATGGGGTTGATGACGGAATCAACCGTCTCCATGGCATCGGAGGGACAAATCAGAATCTTGGCGTCGGTCAGATATTCAGGATAAAGAGGCGGGAGATAGACTCCGGCGGCTACAACACCGTTACCTCCGGAAAAAGGCATGCCTTCCTGTTCGCAATAACGTGTGGGCACGGTAGCCAGGCAGACTTTGGGGAATTTTTCGCCCGGCGATTCGCTGGAATACATTTTATAGACAAGCCCCCATTGCTTGAGATTGTTTTGACAACTGGAACGGCGCGCAGCCTCACGGGCGCGGGCCAGAGCTGGCAGTAAAATAGCCGCGAGAATGCCGATGATGGCTATGACCACCAGCAATTCAATGAGGGTAAAACCTTTTCTATTCATTACTTAATCACTCCGAAATAACAATTTAAATATAATGGCAACACTGCGACCCAAAGGCCGATAAGCCTTTGGCAGTGTAAAATATTCTAAAAGTATACTGGAAGAGCACTGAGTATATCTACTTGAGCTTTGATCCCTTCTGTACTGCTTCGGTTTCATGATGATAAGAAGACAGGTTCAGAATATGAAAAAAAGGACGCTGAACCGACCTGAAACTGTGATCAACCCCTGTAAAGCGAAAATCAGCGGCGGCGCGGGCCCCAGGAGGGCCCCTCGGCACTCATACCGAGGCGGGCAATGGGTCGTTCCGTCTGTGTGCTCAAGGTGTACACAAACAATTCTGAACGTCCATTGCGTGTGGAGGAAAAGGCAATATGCCGCGAGTCCGGCGACCAACAGGGGGCTTCATTGATACCGCTGGAATTGGTGAGACGTGTCGGATTTGAGCCATCGGAGCCCATGACATAGATCTCATATCCTTCGCCGGGAATGCTGGATACAAAGGTGATCATTTTGCCGTCTGGAGACCAGTGGGGATCATAGGCACTGCCTCCGTGAAAGGAGATTCGGCGAGGATTGGAACCGTCAGAGCCCATGACATAGATCTGCGGACGCCCGGCCCGATCGCTGACAAAACACATCTGGCCACCATC
Organism: Candidatus Hydrogenedens sp.; assembly: GCA_012522755.1. GTDB lineage: Bacteria > Hydrogenedentota > Hydrogenedentia > Hydrogenedentales > CAITNO01 > JAAYJV01. The sequence goes on from JAAYJV010000145.1 coordinate 23,616, forward strand.
AGGGGAGAAACTGGGGGAAGTATCATTCTCTCTGTTGTTGGTCAGGCGAAGCGCACCGCTTCCATCCGGATTTTTGAGATAGATCTCCGCATTGCCGTCTTTACTCAAGGTCAACGCCAGACGGCGACCATCAGGCGACCAGGCGGCCGCACTGTTGAGCCCCACCTCTTTGGACAGAGGACGGGATGCTCCGGAGGCACGATCGAATATATAGTGAAAGGCGTAACGATCTTTATAAGACAAATAAGCAATGGAACGGCCATCGGCTGAAATCTCAGGCATGATGGAAAGATTCTGGTGATTGGTCACCCTCCGGACATTGGCACCATCGTAGTCGGCTACATAGATTTCTTTCTGGTTGTTGCCGGACAAGCCGGAAAAGACGATTTCCGAAGTACCGATTCCCGGCGTTCCATCAACCTGGCGAATCACTTCTTCAGAAAAACGGTGGGAGGCCAGACGGAAATGTTCACGGGCGATCTTCACTTCCTGGCCATAGAGTTGTGTATTGGAATAGAGATCAAAGAGTCGGAACTGGGCCACCAGCTGCGAACCTTCGTAAAAGATCAGACCATAAACCAGATTTTCAGCCTGGGTGGCACGCCAGGAGGGCAAGTCCAGAGTGGAAGGATCAGCGGTGAGGCCGGTAAAGCCCAGAGGATAGCTGGCCGGTGGAAGAAGAACAAAGACACCGGAAAACTCAAGATCATCAGCCAGGGTCTGTGCCATTTCATTGGCCGTGGCCTGCAATTGCGGATCGATGCAGGCAAAAGGCGGTACGGCGACCCGGATGCGTCTGTCCACGGAAGTCCCCGATTCAATACGCACACCGCTTTGTGCATGGCTGAAAAGACTGACTGTCAGAAGCAGTGTCAGCGCGGTTATTACCAGATATGTTTTCGGAAGCGCATATTTTTTCATGAAGAACAACCTTTGTATAGCCAATGTCCGATGAGGCCCCGAAATCAGATCGGAGATCTCTTGTATCACTATATCAACCTGTTGCCGATATCAGAAAACTCCACGGGGAAAGCAGCGTTCTGTCAGCCCCGTCTGCTCTTCTCCAGCTGTGAAACGATAGATAGCCGAAGAACTGATACAAGCAATACCACGTGCTGAGCCGGGAGGAAGGACACTGTAACTGAAGTATCCGGGTGCCGATGGCGTGACTGTCCAGCCAAATTCCAGAATACCTTCCTGACCCGTTACAGGGACGATATCCGGCGGCGTTCCCGCATTTTCTTCGATGCCGAGAAAACGCCAGCCCTCAGGCAAAAATTCCGTACAGGCCAGAGCCAGAGGGAGCTCCACTCCGATCTGTTCCCAACTCACTGTAATGACGAATGCTGTTCCAGGGCTGTATCCCGAAACAGGGTCTTTATGTTCCAGAGAAATAAGGGTCTGGTACTGGCGGAACTGACTTTCAACCCGGTTGGAAAAAAGATCTGTTCCGCCAACACTGAAAGAGGCTCTTCCACTGAGGGTAGCCACTTCATCAGAAATCCCCGGAATAACTTCATAGGAAAACTCAAGAGGAAGTGCGGGAAGGGATGACCAGGTGAAAAGCAATTGACCGCTGTTACTGTCCCAGCTGGCACTGATGAGACCGGAAGGATCCTGGAGAGTTGAAAAAGACCAGCCTTCAGGAAGCTGCTCTGTCAGACTCAAGGACTCCGGGGTACCCTTGCCGAACGAAGCGAGAGACAGGTGGATGGTAAGTGGTACCGATGCTTCATAAGATTGATCATCCGTACTCCGGCGTTTGAGGATGAGTACCAGTTTTTCATCAGCTTCACTTTCGCCTTCCACAGCTTCACCTTCTGCTGGCTCGCCTTCCACAGCTTCACCTTCTACAGGCTCACCTTCTGCTGGTTCACCTTCTGCAGCTTCGATCTCACCTTCTGCAGCTTCGATCTCACCTTCTGCAGCTTCGATTTCACCTTCTGTGGGCTCACCTTCTACAGCTTCACCTTCCATAGGCTCACCTTCCACAGGCTCACCTTCCATAGACTCACCTTCTACGGCTTCACCCTCAATTTCACCTTCTACAGGGAGAGCTTCACAATAGAGGATACTGTCTTCAGGTTGGTTCAAGTCCAGGCGGCCTGTATTACGCATTTGAAGTCGGCCCTGAAGAAGGCCATCCACGCAGGGATCAGCAGCTTCAATGAGATATGTCAGATCGAAAGGAAGTTCAGGGCAATGGCTCCAGAAAAAGCTGACATTATTTTCGTCGGTGCTTTGTTCCACTTCTTCCGGCTCAATGGATTCTTCCGTCAAGCCGACAAAGTGCCAGCCTTCCGGGAGTTGCTCATGAAACATGATGGGCGTGGGCACCTGCCGGATCATGCCGTCAAAATGTACGGTTACGGCGATCAGCCCCAGTTCATCGAGACCGGAAGAGGGACTCAAGCTGCGGCTTGCATTCACATATTGTTGGAAAGCTTCCACCTGTACGGCATTATCAATACTGTGGCTGTATGTCGCTGATTCTGTGTGGAGCGTCAGGCGCACGTCATAGCAGCCTTCTTGCGTATAACGATGTGTGGGATTGGCCGCCGATGAGGTGGCTCCATCGCCAAACTCCCAGAGGCGACCGGTAACGGATGCGCCGACAACCATAGACTGATCCGTAAAACTGACCAGAAGTGGTGCAGTACCTTCCCGGGGGCTGAGATCAAAATCCACTGAAACGATTTCGCCTTCAGCCGGATCACGGAGGATCAGGATCTTTTTTGCAACATCCTTATAAAAAAAGCTCTTCAAAGTGAGTGTAATGGTGTAGCGTCCAGCCTCTTCGTAATAATGGCTCGGCGATTCCTCGTAACACAGGGGGCTTCCATCGCCAAAATCCCATTCGTAGCCGGGTAAGGAAAAGAAACCCGGCGTCGATCGGTTGAACATGGTAATACGCAAGGGCGCATCACCCCCCGCCGGTGAGACACTGAAATGTGCTTCCGGTTTTATGAGATTGCAGCCGGAATACAAAAAGAGTACGGCTGATAAAAGCGCCAGGATAAGGGTATATTTTCCCATGACAGGTTCCTTTCAAGCACTTAAGTATACAGAGGCTGGCGCAAAATTCACAAATTCAAAGCCCTGTGCTCAGGATCAAGCCACCGTCTGTTCTGCTGCGGAGAGGAAAAGAGTGTTTTTCAAAGAAGGTGCACATCGCCCTGATCAGGCAAAACCGAAAAAAGTCATGCCGTGTCCCCTTTTTTCGAACACAGGAGCCAGAGCCTGTTGTCGAACAGTGGACAAAGAACTGTTCCATCCTTTTGCTGGTTTTAACCACCAGGAATGTCTGTATCAAATCAGAGTTTTTGTTTTTTCACCAGAGCAGCCAGTTTGTTGCCCAGTAATCCGGCCCGGAGCAGAGCCAGCGGATGACCGGAATAGAGGGTCTTGAAAAGTTTTTCCAAAAGCTGAAACTTCTCTTTTGTGTAGGGATACCAGTTGATTTCCCTGCGGTCGCTGCTCTTTTCCAGGGTCATTGATTTGATATTGCTGAAGCTGTGAAGGCCGAAGGGGCCATGATAACGCCCCATGCCGCTGTCTTTGACTCCGCCGAAGGGAAGGGCTGCATTCGTCTGCGTGGCGAGGACGTTGTTGATGGACACATTTCCGGTGACCAGGGCACGGGCGACCCGCTCCGCTTTCACAAGATCCTTCGACCATACACTGGAGTTGAGCCCGAAGGGAGAATCGTTGGCCAGGCGAATGGCGTCTTCTTCCGTCTTGAAAGGAGCCACGGTCATGACAGGTCCGAAAGTCTCTTCCTTCAAGACTGTAAGCGATAAATCACGAGAGACCACCAGAGTGGGCGGAAAGATAAAAGTGTCGGGTACACGTGAGCCGCCAGCCACGATTTCGGCACCCTTTGCACGGGCATCTTCCAGCTGCGCTTCGATCTCTTCGATCTGAAAAACGGTGGTCATACAGCCCACACAAAGATCGCCTTCGTCTTCGGAAAGCTCGCTCATGGTGGAAATTTTCGCCATCTTCTCCTTCAGCATGGAAACAAAGTCATCGAGAACAGTTTCCTGAACAAAAATCCGTTCCACAGAAGTACAGGTCTGACCGCAATTGAGCATGCCACCCCACAAGGCTCCGCTTGTTGCACGTTCGAGATCGACATCTTCAAAAACGATCATGGGATCTTTACCACCCAGTTCCAGTTCGACGGGAATGAGATATTTCGCAGCCTGGCTCATCACATGTCGGCCGCCGGAGACACTGCCCGTGAAAAAGATTTTTGCCGGTCGGGCGTCAATAAGTCCTTCGCCCGTTTTGCGGCTGCCATAGACACATTGAATGGCGTCTTTCATGAAGCCGCTTTTTTCAATCATCTCTTCATACAGTCCCTGCAAAGGCGTTTGTGTGGAGGGTTTGATAATCACGGCATTACCGGCAAGAAAAGCACTGATAGCCGGAAAGAAACTCAGATGAAAGGGGTAGTTCCAGGGGGCGATGACCAGAACAGTGCCCAGAGGCTCATAAACAATCTTCGCTTTCTTGCCGAAAAAATCCTTGACTGAATTGACCATACCCGGCCCGAGCATGACAACGGGTATGCGAACCTTTTCATCAGCCAGAAAAGAAACCGCATTTTTAGCGTAATAATCCAGCATATCCAGGATGGGATAGATTTCAGCCAGAAGTGCGTCTGTTCTGCTTTTTCCGGTTTCACGGATAATTTTCTGACACACTTCTTCCATGTTGTCACGGAGGTAATTCTTCAGCTTTTGCGTTTCTTCTACACGCTCCGCAACAGTCATTGCTGCAAGAAGCGTCTGAGCGGCCCCGGCCCGTTGGTAGACAGCGGCAATCTCTGTTTCTGAATACTCTGAAACAGCGTAAAGCACCTCTCCGGTTTTCGGGTTATGAACTTCAATACGATCGGTTGTTTCAGCTGCATTTTCAGACATGGCTCAGGATCCTTTCAGTTCAGTGTATTGAATCTCTCGGGCGGATGGGTTTTGTCCATCTGCATGGTAACATACCCTTCTTAAATACACCAAGTGTTGAACAGAGTTCAGGGGGATGAAGATTTCTGCTGGTGTTATTTTTTTTCACCACAGCACCACAATGGGACACAGGGCTGCACAACCAAAACTGAATGAACTTTTTTTCCACAAAGACTTTTAGAACCACTGATGGACACTGATAAATTAAAGACCTTGGGTCGCGCACCTGGGAACGCCCCTCCCACATCCGTCCGATCCGACCGATCCTTATAATCAAAGGGACTGCTCGGATTCGGAGCGCTCACCCCAAAAATATCCCTTCTTTTGGGTGTCTTCACCTTCTTGGTGTACAATAAGGTTCAGGACAGTGTTCTCTCAGGTTGAAAGGGCGATAAGGGCCGGATCTTCAATTCCGGAAACCAGACCATGCAGCAATATTCATTTCAACAAAGAAGTGCCTTTTTTCATACCCCTCGGATTACCTGGGCCGTACAGATGCTGATTTTGCTGAATACGGCCATTTTCGCCTTGCAATTGCTGGCCTTTCCTGTGGAGCAATGGCTGGGCAACCCCTGGTTCCAGCTGGATCTGTGGCTGGGTTTTCAGCCAGCCTCTTTTCTCCAGGGCTGGATCTGGACGCCCTTCACTTACCAGTTTCTCCACGGGGGGCTGCTGCATTTGTTCATGAATATGCTCTGGCTTTTTATATTCGGTCCCGATGTGGAGCGGCTGCTCGGTTCCCGCCAGTTTCTGATTTTTTATGTGGCCTGTGGTGCCTTGGGTGTTCTGGCAACACTTCTCCCTTATCTGGCCGGAAAGCCTGTCAACCCTCTCATCATCGGTGCCAGCGGATCAGCGCTGGGTGTGATCGTCGCTTTCGCCATGATTGATCCGCAACGGCAGTTTTTTCTTTTTCCGCTGCCTGTACCTGTTACAGCCGTCTGGCTCGTTATTCTTGTGGTGATATTCAATCTGCTTACCTTGCGCTCCGGCCAGGGTGGCATTTCCGTTGCCACCCATTTCGGAGGTATGCTGGCCGGCGGTGTTCTCATGAAACTTATTCCACGCTATCACAGCTGGCGGCGCAGAAGAAGATAGTACATACCGTGCTTTCAGCGAAGGCACTTTAAATTTTACAGCAAAAAGGTCTGGCTCCATGCCCGGTTTTTGGCAAATCATTTTCTTCCTCTTTCTGATTTTTATTTTTTATGGTAAAGGACGGCAGAGTATTGTGTCGCGACTCTTAAAAAATATAAAGCAAACACTATCTGAGGATACTCCTCAGAATAAAAGCAAAGAGGATGCGGAAATCTGTTATCAACTGCTGGGTGTATCTCCAACAGCTCCCTGGAAAGAGATAGAAAAGGCTTATAAGACCAAGGCGAAAGTGCATCATCCCGATCTGGGCGGAGATGAGGATGCCATGCGCGCCTTGAACGAGGCCTATCACTATATCAAGAAGATACGGAAAGGTTGAGAACATGATGCCTTCAAAGCATCATGTGACCTCATCCACTGAGGCTGAAACTGTTCCTCAGGAAAGTGTGTCAACCACCAGTTCCGACCAGATCAAAAAAATGTCTCCCCGCCTTCGACGCTGTCTGCTCATCCTTTGTCTGATCATAGCCGCAGCGATAAGAGGCTTTCTCTTTGTCGAATACCGTACAAGTCCGGACTATGAGCATCCTCTTCATGATGCTGAATTTCGGGATTATTGGGCCCGCGCCATTGTCACAGGCGATTGGACGCCCCCGCCAGGACGAAACGACCCTTTCGCGGACTGGCTTCCTCATCCCCATGCTCCGGGATATTCCTGGTTTCTTTCCGGTGTTTACCGCATCTTCGGATTGGGATACGACGCCCCCCGCTTGGTGCAGATGTTTCTGGGGTTGCTCAGCATTCTGCTTCTCTATGATATTGCCCGACGTCTCCATAACGAATCAGCCGCACTCATTGCCGCGGCCATGATGGCCCTTTATTTCATATTCCCTTTGTATGAGATGGATCTGGGCCCCATCAGTGCCATCATCTTTCTGCTCTTGTATCTCATCCGGAGCGGAGCACGGTCATTGAAACGACCTCGCTTCCTGCGAGACATGACAAGCGGGTTCCTTGCAGGTGCAGTCTCTATAATGCGACGGGAATTCATGCCCTTCGGCATTCTCTTTCTGGGCATGCATCTTTATGGGTATTGGAAGAAAGGAAAATGGAAAGAAGCCGCCGTTGCTGCGACTGTCTGGAGTATCTGTTTTATCCTTCCGTCTGTTCCCGGTTCCATATACAATTATAAAAATACCGGAGAGCTTCCTTTGCTGGGAAGTGAGGGTACCTGTCTTTTCTACTGCTCCAACAATCAATGGGCCACAGGCTACAATCCGGACTCGCCGGATCTGAGAGCTTTTATTCATGATGATGACTGGTCTCTCTTTGCCTTTCCAGCCATGCTTGAAGGCTACGCAAAAGCCCACAACATCAAAAAACATTCCTATCATGATCTCATCGATCATCTGAAAACAATGAATCAGAATTTCCTGACCCACGAGACCGGTCGTATTCTCAAACTCATGCTGAAAAAACAGGCGCTCTTCTGGGGACCTGTTGAAATAGATGAAAATAAAGTCGTCGCCTGCGAAAAAGAGCATTATGCCGTTATCCGTTATTTACCCGGCTTCACTCCTGTCCTGGCGGTTTCTGTAATAGGCGCAGCACTCATTTTTATTCGAGGTATCCGTCGACAAAAAGGATTCAGTAGAGGAAAATGGATACTCTGGGGAATCCTCCTTCTATCCATTCTTGCATACAGCGGTATTTTCTCTTTGTTTTATGTAACAGCTCGCTATCGTATTCCCGTCATTCCTATCCTGATCCTTTTCGCTTCTGCAGCCGTTGCCGACTGGATCGATTGTCTGAGGTGCGGCCATTTTAAGAAAGCACTGGTGGGACTGGGCACTTTTCTCCTTCTCATGGTTCTGCTGAGCAGACCCCTGGTTGCTTTCACACCCGATACGGAACGATGGCTCGATGAACGACGCAGAGCCTGGGTAAAAATAAATAAGGCCGATGAAGGAATCGCTGATCTGGAACGCTGGAATTCCCGGCATCCACAGAGTGCCGGCGGTCACTATCATCTGGCTCTGCTGCTCATCGAAAAAGGACAACCTGAAGAAGCGCTCAAAGACCTGCAAACTGCAACAGCCTTAGACCCCGAATATCATGTGGCCTATTACAATCAGGGGATGGTCCTGTTGACTTTGAACAGGCCTGATGAGGCTGTTGAATCTTTTAAAATCCGTCTGGAAAGAGCTGAGAAAGATGAAAGGGCCTGGTTTGGTTTGTCACAAGCCTGGCAGGCCCTTGGTAATATCGAAGCACAACAAAATGCCTTGGATCAGGCTTTGGCGCTGAAAGCGGGATATCCCGAGGCTTTGGTGGATCGCAGCATACTTTTCCTGAAAGAAGGGAAGCGTATCCAGGCCACTGAGCTGCTGGAACAGGCTCTGAAAGCATCACCCGGTTATGCCATGGCTGAATTCAATCTGGGGCTGCTCTATGCCGAAGAAGGCCGCTACAGTACAGCCCTGGACTTTTTTGGGGCTGCTCTGACTCATGGGCCGGGACGGGCTGATTTCCATTACAACACCGGTCTTGTGCTGATTCAGTTGCAGCAATACGAAGAGGCTGTCAGGCATTTTCAGGAAGCGCTGGTCCTGCAGCCTGACTATCCCGAAATCTATTCCAATCTGGGGCTGAGTCTGGCACGGCTTCAGCAACCCGAAGAAGCGAAGGAGGCTTTCGACCGGGCCTTTGAACTGCTGCCCCACAGCGGAGATACATTGTATAACCATGGCTGTGCGTTGAATTCACTGGGAGATCATGAAGGCGCCCGCAAGCATTTCGAAGCGGTGCTGGAAGAAGAGCCCTCCCATGGGAAGGCGCTTTTTGAGCTGGCTCTGCTGGATATGGCGGACAATAATCTGGAAAGCGCTCTTCAGCATCTGAACCGTGCGCAGCCCATTCTCTCCGGTGATCCGGAGATCAGCTACAACCTGGCGTTGATCCGTCAACGGCAGCACAATATCAATGAAGCACAGCGTTATTTCAGTGATACCTTGCAGCTGAACCCCGATCATTTTGGTGCCAACAGAGGATTGGGCACGCTCCTGCGCGGCGCCGATGATTCTTTCAGTGCCCTCCCTTTTCTGGAGGTGGCTCTCCGGGCGGAAGAAGGACAGGAGGACGGAGATCTTTATTATGAATATGGGCTGGCCTTGAAAGCATTGGAACGGTATGACGAGGCGGAAGAAGCACTTGTCAGAGCGGCGGAACTTGTCCCGGAGTCAGCCGATATCCAGAGTCATGGGGCTTTGAATTATATTGCACAGGGACGTTATGACGAGGCGGCATCTCACTTTGAAAAGGCCATGAAGCTGGATCCGGAAAATCTTCTGCTCCCATACAGGCTGGGTCTGGCGCAGCTCGAGGGCGGCAACGCCGCAGCCGCCGTGGAAAGCCTGGCCCCTCTGCTGGATGCCATGCCCTATCATGCCACTCTTCGTTATGATTATGGTCGGGCCCTGGCGGCACTCTCCCGTCATGAGGAGGCCATTGAAGCCTATGGATGGGCCTGGCTTCTGGACAACGGCTATCTCAATGCCATCAACGGACTGGGCTTTTCTCTGTCGCTTTCCGGACGCCCCGAAGAAGCGCTGGAATGGCTGCATCTCGCCCTGCAGATGGACCCGGACAATGAAGACGGACTTTTCAACCGGGGTCATGCCCTCCATATTCTGGGTCGCTTGAAAGAGGCGGAGGACAGTTTCCGCGCCCTCCTCCGTCGTGATCCTCATCACAGCCGTGGCCTGCTCAATCTGGGCCTGATTCTGGAAAGGCAAGGACACCGGGATGCTGCGCAAGACGCTTTTGAAGCGGCACTGGTGGAAGAAGAAAGGCTGGCTCTGGCCCATCATCATCTTGCGGGTCTGCTCCGTCAGAAGGGAGAGCGTGATGACGCCATCCATCATTATCGCCTCGCCCGGGACTATGATCCGGACAATCAGAATACCCTCATCAATCTGGGTTTTACCCTGGTCGAAATGGGCCGTATCACCGAGGCGGAAACACTCTTCACGGAAGCACACAGCCTGGCTCCGGAAGATGCGGAAGCACTGATCGGTCTGGGCGACGTGCGCATGGCACGCAATGCCCTCGCTGAAGCGGAAGAAGCCTATGTGGAGGCCTTGAGTCTGGCACCGGATAATCCCGTGGCCCTCAAGCAATATGGCTTTCTCTTTCTCCAGCAGGGCAAGAGCCTGGAAGCTCTGGAAAACTTTGAAAAAGCGCTCTTCGCTCTTCCCGATGATGCAGGACTCTATTGCGGGCTGGGTGATGTCGCCTTTGCCCGGGGCGACCTTGAGCATGCCGAAGCCCATTATCAGAAAGCCGTGGAACTGTATCCGGACTTTGCTCTGGCCTGGAACAACTACGGCGACCTTCTCGCCCGGCGAGGCCAGACAAACGATGCTATCCGGGCCTATGAGAAAGCGCGGGCTCTGGAGCCGGACAACATCAGCGTACTCCTTAATCTGGGGAGACTCCATGCCCGCGAAAAAGAGGTGGAGCAGGCTCTGGAGGTTCTGGAAACAGCCTTGCGTCTGGAACCGGAAAACCTCCGGGTACGCGCACTCGTGGGAGACATGAAGCTGCTGGGCGGCGATGTGGAGGCCGCTGTTCGTGAATACAACCGTATTCTTCTGGAGCGGCCGGACTGGCTGGATATCCGTGACAAAATGGAATCGGCCCGGACACAGAGTGCATCTTCCTGACCTGCGTGACTCGTCGTCCTGACCTGCGATTCTGGTATACTATCCACTCCAGCGGAGACCACCGGAGTTGACTTGAATACAGCCGGTCGATACACTTGATTCTATTGCAGAAACAGCGTGTTTGCTTTCCCATAAAATCATAAAGGATTCAACCATGAACTTTACACTTCCCGATGCCGAAGTCTTTGTGCCTGATAACGCAGCTCTTCCCGGAGCGCTGAGCCGGGTCACCCACCTGGCCGTAGGCGCTCACCAGGACGACCTGGAAATCATGGCCGCCGATGGCATTCTCAAATGCTTTCAACAGCCGGACAAATGGTTTGCCGGCGTTGTGGTGACCAACGGCGGAGGCTCACCCCGGACAGGTCTTTATGCCCATCTCAGCGATGAGGAAATGATGGAAGTACGGCGTACGGAGCAGAAGAAAGCCGCCATCATCGGTGATTATGCAGCCCAGTTCCTGCTCAACCATCCGAGCAGCGCTGTGAAGGACGGCAAGAATACCGATGTGGTGGACGATCTCACAGCCCTGCTGAAGGCGACCCGTCCGGAAGTGATCTATACACACAATCCCGCGGATAAACACGATACCCATGTGGGCGTATTGCTCAAGCTCGTGGCGGCATTGCGCCGGCTTCCCCAGGAAGAGCGTCCCCGACACGTGTACGGCTGTGAGGTCTGGCGTGATCTTGACTGGATGTGTGACGGGGACAAGGTCGCTTTTGATGTTTCGGAACATGAAAATCTTCAGGCCGCGCTGGTCGGTGTTTTCGATTCGCAGGTTGCCGGTGGAAAACGCTATGACCTGGCCACCCTCGGCCGGCGGCGTGCCCATGCCACGTACAGTGCCTCTCACGCAGTGGACACGGCAACCGCTGTAATTTATGCCATGGACCTGAGTCCGCTCCTGAACGATGATTCGCTCACGCTCAATGATCTCGTGGATGCGCATATGCAACGCTTCAATGACGAAGTGAGCGACAGGATCCGTCGGATGGCTGAATAAGAACCCGGGCACTTTCCCGGTCTTTCCCCTGAACTCTGGAGAAAGAGGACAATGAAACAGTGCAGATTTTTGAGCCTCCTCCTACTGGTGGCCTTTGTGGCCGGTTGCAATGCGCCATCCAGGAAAACGGCTGATCCCGGAGAGATTCTCAGCGAATACATGGCTGATGCCACCCCGGAACCGGGCGACGTGTTGCGGCTGCTCCTCCCGGCCGAAATGCCCCATCTGAATCCGCTCACGAGCACGGACTATTACGCCAGCACGGTACTGGCCTGGGTTTTCGACACGCTGCTGGACCGTGATCAGGAGACGCTGGAAAGTCAGCCAGCCCTGGCGGAGCGCTGGGAGATCTCTGAGGATCATCTGGCCTACACCTTTTATCTGCGCCGGGATGTCGTCTTTTCTGATGGTGCTCCCCTCACGGCAAGAGATGTGAAATTCACCTTTGACAAGGTCATGGATCCCGCTGTTGATGCACCCAACCTGCGCAACTATTATATTGATATCCGTGAATGTGAGGTACTCGACGAGTATACCGTCCGCTTTGTCTGCAACGAAGCCTATTACCAGCACCTGATCATGCTCGGAGGACTGAGCATCATTCCCGAGCATATTTACGGCGAAGGCGATTTCAACCGTCATGCGAACAACCGCAAACCTGTCGGTTCGGGCATGTATACTCTGGAAGAATGGGAGACCGGTCAGCGGATCAGCCTCCATAGAAATGACAGCTATTGGGGAACCCGGGAGAAAGGATGGCCCTGGTTTGACCGCATTGAATATGCCATCATCCCCGATGACAATACGGCCTTTCAAGTGCTGACCAAGGGCGAGCTCGATTTCATGAGCATGCCTGCGGAGCTCTTCATGCGGCGGGCCAATACAGCGCGCTTTCAACAACGCTTCAACCGATTCGCCTATTTCAGACCCGCTTACAACTATCTGGGCTGGAACATGCGCAAGTCCATGTTTCAGGACAAGAGAACGCGGCAGGCCCTCACCATGCTTCTCGACAGAGAGCTGATCCGCGATGAGATCTATTACGGCCAGGCCGAGGTCATTGCCGGGAACTTCATGCCCGGATCCGCCGAATGGAACGAAGACATTGAGCCCTGGCCCTTTGACCCGGAAAGAGCAAAGGAACTGCTGGCCAGAATGGGCTGGGAAGCCAATGAAAAGACCGGGCTGCTGGAACGCAACGGCATCCCCTTCCGCTTTGATGCGGCCACGACCAACCAGAATCCCGTGGCGGAAAAAGTGCTCACCTTGTATAAAGAGGAGCTGGCGCGGGTGGGCATTGAACTCACCATCCGACTCATGGAATGGGCCTCTTTGCTTGAACGGGTGGACAAGCGGGAATTTGATGCCATCCTCATGGGCTGGAGCATGCCTCCCGACCCCGATCCTTATCAGGTGTGGCATTCCTCCCAGGCCGATGCGGGCTCCAATTATGTGGGGTTCATTAATCCCGAGGCCGATGAGATTGTGGAAGCTGCAAGGCGTTCCTTTGACAAAGAGGAACGGATCCGGCTGTACAAGCGTTTTCAGGAAATCCTCCACGAAGAACAGCCTTACCTTTTTCTGCTGACTCCGAAAGTACTGGCGGCGGGAGACAAACGCCTGCATGGCATTCAGGTCTATCCCTTCGGCGTGGATCAGCGGGAATGGTTTGTACCCCGGGATCTGCAACGGATCAGCCGCGAAGGCATGCCTGTGAAACCCTGAGCTGAGGAAGTGCCATGCGTGCTTATATCATCCGAAGACTGCTGCTGATCATCCCCACTTTTCTGGGGATCAGTCTGCTCACCTTCATGCTGATCCAGCTGGCGCCGGGAAGTCCCATTGCCTTCAAGCTGCAGGGGATGGAAGGTTCCATGCAGGCCGATGCAGCCACGCAGGAGATTATCGAACAGACCAAGGCACTCTATGGCCTGGATAAACCGATCCCCGTCCAGTATGTGCTCTGGCTGGGCCGTATGGTGCGTCTCGATTTCGGGAACAGCATGAAAGATCAGCGGCCGGTCATGGATAAAATCGCCGAGGCTCTGCCCATCACGCTGCTATTCAATCTGCTGTCCCTGATTTTCATTTATATTCTCGCCATTCCCATGGGGCTCTTCTCAGCCACCCATTCCGGTACCTGGCAGGACAGCACCCTCACCTTCACGCTCTTCCTTTTATACAGTATGCCCGCATTCTGGGTGGCCATGCTGCTTGTTCTCTTTCTGGGCGGAGGCGAATATCTCAATCTCTTTCCCATCCAGGGGCTTCACTCGGCCGAGGCCGCTTCCTTCTCTCCCCTCATGCGCATTCTCGATCAGCTCTGGCATATGGCACTGCCGCTCTTCTGCATGACCTATGGCGGACTGGCCTTTCTCTCGCGATACATGCGTTCCGGGATGCTCGATGTGCTCCGTCAGGATTACATCCGCACAGCCCGGGCCTATGGCTTTTCAGAGCGGACCATCGTCTGGAAATATGCACTGCGCAATGCGCTCATCCCCATTGTCACGCTGCTGGGCGGGCTGCTGCCCGGGCTCATCGGCGGCAGCATCATCATTGAAAGCATATTCTCCATTCCGGGCATGGGCCGCCTCGCCTTCGAAGCCGTGCTCAGCCGCGATTATCCTCTGATCATGGGCGATGTGACCATTGTCGCCCTTCTCACTCTGGCAGGTCTCCTGCTCAGCGATATCCTTTATGTTTTTGTTGACCCCAGGATCAAACTCGGATGAGTGCAACGCCAGACAACATGGAACAGACAAACCGAAGCAGTCCCGTATGGCGCCAGTTCAAAAAAAATAAATTCGCACTGGCCGGCCTCTTTCTGGCTGTGTGCATGGGTATCGTGGGACTTCTGGCTCCTTTTCTCGCCGGCGATGTGCCCGTGCTCATGAAAAAAGACGGGCGGCTCTATCTCTTCCCCAACCTCATCCGTTACCAGCAGCTGCAGGCGGAAAATCTGTATCAGAATTTTGACCGATGGGAAGCCGGTGACGGAGAATTCGCCATCAGACCCCTTGTCCCTCATGGTCCGCTCCGTCAGAATCTGCGGGACAGGCTTCAGGGACCTTCCCGGGAACATCTTCTCGGAACCGATGACCGGGGCCGCGATGTACTCAGTCGCATCATCTGGGGAACCCGTGTTTCCATGTCCGTGGGTTTTATCGCCGAGGGCATCGCGGTGATTCTGGGTATTCTTCTGGGTGCTCTCGCCGGTTATTATGGCGGCAAAATGGATATGCTCGTACTGCGCCTGGTGGAAATCTGGATTTGTGTTCCCTCCTTTTTTCTGGTCATCACGGTCATGGCATTTCTTGAGCCCAGCATTTTCAATATCATGGTGGTTATCGGTCTTACAGGCTGGCCCGGTATCGCCCGGCTCGTGCGTGGTGAATTCCTCAAACAGAAACAACAGGAATATGCACTGGCCGCCCGAGCCGCAGGACTCAACGACCGGAGAATCATTTTCCGCCATCTCCTCCCCAATTCGCTCAGCCCTGTTTTTGTGAGCGCCACCTTCGGCGTGGCCGGTGCCATCCTCACCGAATCGGCTCTGAGCTTTCTGGGCTTCGGCGTGCCACCGCCCACGGCCAGTTGGGGAGAGATCCTCAAGCAAAGCCAGAGCTATGTCGATTTCGGATGGTGGCTCGTTGCTTTTCCGGGCATCGCTGTTTTCATTACCGTCGTCTCTTTCAATCTCGTTGGCGACGGGCTCCGTGATGCTCTGGATCCCCGCCTGCGTCAATAACCCCTTCCCTTTGACGACGGGAACAGTTCACCGCTTTCATCTGTTAGTAGAACTGTGCGTGCAACCCGGAAACCTGTCCATTCCAATGCGTTTTCAACCCTTACAAGGAGTCTGTCCATGAGCAGCCATTCACTGAAAGGCAAAGTTGCAGTCGTTGCCGGCGGCGGTAAAAATCTCGGAGGCATGATCAGCCGTGCTTTCGCCCGGGAAGGAGCCAAAGTACTGGTCCATTACAACACCGATGCCAGCTGTCAGGAAGCGGAAGATACTGTAAAAGCCATTCAGGAAATGGGCGGCGAAGCCTTTGCTTATCAGGGAGATCTCACAAAACCCGCCAACATCCGCACCATGTTCGCCCGGGCAAAAGAGCGCTTCGGTGCTGTGGACATTGCTGTCAACTCTGTGGGAAAAGTATTGCGCAAACCCATCCTCGAAACAACAGAAGAAGAATTCGATGCCGTTCTGGCGGCCAATGCCAAAGTGGCGTATTTCTTCATTCAGGAAGCGGGTCGCCATCTGAGCGACGACGGCAAACTCATCACGATTTTAAGCTCCCTGCTGGCGGCCTTCACAGACGGTTATTCCACTTATGCCGGCGGAAAAGCAGCGGCCGAACACTATACCCGTGCCGCAGCGAAAGAATTTACGCCCCGCGGCATATCCGTCAACGCCGTGGCACCCGGACCCATGGATACGCCTTTTTTCTACGGACAGGAAACCCCTGAACGGGTCGCTTTTCACAAGTCACAGGCACTGAAAGGACAACTGACCCGGGTGGAAGATATCGTGCCCATCGTCACATTCCTGGCCACTGATGGCTGGTGGATGAGCGGCCAGACTCTCTTCGCCAATGGCGCCTATGCCACACGATAGTCACCGGAAAATTCAATCTCTGCTTTTGTGAAATAAAAACATCAGGACAATCCATCGGGTCCGCCAGGGCTTTTGGTCGGGGTCCGGGCTGAAATGGGCACGCCATGCCCTGCCTCAACCTCGTCCCTCGCCCTTCTCTTGATATCTCCCCATGATTACCGGCAAAATGATGGCTGTGTGGATTGTTTGAACCCGAGTCCTGATTTCTTCCACTCAGTCAGCGGAAGAGCAGGTACAACTGATTGGATTTGCCAAATGGAAACAAAAATCAACCGCCGCCGTTTCATGCAAAACTCTTTGGCCGCAAGTGCCGCCATGGGACTCCCTTATTTTCTGAGCACCAGTGCCCGGGCCGCCGATGGAGCCGTTCCCGCTTCCGACAGAATCACTATCGGCTGCATTGGTGTGGGACGGATGGGCCGCAACAATCTTGACGACTTCATCAAGCTTCCCGATTGTCAGATTGTGGCTGTTTGCGACACCTATCAGGAAAATCTTGATCTGGCCAAAGACATTGTGGACAGCAATTATAAAAACACGGACTGCGCTGTCTATGGTGATTTCCGGGATGTTCTCGCCCGTAAAGATATTGATGCCGTCATTATCTCGGTACAGGATCACTGGCATGGAATCATCGCCACGGCTGCAGCCAAAGCGGGCAAGGACATCTATTGTGAGAAACCGCTGGGCATTTCCATTGCCGAGTCCCGGGCCATTCTCGACGCTGTCCGCGAGAATAACCGGGTTCTGCAGACAGGCACCTGGCAACGGTCATTGAAACCTTTTCAGCATGCCTGTACCCTGGCGAGAAACGGTTACCTCGGCGAAATCCACACCGTGGAAGTGGGCTCACCTTGTCCCGATTACTATGCACGACATACGGGCGATCTGGGCGAGCATCCCGTTCCCGATGGCTTTGACTGGGAAATGTGGCGCGGCCCGGCTCCTGATGTGCCCTACAATCCCGGCCGTGTGGGCTGGCCCGATTGGTATCTGATTTACGACTATTGCCTGGGCTTCATCACCAACTGGGGTGTCCATCACCTGGACATTGCCAACTGGGGTTGTCCACGGGTCGGTTCCGAGCCCTTTGAAGTGGAATGCAAAGAAACTTTCCGTGATACAGGCTTTACCAACAACTCCAAGAAATGGGATGCTCTCTTCACCTATGAAGGCGGCTTGAAAATGATTTTCAAAGACGATCACCAGGCCGAACGGGGCTGCCGCTTTGTGGGCGATGAAGGCTGGGTCCGTGTCGACCGTGACGGTATCTGGTCGGGCCCGCAGTCATTGCTGAAAGTGGAATTCAAAGACGAGGATCTCCGGCTCACCGATTCGACCAACCACGGCGCTGATCTGTTGAAAGCGATCCGAAACCGTACAAAACCCGTATCCGATGTGGAACAAGGGCATATCGCCTCCTGTCTGGGCATGGTGGCGGATGTTGCCGGACGGATCGGCACGAAATTGTCCTGGGACCCCAAGGCGGAACGTTTTACAAACAGCGAAGCCGCTAATGCCCATCTCAGCAGAGAAATGCACTACGGCTGGTCTCTCTGAGTTTCAGAGCATGATAAATACTGATCCTGTCGCCCGGGTTCTTGCGGCTCAGGCTTCAGGGTTGGGCACAAATACGGTGCGGCATTTCTTCAGATAGTTCAATGAATGCACCTGCCCCGTCATTTCCAGCTCGTCCTTATAGACAGGGTCATGCCAGCCTTCAATATCGATACAGCCCTGGAAGCCGGCCTGACGCATGATGGAAATGACCTCCGTCCAGTTCGTATCGCCGAAGCCGGCCGTGCGATGATGCACAAAAGGACGTGCGCCGCCGATACCATAAGTACGGACGACATCCCATTGCACGGTGGCATCTTTTCCGTGAAGATGGAAGACCTTGGGCGCCCATTTCCTCAATTGCGGGATGGGATCAATGAGTTGCACCAACTGATGGCAGGGCTCCCATTCCAGACCGATATGATCATAAGGCAGGGCGTCGAAAATCAGTTCCCAGGCCGCGGGGTTATGAGCGATGTTCCAGCCACCCGTCTTCCAGGTGCCGCCCATCTCGCAATTTTCAAAAGCGATACGCAGGCCCTTATCCGCCGCACGACTCGCCAGAGGGCCGAAAATCTCTTTAAAACGGGGAATACTCTGGTCAATGGGCTCATCAATGACACGCCCTGTGAATCCGGCCACAATATCACAGCCGAAAAGATGGGCCTTGTCAATGAGCATCTCCCAGGAACGGATCGTATCTTCGTCCTGAGGCCGTCCCCCGAGAGGATTGCCATAGACAGCCACGCTGCTGATCACCGCATCGGAGTCGGCCAGCACTTCACGAACCTCTCCGGCCATGCGATCCAGATCGCTGTCGCCGATGTCCTTCCAGAAAGTGATCTGGAAAGATTCAAAGCCATGATGAAGAATCTCGCGGATATACACGGGCGGGTTCATGTGACTCTGCACCAGCGTACCGATACGGATGTCATCCTGCTTGCCTCCTGCAGCGGCAAACTGAAGGGCGGCTTCATGATCCGCCGCAGCCTGCTCTCCGGGAAAGAGGGCGGCTGCACCGGCGGCAAACAAAGCGGATTCTTTCAAAAAGGAACGTCTTGTGCGGGTATCTGACATGGCAAATTCTCCTCTATGGCTGGAATAATCATCATTCAGCGATTATACGAATGGAAGCGAAGACAAAGCAACAGCGACAATAAAACTCAGTAATCAATATAGCGCTGCACAGCCGCAACCAAATTATCATTTTTTTTTCAACCACGAAGTATGAAGCGCAGGTCGGCTCACGAAGGAAGAAGAGGGGAAGGGCTGACGTCTTCCCAATGCCCATCTGTACCTCAAGAGAACACTCTCGCCCGCGTCATTCCTGCGAAAGCAGGAATCTTAAGGCGACATGAGGACTTGAATATACGCAAGATTCCTGCTTTCGCAGGAATGACGCGGGTGCTGGCGAGTCTTTGGATAATATTAGAATAAAAAGACTTATGTTGTTTCTTGAGTAAACTTCTTCGAAAAAATAATGAAAATTGAGGGGTAGTATCACAGAGGGGCACCGAGAAATGAGATGACTTTTTACCACGAAGGCAGGTCAGGCACGAATCACCTATCACCTATCCCCCATCACCTATAATACGCCCCTCCCACATCCGTCCGATCCGACCGATCCGACAGATCCGTCCGATTCCCCAGACACGACTGATCCCTCCAAGTCTCTTAAATCCCCTGAGCCTTACCTCAGTCGTATTTCCCTAGCCCCTATCACCTATATTCCCCCGCCGTCATACCGGTTTTTTTGCGACCCGGCCCGCCTATCAAAGCATTCAGCCACAACAACGCAAAAAAGACCGGTATCCAGATTGGGACACAAGAAAAAACCTGACTCGCCAGTAAGTTCAGGTTGAGTATTTCAGCCCTGTGTGACACCGTAGGCATGTCATAAATTAAATACAAGAAGTTGAAGGAAAAAGTATGCCCTTGGTCTTTAATCGGACCGATCGGACGGATCAGACGGATCGGACGGATGTGGGAGGGCTGAAAGTATGTCTTTGGACTTTAAGCAAATGGGCACGGCATGCCGTGCCCCTACCTCATACACTTTGGGCTTAAGTAAAGGACCTGAACACTCCCTCTCTCTTCCTCTTCCCTTGGTGTTCCTTAGTGTGACTTCGTGGAAAATAAAAATCTCGCCTCCCCCAACAAAAAAAACTGCCTCCCAGTCCAAACCGGGAGGCAGCAAATCAATCAGAACAACATACAATTACAGGTCAGAATTCAGCAGAGCAACCAGCACAGCCATGGGCTCATTGACCGGTCCATCTCCATATTGCTCATAACGCATGAAGGCCACATGACCATCCATGTAGAGCACATTGGAACCGCCGGGCACGTGGTTGAAATCAGCCGGATTCGTGCTGAGCTGGTCGTACATGATGGACACCGTACTCTGGGCCTGAGCGCTTGCGGCCGGATTGTTGATGTCCGTAATCAGGAAGCGTTCAATCCCTTCACGGATGCGATAGACCGTATCGCTGGTGCCGCCGCCATTGCCGAGACCAGCCTCCACCTTCACGTCCTTATCAGCCATGGGTGCCGCTCCGATCGGTGCTGTACAGGGCTTGGCGAGATAGGGCATGATGGCCGGAAGATCACCCAGAAGAGCGTCCAGAGCCTTGCCCAACTGTGCGGAAACCAGGGTGGTGCCATCAAGATTGGCAATATTGGGTACCAACCCGACAAGCACTGTATAGAGGTCCAGACTGTCCAGGGTAATCTGCGGTGAGGTCGAATCAATGAGATCCAGCACCCAACCCAGATAGGCATAGCTGGAGTCTACAGCGCGGGCGCATTTGCCACCGTGGTTATGGCCATAGCCTATGCAGAATTCATCTCCGCCGTCTTTGGCCTGGTCAATCTTACCGCCCAGATCAGCCGTGGAAGGGCAGAAAATAATCATGGGATCCGTGAGATATTCCGGATAAATCTGGAACAGATTCGGACCCGCATCAATGGCGCCACGGGTATCCCCTTCTTTACGCAGGTAACAGCCTACTTGAAGACTGGGAAACTTTTCGCCCGGAGATTCGTTGGCATACATTTTGAAGACCAGACCCCACTGTTTCAGATTGTTCTGGCAGGAAGAACGCCGTGCCGCTTCACGGGCACGGGCGAGGGCCGGCAGCAGGATGGCCGCCAGAATGCCGATGATGGCAATCACCACCAGCAGTTCGATGAGTGTGAAACCTTTTTTTCTCATGAATACATCTCCTTGTCAGTTAGGGATAAAAACAACAAAAGCACCACTATTTCTATTATAGAGCAGTATGCTTCAAATAGCAAGACCTTATTACAAATATTATTTTATTGCAAGGAGGTAAATAAAAAGGCGCCTCCCGGAATTTCCGAGAGGCGCCGAGACTGCAATTTTAAACTATGTCAACTTACAGACCATTAAGAATGGCAACCAGATATGCCATGGGGCTGTTGACAGGGCCATCGCCTTTTTCTTCGTAGCGCTGGAAGGCAACGTGACCGTCCATGAAGAGGACGTTGGAGCCGCCGGGCACGTGGTTGAATTTGGCCGGATCCACGGAAATCTGGTCAAACATAACGAAGACCGTGCTCTGGGCCTGGGCACTGGCTGCGGGGTTGTTGATGTCCGTGATCAGGAAGCGCTCAATACCTTCGCGGATACGATACACTTTGT
Organism: Candidatus Hydrogenedens sp.; assembly: GCA_012522755.1. Lineage (GTDB taxonomy): Bacteria > Hydrogenedentota > Hydrogenedentia > Hydrogenedentales > CAITNO01 > JAAYJV01. The sequence continues at coordinate 45,256 of JAAYJV010000145.1, forward strand.
CACTGTCCGTACCAAAACCCCCGTTACCGGTACCGGCAGCTACCGTAATGTCCTTATCAGCAGCGGGAACCATGCCTTCGTTACCGGACATCACGAAGGGAAGGGTGGTGCTGTCGCCCAGCATACCGTCGAGGGTCCAGCCGAATTGTGCGGACACTTCAGCGTTGGGATCGATGGAGGAGGCGTCGATCAATCCAGCCGTGACGAGGGCGCCGATGTTGGTCAGCTGACCCAGGGTCACTTTGGGGCTGTCATAATCGACCTGATCAAGCACCCAGCCGATGTAGTTGTAGCTCTCGTCAATCACACGGGCGCATTTACCGCCATGATTGTGCGCGTAACCGACGCAGAACTCATCCGTACCATCCTTGGCTTTGTCAATGATTCCGCCCAGATCCGCCGTGGAGGGACAGAAGATGATCATGGGATCACTGATGTACTCAGGATAAATCTGGAAGAGATTCGGACCGGCATCGACGGCAAGACGAATGGTTCCATTTCTGTCTTTGTAGTTACCCGCCTGCAGCGAGGGGAATTTTTCTCCCGGGGATTCGTTGGCATACATCTTGAACACAAGCCCCCACTGCTTCAGATTGTTCTGGCAGGAGGAGCGACGCGCCGCTTCACGGGCACGGGCGAGAGCAGGCAGCAGAATAGCCGCCAGGATGCCGATGATCGCAATTACCACCAGCAGTTCGATGAGAGTAAATCCTTTTCGTTTCATAGTGAATGACTCCTTGTTGGTTGAATCTATAAATAAAGAAAACGATTACTTGTAAAGATATTATACCTGAAAATACGGCAATTGCAAGTGAAATGGTCATAATTATTTTCCGAGGCCGCAATACGTCCATTTCACTATAAATACCAGAGGCTTTCAGAGCGGTTGCAGTGATGGTTTCAAGATAGAAAATGGAGGAATGACGGCGGGAGGCAGGGGTCGGGTCGTGGTGGAGTTTTTGTCCATTCTGTCCACGGCCCCGCGTCATCGTTCATGGTACAGAACAAAGATCTTTTTTCGTTCACACAAAAAAAGCGCCCCCCGGCAATACCGGGAGGCGCAAAAAATCAACTCAGAAAATGGGGAGGCGCAATTAGCTGTTCAGAAGACCAACGAGCTGAGCCATGGGGCTGTTGACAGGGCCATCGCCTTTTTCTTCGTAGCGCTGGAAGGCAACGTGGCCGTCCATGTACAGGATGTTGGAGCCACCGGGGACGTGGTTGAAGTCGCCGGGGTTCGTGGAGATCATGTCAAACATGATGTACACGGTGCTCTGGGCCTGGGCGCTGGCGGCAGGATTGTTGATGTCCGTAATCAGGAAACGCTCAATACCTTCGCGCAGACGATAGACTGTTTCACTCGTTCCGCCGAGACCACCGTTACCAAGACCGGCGGGGACTTTCACGTCTTTGTCAACCACAGGAAGCATGCCTTCCTTGGTGGAGGCCATAAGCTCAGCAATGTCCTGTGCATTAAGCAGACTGTCCAGAGTCCAGCCGAACTGGGCATTCACTTCAGAGGAGACATCAATGTCGCCATCGAGCAGAGGAATGACTTTCTGCAGATTCCCGAGAGCGCTGACGGTCACCATGGGGCTGGTGAAGTCGGTCTGATCAAGGACCCAGCCAAGGTAGGCATAGCTGGAGTCGATAGCCCGAGCGCAGTTGCCACCGCCGGTCGAGTCCGCCCGGTTGGAGTAGCCAACGCAGAATTCGCCTGTCTCCGGAAATTTGGCTTTATCTATTTTGCCGCCGAGGTCAGCGGTGGAGGGGCAGAACATGATCATGGGATCGCTGATGTACTCAGGATAGATCTGGAAGAGATTCGGACCGGCATCAAGAACCCACTTAAGAACGCCCGCTGCGTCTTTATAATTACCGATCTGGATGGTCGGGAATTTCTCTCCCGGGGATTCGTTGGCATACATTTTGAAAACAAGTCCCCACTGTTTCAGATTGTTCTGGCAGGAGGAACGACGCGCCGCTTCACGGGCACGGGCGAGGGCCGGCAGCAGAATGGCGGCCAGGATGCCGATGATGGCAATCACCACCAGCAGTTCGATGAGTGTAAATCCTTTACGTTTCATAATACATGACTCCTTGGATTTGGTTAAAGGGTACAACAAAAAATAGCAACAACTCCCAGATTATAATTACTTTCAAACACAAAAGCAAATTTTTTTCTCAATATGAATTCTGCTTTGTCTGGACATATCATTTTTATATAAAAAAAGAGAGCCCCGAAATTCATAGGACCGCTTGTTCATAAGATTCCATACCGGAAAACCCTGTTGTTTCGCCCCCTTTTATTGGCTTTTCTGTGCGTGGCATCTGAGAACGTCAATATCTTCATCGGCTGAAAGCGCAGCATGACTGATGAAAAGATATTGACCTGATTGCGGCTTGAGATCTCGGTTTAATCGCGAAGCCTCAAACAGATTAATCACGTGGAATACTATCCGGCGGTGGAGGTGCATATTCTGGGAGCACAAAAAGACGGGAAAACACATCTTAACCGAAGAGATGACACTGACACGCCCTTCCTTGGAACCACAGATGAACACTGATAAATTAAAAACCTTGGATCGTGCAGCCTGGGAACGCCAATTTCCACATTGGCAGGACACCCGGGAAAAGACCATGACTTATGCGTACATTTGACGGGAGAACAAAGACTCAGAGTTTACAAAGGCTTTTATTTTATTCTTGGTTGGCAAAAGACCTGTTACCGCATCACTGCTTACAAAATGTCAATGTCATAACACGCTGTCGGCCAATGTGGAAATTGGCGTTCCCAGGAATGACTCTCAACGGCTTTCAGGGTTTCCCAAGTCATTATTTGTTCGTGATTGTCGGAAGACACTTTGCCGAGTCGAGAATCCCACAATATCTTGAAAGTATATTACTTGCACAGTCAGCAATATGAACTTCTTCGAAAAAATAATGGAAGATTACGGGTAGTAGCACAGCGCAGCACAGCCGCAACCAAATGATCTTTTTTACCACAGAGACTTTTAGAACCACTGATGGACACTGATAAATTAAA
>JAAYJV010000146.1 GCA_012522755.1 Candidatus Hydrogenedens sp.
CCGTCCGATCCGACCGATCCGACCGATCCGACCGATTCCCCGGCGACTATTGATGCCTTCGAGTATCTTTTTTGCCCCGAGACATGCCCCCGCCGTCATTCCGGTACGGACGGCACGGGTAGGCTTTTGGAGTGCGGAAGCCATGCTTGCGCTTTGGTATGGGCAAGCCATGCTTGCACAAGACAGAACAAGACTCTTGTATCCCCTCTTCCTTTCTTTGCCGGGATACAAGCCTGACTTCAGTATTTCATAGGACCGGGCCTGAAAAACAAAGGCATAGCGGTTGCGCAAGAAAAAGCGAAAGCATGGCTTTCGCACTCCAAAAAGAACGTTGACACCGGGTGAATCCCGTGTGATGAGCCTTGGAAAGCATCTCTCTTTCTTCTTCCTCCGTGTTACTACCCGTCATCTCCCATCATTTTTTCAAAGAAGATTAATTATTTAACAGCGCAGGTGTTACACTTTGGAAACCAGTGTTTATCGGTGTGCATCTGTGGTTCCAAGGAGCCTCGTGCCTCTATGTGAAAAAAGATTGATTCACATCACCCCGTCAAGTATGATAAGTCATCTTTTTACTCAATCACTTCGACTCGGAAGGTTTTATTCATGACACTGCAAGAACGTCAGCAAATGTATCTTGATTTCCTGATAGAAGAAGGCCTGGAGGCCAGCATCAACGAAGAGGGCGATGTGGTTTTCCAGCATGAGGGCCATCCCTTCTATATTATTATTGACGAGGACGACGCTGAATATTTTCAACTCTTCTTTCCAGCCTTCTGCACCATTGAGGATGTGGACGACAAAGAAGAGCTCTATGCCGAGATTTTCGGTATCAATGCTTCCGTCAAGGTGGCTACTCTTGTCATCCTGGAGGATCTGGTCCATGCATCGGTGGAATTTTTCTGTTCACCTCCGGAAAGTTTCAAAACTGTTTTCCGGGATTCTTTTGAAAGCCTCGTGACAGCGGTCAACGCTTTTCTGGACCTCATGGGTGTCGGGAACGAGGGCGACGAGAATGATGAAGATTCCACTGCGGGCAATGACGATTAAATCGAATCTTTTTGTTTTCCTTGATTATTCCTGAGTGTTCCGCTGTGCTGATCCGGACGCTAAGGCCGCCAGTTCCGATTAACCCTGCTTTCCCATTCTTTGGTATAATAGCAGTGTTATGGTGGATAGTTGTATGCACCGGCAACCGCACAGGAAAGGGAACCACAATGAGCCATCTGTATCGGATCAGTCTGATGCTGCTGTTGCTTGTTGCGTCTCTGGCATCTGGCGGTTGCTTCAAAGAAACCAGTATGGCCATTCTGGAAGAGGTCGAGCTTTTCGGCGCATCGGCCCTCAGTCTCAGTTCTTTGCAGGAAAGTGTCCATATCCAGGGTGATCCTCAGCGCAATGAAGAATCCAAAGCCCTGATTCATACAGAGGTGAAAGTGGATACCTACAGTCTGCTGGGCATGGCCAAGCCGGATGATTATCTTCCTCTGGTACATGTGACGCCACAGCAGCAGGATGGCACACTCGTGCTGACCACGGAAATAGGCCGGCGCAGCCTGTGGAATCGTCTTCTGGTCCGGGTTGTTCCCCAGGTGACCCGCAGAATGGAAGTGCCCACGACTATACGAAGCACTGTGAATGTGCGTGTTGGCGATGTGACGGCCTCGAACCTTCCCGGTGACCTGCGTATTCATGTGGATGCGGGTCATATTCTTGTTGCTCCGGCCGGCGAGATTTACGGCGAACAACGCTACGCCATCGGTCTGGGCGATCTGGAAATGGCACTGCCCACTTATACGGGCTTCCGCTATAACTTGCAGACCGATCTGGGCACCATCAGCACACATGACGTTGCGCTGAATCTCCAGAATCGTTTTCTTGGCGCCCGCGCCTCCGGAGTGGCCGGTCTTCCGGTCAGACGGGGCAACGTGGACGGCAAAGTCCGCTTCGGCAGCATTCTGGTCAGCTCGGAATAAAGAGTTGTTTCCCGACCTGTAGCCCGGCGGAGCGAGGAACTGCTGACATTCGGGATTTCCTGTCTTTTCCACGGAATCCGGAAAAACATTTTCTTTACATCATTCTTGAATCGGGAGTATCCATGTTGGATTTTTTTGCTGAATTATATGGCAATCATGTAACGCTGCTGTTGACTTTGCTGATTTTTTTCGCGCGTATTCTGGATGTCAGTATCGGCACGATGCGTATTGTTTTTCTGAACCGGGGCATGCGCTTTCTGGCGCCTCTTTGCGGTTTCTTTGAAAATCTGATCTGGCTCATGGCCATCAGCCATATCATGAGCAATCTGACTTACTGGACCAATTATGTCTTGTATGCGGGAGGCGTTGCGGCGGGCAACTTTGTGGGGATGTTCATTGAAGAACGCATGGCCATCGGACTCATGTCCGTAATGATTTTCAGTTCCAAGTGCACCGACACTCTTGAAGAGAAGTTGAAAGAATTGCGTTTCGGCATTACGCGGGTCGGTGCCCAGGGCGCCCAGGGAAATGTGCAGATGATACTGATCATCATCCGGCGCCGGGACATAAAGGCTGTTCGCAATCTCTTGCAGAAACATCAGCCCGATGCCTTCAGCGTGGTCAACAATGTCCGGGATGCCATGGGCGGTGTTTTCCCTCTGGAAAGAACCCGATGGAAGAATAAAGGGCAATTGCTACGCAAAACATTTTTATGACAGAGAAAGGCTTGCCATGAAAAGAGTGACCGCTACACCGGAACAGCGTTTGCAGTGGCTCCGCATGTGTCCTCTTTTCGCAGAGGTGGCTCCGGAGCATCTCAAGGATCTTGCGGGACTTACCGGTGTACGTCGCTATGAAGCGGGAGAGACCGTTTTTCAGGAAGGAATTCCAGCCGATGGCCTGTACATCATCGCTGAGGGCCAGGTGAAGATCGGACGTTATTCACCGGACGGCCGGGAACAGGTGCTCCATATTTTCGAAGCGGGAGAGCCCTGCGGTGAAGTGGCCATGTTTGAAGGCAAAAATTTTCCGGCAACAGCCGAAACTCTATCCCCTGCAACCCTTCTTTTCATCCTGCGTTCAGATTTCCTTTACCTTGCCGAGAAAAAACCCGCGCTGCTCCTCAACCTGCTCGCTGTTCTCTCCCGTCGCCTTCGCCGCTTTGTGCAGATGATTGATGATCTGGCTTTGAAAGAAGTGTCCACACGTCTGGCAAAGCATCTCCTCGAACTTTCCGAGGAGGCGGGCAACAGGGATGAGGTGACATTGACCACCTCAAAGACCATGCTTGCCGCCAGACTGGGAGCTGTGGCGGAGACCTTGAGCCGCACCCTCGCACGCATGCAGCGGCGCGGGGTGATCCAGGTGGAGGGACGGCGCGTGCTCCTCAAAGACCGCCAGGCTCTGGAAGCATTGGCTGAAGGTGAAAAACTTTAGGCCTTCCCGCACATGGGTTCTTCGGCAAAAAGTTTCGCATCCATTTCTTTCAGGTCTGGCGAGATGATGGGACGGAATTCCATGCGGGCCAGAATATCCTGCTCCAGATCCACACCGGGCGCAATTTCCACCAGTGTCACCCCCTCCGATGTAAGCTGAAACACACAGCGCTCCGTAATATACAAGACTTTGTGCCCTTCTTCCCGGGCGACCTTGCCGCTGAAAGTGATCTGACCCACTTCCTTCACGAATTTGATGGCCTTCCCTTCGGAGCGGATGATGATTTTGCCGTCTTCCACGGCAATATCCGTACCTGCAGCGGAAAATTCGCCGCAGAACATGACCTTGGGTGAACTCTGTGTGATGTTGATGAATCCGCCGGAACCGATGACGTGGGGTCCCAGCTTGCTCACATTCACATTGCCTTCGCTGTCAACCTGGGCAATACCCACACAGGAGATATTGATGCCGCCGCCATCATAATAATCAAACATGGCGGCCTGAGAAATAATCGCATGGGGATTCTGTGCCGGGCCGAAATTCTTGCCCCCCTGAGGCAGCCCGCCGATGACGCCCAGCTCAGTAGTCAATGTGATGTGATCGAGCATGCCTTCTTCCTGGGCGACCTTGGCCACACCCATGGGAATGCCCACACCGAGATTCACGAGATCGCCGGGACTGACTTCCTGAAAAGCACGGCGGCAGATCACCTTGTCCACACCCAGCGGCATGGGAGCAAGATCTTCGCTCAGATCCGCCCGGGCCGCACCCGTATAGCTGGGATCATGCTCTGCAAAAAGCGTGTGAGGGTGTTTGTCCTGCGAAGAGGCGACCACGATAATATCCACCATCACACCGGGAATCGTAACGGCACTGGGCAACGCGGGGGTATCGCTCAGCCGCTCCACCTGGGCGATGACAAGTCCGCCGCTGTTTTTCGCCGCCATGGCAATTTCCAGAGGCTCCATGAGGATGGCTTCATTTTCCGAAGTGATATTGCCGAAAGGATCGGCTGTCGTGCCGCGGATCACGCCCACATCACCACGGATGGGCTTGTAGCGCAGCAGTTCCTGATCGCCGATGGTCACCACTTCCACGAGATCCTCGCATTGACGGGTACGGTCGTTCAATTTGCCGCCTTCAATACGGGGATCCACAAAGGTGCCCAGGCCTACCCGGGTAATGAGTCCGGGACGGCCCGCAGCCACTTCTCTGAACCACTGGGAAATCACGCCTTGCGGAAAGTTATAGGCTTCCACTTCATTGGCCGCAATCACTTTCACCATGGCATGGTTCAGACCCACATGGCCCAGAATCACCCGCTTGACCATACCGGCATGAGCAAAATGATTCATACCCCGGGGATCAGCGTTGAAAGGACCGATCCCGGCCGCCCACACAACAGTCAGATCCCGGGGAGAGCCCGTCTCTTCGTAGACCCGGTGAAAAGCGGGGAACAATTCCTCCAAAGGCATGGGCAACACAAAAACCGTGGCTCCGTCGGGGATACGTTTGACTGCTTCTTCCGCTGAAAGAATCACCGCCATGACTGTCATACTCCTTGTTCAGTGAAAGCAATGGAAACCTGCGTGGGATACCCTGCTCTTAGCAGACACCGGGAGCGGTACTGTTGAAAAATTGGCAAAAAAGAAACGCTGCTCCCGAAAATACGCTTTGCCTGATCTGAGTATAAACCAGTATAAGCCCTTTTTCCAAGCGCATGGGAATGATGGGGTCTGGTATACCTCACAGTGCGGCATGACCACAACTGAATGATCTTTTCTAATTGAACCAGGTCAATCAGGTCAAACTCGAAAAAATACATTTTGACCGAAGAGATAACACTGACACAACGCCCTTTCTTCGGTTAAAGAAGCATTTTTCTTTGCCCATTGTGATGAACCAGTACCCTGAACAAACAACAAATTTCTGAAATATTTGCATTAAACAGGGTTTGTCCGTTATTTTAAGTGATGATGGAGGTTGTAATAAAGAGACGCTTCGTCTGAAAAACGCAACTTTTGTGTCCCTTTAATTTTGGAGGCTATATATCATGTCCCCAGATACCCCCGCTCTTCCGGCCCTCTTTCGTGCGTATCCCATGTTGCAAAGTGTGGCCTGGCAGCCGATCCCCCTATTGCCGACCCCTGTGTTGGACGGAAGCCACGCCTTCACTGAGCTGGGCATGGACAGCTTCCATGTGAAATGTGATGATCAGACGCATTCGCGACAGGGCGGAAACAAAATCCGTAAACTGGCCTTCCTGCTATCCTGGGCAAAGCGACAGGGAATGAACCACGTCATGACCTTCGGTGCTGCAGGTTCCAATCACACGCTGGCAACCGCTTTGTGTGCTCATGAACAGGGAATGAAATCCTCACTCTTGCTGGGGCCGCAGCATAACAGCACCCACCTGCGGGAAAATCTGCTGGGTTATCCGGAAAGCGCCGCACTGATCCCCGCTGAGTGGCCGGATTTTACAAGCGTGTCCCTCAGACTCTTTCATCAGATCTGGCAGGAAGACGGTGCTGCACCTTTTATAATTCCCGCAGGCGGTTCTTCCGTTCTGGGTACGCTGGGTTATGTGGATGCGGCTTTCGAATTGAAAGTACAGATCGAAGAAGGTCTCCTGCCGGAGCCGGATTGTATTTATATGGCCGCCGGTACCATGGGCAGTTGTGCGGGTCTGGCCTTCGGTATCCAGGCTGTGGGACTCAAAAGCAAGGTGCTGGCCATAAGAGTCACCGGAACAGCCCAGGCAAACCGGCAAAAAGCCGAGCATCTGGCCCGGGGCGCCCTTCATACACTCAGAAGTCATGATCCTTCATTTCCGATTTTACATCCCGAGCGACTGCGCATGAAATTGAGGGATGAATATTTCGGCCAGGACTATGCCCTCTTTACGCCCGAAGCTGTGGCCGCCGTGGAACAAGCGAAATCGGCCTTGGGTCTCCATCTCGAAGTCTATACAGGGAAAGCCTTCGCCGCACTCCTCGGCGACGGTGCCGCAGGAACCCTGAAAGGGAAAAAAGTTCTCTTCTGGAATACCCACGGGGTGAATTCGCAAAGTCCATCGGAATCAGCGAACAATGGCAAGTGGAAATCTCTGCCGAAAGGGTTGCATCATTATTTCACGAAGCCGCTGCAGCCTTTGGACAGAGAAGGCTGATATAAAAAGCCGGGCGAAACTTTATTTCACAACTCCACCACAGGTAGTGTGTCAGTATTCAACCACCCACCTTCAGAAGTGTTTCCTCTCAGGGAAAAAGGCTTTCAAAAAACAAGGCGGGCGGACCGCAGATCTCCAGTCGGGTCCGCCCGCTATGATCACCGGATCTTTATCCGGAGGTTCAGGCTTTGTTGTCGTTTATTGTGCCACTGTCACGTCGATTTTACGGGGCTGCTGTTCTTTCACTTTGGGCAGATGAATGCTCAGTACACCGTATTTCATTTCAGCGCTGATGCCAGCCTGGTCCACCCGTTCACTGAGCTGGAACTGTCTGAAGAAGGGTTGTAACTGATATTCCTGGCGCAGGAAATCATCTTTGAGATTCTGGGCTGGGCATGCTTTCAAAGTCAGGATGTTTTTTTCCACATCCACTTCGATGCTGTCCTTGTCCACGCCCGGAAGATCGGCCACAACAACCAGCCCTGTATCTGTTTCGAAAATGTCCACGGGCGGTTTCAAGGTACGGGTTTCTTCGCGGGTATCGGGTACGTTTTTTTCCGTCGGGGCGGGTACGGTTGTTTCTTTCATGATATCGGTCTCCTTTAATTTGTTTCTCTTTGTCTGATTCTCAGCTCACCTGGACGGAAATCTGCCGGGCTTTGGCCTCTGCATGTTTGGCCAGTGTCAGCAGCAGCAATCCGTTTTTGTATTCCGCTGTAACCTGATCACCGTCCACTTCGGCCGGCAGTGTGATCTCCCGTACGAATCGGCCGGCGCCGCGTTCGTTGCGATGCCAGGCATCCGCTTTGATGTCCGGGCTGATGGGTGCTTTCTCACCGGAGAGGCGCAGTTGATCGCGCAATACGGATACTTCAATGCTGTCGGGATTCAATCCCGGTGCCAGTGCCTCCACATAAATCTTGTCGCTGTCTTCCCGGATATTCACCAGCGGATAACGCCGTGCTCCCAAGGAGGGCAGAAATGCGGAGCGGGTATAGCCGCGTTTCGTTGGATTGTATTCATCAAAGACACGTTCCATTTCGTTGCGGATGGCTTGTAACTGTTGAAAAGGTTCCCAAAAGAAGTTTGTCATGGCTGAAATTTCCTTTCTCTTTTGTCTTTTTTGTCTGGTGCCGGCCGCCCCGTGTGGGCGACCGGCTGTTTGCATGCCCGCCTTTATATGGGCAATATTGATGCCAAAAAAGACAGAAGAGAAAGAAAAAAATATTAACTCCCGCAATAAGAATATCTTACAGAGAATTATCTTTGTGCTGAGGCCACCCCGCAAAATGTGAGGCATAAAACAACTGATCCAAAAGAAAACGATGCCTTTTCATTTTGAAACAGTGAATCTGCATCACCCCCCTGTCTGACCTATTCCAGCCGGGCGATCAATCAGCCTTTTCCGCTTTCGTATCCTTCAGTTGGGGTTCAACGATAATATTGGCGAGATAATAAAGAACCACCGGTACGACAAGTATAAAATCCTTCCAGGTCAGGGGATCAGGCGCTTCTTCCGGAAGAAGCAATTGCATCATATTTCCTTGAAACTCCGGAAATACAAAAAAAGAAGGATCCACATGCATCACACCCACCTGCAACTGGAATTTTTCTTGAGCTGACAACGTATCCAGGAAGCCGTCAAAAGCAGAGCGCCATTCAAAAAATAAAAAGTCCTCCTGGGCTATGGAGATGTAGATGAGAAGCTGAGCGGATATGAGCATGACAGCCGTTATAAAGCGGTATTTTCGAGAGAAGAGGCAGCCGAAAAAAAGGGAAGTCAGAAGCAGCATCCAAAAAGTGCTCTCATTGCTCAGAGCACCTTGATAGCCGTGAAAGTTGCTGGCAAAAATAACCGCAGCCAGGAAGAGCCCGGTGCAAAAAAAGAAAAGTCGGGTCCAGCTCAGAAATGGATTGAAGTACATGAGCCCGGGATAGGGCAGCGAAAACTTGGGCCTCTTTTTGAGATATCTACGATAATATGAGAAGGAGACAGCACAGAAGAAAAATGTGAGCAAGAAAAAAATCACAAAGGAACTGTTGAAAATCGGAAACTTTTCCGGACTGTTCTGAGCGAGGAGAGAGACCTTTTCCGCCTCTTCGAATGTTTTTACAGGGCTGTAAATTACAGCGGCAAAACAGCGTATCCCACCGTAATAAACCAACAACAAAACACTCAGAAACACTCCGACGAATATATCTTCTCTGACCTTTCGAAATTGAAACAGCGCCAGAAGCAATACGAGAACACCGTCGATTATGAAGAGGTCATTAGCCAGGCCTCGGAGACTGAAGCCCAAAACAATCATGTGGGTGCACAAGGCAACAAGCAGAACATGATAAAGCACGCTGAGTTGTCGTTGGGACATTCTGAACTCCTTTACGCTTGAACTGGCAATCTTCTCCCGGATAGAGCGGTTTCATTGTAGTTTAATGGTAACCGCTTGTCAAGAAACTCTTACCGCTCTTTTCGCTCTCCTTGCTATACTAAAGCAGATGAGAATCCCCGTCGGGTCTGTTTTGATCTTGTTTCAGAAGAAAGAGGTTATTCATGTACTGCAACTCTTTTTCACGCAAAATGGTGCTTCCTTTGATTTTGCTCCTCCTTCCGGGTCTGGCTCTTTCGGCCTCGGAGCTTTATGAGAAACAGGAAAGCTGGCCGGATACGATGGTTCATGCCCGGGCCGCCTGGCGAAACAGAGAGGATAGCGGTGTCTCAGAGTTATTGACTTTGGGAACCTGGTACAAAACACGGGCCTATGGTGATGTGGATTTTGACGACATGCTGCTTCCCGAAAAAGCGGAGCACCTCAACCAGCGTGATGAGGACGGCGGGCGTGTGTGGCATCGTGACAAAGCACTGGAAGACGATACCATCAATCTTCTTTCCTGCGGTGATCGCTCAGCCATCTATGTGGCCCGCACCTTGAGAGTCCGGGAGCCCATGCTGCTGAATATCGGGCTGGGCAGCGACGACGGGCTTCAGGTCTTGCTGAACGGAGCACTGATCCACAGCAACAATACAGCCCGAACCACTTCGGCCAATGCCGATCTGCTCACCCTTCCGCTCCTGGAAGAAAACAACCTGCTCATCCTGAAAATCTACAACATCAGCGGCGGGTGCGGCTTTTATTTCAACCTTTTGGACAACAGCGCAAAAAACATCTGGAAAGAGATACAAAGAGATTTTCCACTGGAATGCAGTCGTCTGGCAGAAGATCTTTCCGGCACAGATCCGGCCGAGTGGTTTACGCTGGATGAAACGGACACATTGCTGCAAGGTCTTGTGGCGCAACGGCTCAGCAGATTGGGCGAAGCCTCCGACAACTGGGCAAGCAAGTGGAACAGCCTTCAGCAAGACAACAGTGATCCGGCATCGTGGCTTCAGTTTTATCAGCAGCTCTGCGACAGTGACACCCTGCTGAAACGCTTTGCGAAAATTGATCGCGAGGCGCTCAGGCTGGCTATTGAAAATCTGCTCAGCGAATTCCCCGAGACTTATACGGGCGGCACTGAGTATCTTGCGAAGCTGAACAGCCTGGAAGCGGCTCTTCCTGAATTTTTCACAGCCCTCTGCGATGACAGCACCTCCGCTGCGAAAAGCCTGGAAGCCTGGGAAGAACTTCAGCGCTGTGCTCTGCTGGCCAATCCCCTGCTGGACTTCGAAAAAATTCTTTTCATCAAAAGACATGAACGACAGATGGGACTGCCCCAGAACTGGCAGGGAAACTGTTCCATGCCCCGCCGTGGTTATGATAATGAGCTGGTTCTGCTCGATTACCGTAATGCCCCTTCGGAACCGGAAACGCTCTTCCGCCCTGAAAAAGATTACTTCGTCGGAAATCTGGATCTCCATTTTGACGGGGACAGACTGCTTTTCTCCATGATCGGCAGTCATGAACGCTGGCAGATATGGGAGCTGCGCGCCGACGGTACAGGCCTGCGTCAGATCACCATCGGTGCGGAAGATGACGTGGACAACTACGATGCCTGTTATCTGCCTGATGGACGGATCATCTATGACAGTACCCTGTGCATGCAGGGAATCCCCTGTGTGACGGGAAGTGATTTCGTCGCCAATCTGTGCATCATGAACGATGACGGCAGCGGCATCCGTCAGCTCTGCTTTGATCAGGATCACGACTGGTGCCCCACCATCCTCAACAATGGCCGGGTGCTCTTCAGCCGCTGGGAATATTCCGATACGCCCCACTATTTCACACGGCTGCTCTTTCATATGAATCCGGACGGCACGAATCAGGTCGAATATTACGGCAGCAATTCCTTCTGGCCCAATTCCATGTTCTATACCCGCGCCATCCCGAACCACCCCAGCCAGGTGGTGACCATCGTATCGGGACATCATGGCGTGGCCCGTATGGGAGAGCTGGTGATTCTGGATACGGCCCGGGGCCGTCATGAGGCCAGCGGGGTTGTACAGCGCATTCCCGGTCGGGGCAAGCCTGTGGAGCCCATCATTGCAGATGAACTGGTGAATGATTCCTGGCCGAAATTTCTCCACCCCTATCCCCTCAACGAAAACTTCTTCCTCGTCTCCTGCAAACCCACACAGCATGATCCCTGGGGTATTTATCTTGTAGATACCTTTGACAACATGTTGCTCCTGCGCGAAGAGCCGGGCTATGCGCTCCTGGAGCCTGTCGCAATGCGCAGCAGACCGACCCCTCCCGCCATTCCGGACCGGGTGAATCTCGAAGCGAAGGATGCTTCCGTTTATCTCATGGATGTTTATGCCGGTGAAGGACTCAAAGAGGTGCCTCCGGGCAGTGTGAAGGCGCTGCGCGTATTTTCCTTCCACTACTGCTATCAGCATATGGGCGGTCATGAGCATGTGGGTGTGGAAGGTCCCTGGGACGTGCGCCGCATTCTGGGCACTGTGCCCGTAATGCCCGACGGTTCCGCCTTCTTCAAGGTTCCCGCCAACACGCCCATTGCCATTCAGCCTCTCGACAGCGAAGGCAAGGCCTTGCAGGTCATGCGCAGCTGGTTTACGGCCATGCCCGGCGAGGTTCTCTCCTGTGTGGGCTGTCACGAGCCTCAGAACACGACGCCCGCTCCTCAATACAACAAAGCGGCCCGGCGCAGCCCAGATGAGATTGCACCCTGGTACGGGCTCACCCGGGGCTTCAGCTTCCATCATGAAATACAACCTGTCCTCGACCGCCATTGCGCCGGATGCCACGATGGCGGCGATCATCCCGATGGCCGGCCCGATCTGACCAGTCGCAGCGAGCGCGGTGAACGCAATTTCACCCAATCCTATCTCGCCCTGCATCCCTATGTGCGTCGTCCCGGCCCGGAAAGCGACTATCACCTGCAGATCCCCCTGGAATGGCATGCCGACACGAGTGAACTGATTCAAATGCTGCGGAAAGGCCATCAGGGCGTGAAGCTGGATGCGGAAGCCTGGGACCGGCTCGTGACCTGGATCGATCTGAACGTACCCGATCACGGCCGCTGGACCGACCACCAGCCCATCCAGAAGAATGGTGCTCAACGGCGCGCTGAATTGCGTGCGCTCTATGCCTGTCTTCCCGAGGACAACACGGAAGATGAACTGGTCATGGCGGAATATCCCCGCACCTTCGTCCAGAATGAAAAACCGACTTTCGAAACAGAGGCTCCGGAACTGGAAGGCTGGCCCTTTGACCGTGAGCAGGCCGAAAGCTTGCAGCAACAGGCCGCCATACCTCAGCGGCGCAGTCTGGATCTTGGCGATGGAGTCGTCATGGAATTCGCCCTCATCCCCGCCGGAAGCTTTGTCATGGGAGGCAATCGCTTCGCCGATGAATATCCCCCCACTGTGGTGAACATTGAAAAGCCCTTCTGGCTGGGCCTCACAGAAGTGACCAATGAACAATACAATCGTTTCAATCCCGACCACGACAGCCGCTATATTGATCAGAACACCAAAGACCACACGACGCCGGGCTATCCCGCCAATGAACCCCTTCAACCTGTCATCCGCATCAGCTGGGACAATGCTCTGGCCTTTACGCAATGGCTCTCCGATCTGAGCGGTGCCGCATGCAGCCTGCCCACGGAAGCCCAGTGGGAATGGGCCTGCCGTGCCGGAAGTGACAGCCCCTTCTTCTATGGCGATCTGGATACGGATTTCAGCGGCTTCGCCAATCTGGCGGATATCTCCACGAAAAAACTGGCTGTAGCCGGAGTGAATCCGCAGCCCATCCCCAATCCCACGCCCTTCCAGGATTTCATGCCCAAGGATGCCCGCTTTGATGATGGCCAGCGTATTGTCTGTGCCGTGGCCCAGTACAAGCCCAACGCCTGGGGCCTCTTTGATATGCACGGCAATGTGAGCGAGTGGACTCTCTCCGCCTGGCGCCCCTATCCTTATGCGGAAAGCGACGGAAGAAACAAGGTGACGCTGAAAGAAAAACGCGTTGTCCGGGGCGGATCCTGGTTTGACCGGCCCAAACGTGCGCGCTCGGAGTTCCGTCTGGCTTATGAGCCTTGGCAGGGTGTCTTCAATGTGGGCTTCCGCGTGGCCATTCCCTGTTCAGAAGAAGAGCATATGATGGCGACAAAATAAAAAAGAGACTGTAGCAGTCTGTCAACCGAAAGCAGTGCCTTCGAATTCGAGATTGCAGTACATGCACTTTTTATGACGGGAATTGGACACCCGTCCGCACTGGGGACAGCGGACGGGATGGGCTGTCATTTTCCCGTCAAGCTTGCCGTCGCGGAGATCCACTTCCACTGCTTTCTTTTCCAGGTCGGCGTCGGTGAGTCCCAGTTTCTCACTGACCAGTTCCCACATGGCCTGGTTCAACATGCACAGGCGCTCCACCTGATCACGCAACGCTTTGGTCTCGCCGGTGACCATTTTTTCACGGTTTGCAGCAAAAGCTTCCTTGTCCATCTTTTCCTGAGCATCACCCAGAGCTTTTGCCAGAGCGGCTCCAAAAAATAAATTCATTTCTTCTTCTCCTTTCTGTAATTGCCAGGACGCAAGATCCGACGGGTGAGAGCGGGAAAAAAGCGCTTCATCCAAGCTAATATTCTACCATGGAATGTAATGATCACCACGGCTTTTTCTTTGTGGATGGCACGGAGCATTTGTTTTGCAGCCCGGGGAGTCTTCATGACGAGCCAGGAAGGAATGGGATCGCCCCGGCCATGACGCTCCCCTTCATTGTTCAGCAATCGTATTTCGCTGTCCACAAAGCCGGGATTGATGAGGGTCAGTGCGATGCCTTCCCTCTCAAGGTCGTAGAAGATCGATTCAGCCAGACCCACCACGGCGAACTTGCTCGCATTATAAGGAGAACTGGTGGGTGTACCCACAAGCCCCGCAATACTCCCGATGAGGACAACCTGGCCTTTTGATTTTTTCAAGGCATCCAGGGTGGCATAAAGCGTATGGAGCAGGCCGAAGAAATTCACCTCGAACTGACGGCGATAATCTTCCACCGTCAGCTTCGGAAAGGAATCCGCAATCCCTATGCCCGCATTGGCGATGACCAGATCAATGGCTCCGAAAACCTGGAGTGTATGAACCACGGCCCTTTCCAGATCCTCCGGCTCACGGACATCACCTCTGAATATTTCCACTTGCCCTCCCTCTTTCTGAATTTCCTGCTGCAGGGCTTTCAGATTTTCTTCCCGCCGGGCGAAAAGGCTGAGTCTTGCGCCTTCCCGGGCAAGTTGACGGGCCAGCTCCGCACCTATCCCAGAGGATGCACCGGTAATAAAAACCACTTTATTTTGAAATCGATTTTTCATGGCACGACCCTTTTAAAAAAACAAATATAAAGAGCCGGGACTTGAAGATTCTTCTCCGGTCCCGGCTCCGATTTCTGTCACTTGCAGTACAGCAGATCCGACCATTACAGAGGCATGAAATCAAAGCCTTTGCGGTATTCTTTGCTGAGATGCTTGTTCGCATCGGGGTTGTTCGTGATGCTCATGCTGGCCACGTCAAACTCGATCTTTTCGCCGGCCAGGAGCGCCACATTACCCATATTGGCAAACTCGGTGAGAGGTCCGGCATAGCTGAAGGGGGACACCGCTTCTGTACCGTTCTTGCAGGCATTGATCCAGTGCTTATAGGGATCTTCATCAGGAATGCGCTCAATGGTCGGTTCCGGCTTCTTGTAGTCTTCCATGCGCTCAGCCGGAAGAAGTCGGGAGCCTCCGCCATAGGTGCCCGTACTGAGGATGCCATCGGCTCCGATAAAGAGAGAACCGTTTTCACCATCACCCAGCTTCTCATCTTCAGCCAATCCTTCGGGACGTTTGGGCAGCAGGCCGCCGTCATACCAGTAAACCGTCACAGGCTCCATATCGCCCCGGGCCGGGAACTCATATTTGATAATGGAGGAATTGGGGAAAGTTTCGCTGGTCATGCCCGTCTGTTCCACAACTTCCACTGTATAAGACGGGGCTTCATAGAGCTTCAGCGCCCAGAAAACTGGGTCCACAATATGACAGGCCATGTCACCGATGGCACCGCAGCCGTAGTCCCACCAGCCGCGCCAGTTGAAGGGGAGATAACCGTCACCGTATTCACGCCAGGGAGCGGAACCGAGCCACAAATCCCAATCCAGATGATCGGGTACAGGCTGGGCCGGCAGTGGATCGCTGATGCCCTGCGGCCAGATGGGCCGGTCGGTCCAGGTATGGCTTTCACGCACCTGACCGATGGCACCGGCCCAGATCATTTCGCACATCTCCCGGATGCCATCGCCAGCATGTCCCTGATTGCCCATGGCGGTGACAACACCTGTTTCTTCCGCTGTTTTTGCAAGAAGCCGCGCTTCGGCAATGGTCTGAGTCAGAGGTTTCTGAACACGCACATGTTTGCCCATGGTCATGGCCATATAGGTCGCAGGGGCGTGCATGTGGTCAGGTGTGGAGACGGTCACGGCGTCGATCTCTTTGTCCATCTCTTCAAGCATGATCCGGAAATCTTTATACTGTTTCGCCTTCGGAAGTCTGTAAAAAGTCTCTTCGGCCCGCTTGGAATCCACGTCACACAGAGCGACAATATTTTCGCCCCGGCACTTCATCACATCACCGTGGCCCATGCCGCCCACACCGATACAGGCGATATTCAGTTTTTCATTGGGAGACAATTTTCCCGGTACCACACGGGCCTTGTTCGTTACAGGGTTACCCGTTGCGCATCCGGCCAGAACAACCGTAGTCGTTGCCGTTGAAAGAAAGGCGCGCCGTGTCAGGATGTGCTTTGACATGTTCAAAAACCTCCATACATAAGGGTTGGAAAAAAATAAAGTACTGTACTTTTCAAAAAGCGCTTCACAGGTCTGTGGCAAACAGCCTTCACCCGGACTGCAATAAACCGGCGACGAGACCACGTACACGCTCTGTCAAATATCATCCTCTCTTTACGGTGCGATTGTCAAGCCCGCTGCTGTTTTGTTTTTTTCACCACAATGGCACAAAGGAACGCAGCACAACACAGCCGCAAGCAACTGACACTTTTCGAATTGAACCAGGTCATTCACTGAACACACGGAAAAAGTACAATGCGGCATAAAAAAGATCTATGGTCTTAACACGTCCACTTTGTCCACTCTGTCCACTTGCTTCACTGACCCTGCAGTAATGCCGGGAACCAACCCCCGCTCCTCGCAGATCCGTCCGATCCGACCGATCCGACCGATCCGACCGACTCCCCAGAAACAACCTATCCCTTTGAGGCTCTTATATGCCTCGCTCCTTTCCCCATTCCCTTTCCCCATTCCCTATCCCCATTCCCTATCCCCATTCCCTATCCCCTATCACCTATCACCTATCACCTATCACCTATCCCCTATCCCCTATCACCTATCCCCTATCACCTATCACCTATCACCTATCACCTATCACCTATCACCTATCACCTATCCCCTATCACCTATCACCTATCACCTATCACCTATCCCCTATCACCTATCACCTATCACCTATCACCTATCACCTATCCCCTATCACCTATCACCTATCACCTATCACCTAAAATAAAAGCGGCGCCAGCACCGAAGTACTGACGCCGCATAAATACGACTCAGGGATGATTCAATCAGTCACGTTTTTTCAAAGCAGCTGTTGCCGCGGCAAGGAGGGCTGCAGCAGCGAAGGCCAGGCCCACACCGCCCACAGCGGGAATGCCCGAACCAACGTTCAGTGTGACGACAGGAGACACCGCAGACTCCGCCATGGCATCGGACACGCTGCAGCGGTACTCGCCGGCATCATCAAAGCCGACGCTGCTGATAACGAAGGTGTCGCTATCGCCGGCGCCGAGGATGGCCTCGAAGCCATCGTCTTTGTTCGCACCGCGTTTTTCCCACAGGTAGTGAAGGTTACCCACCCAACAGGATCCGCCAAGTGCTTTGGCGACCATGGTGACCGCTTCGCCGGGAACAGCCGGGTTGGGTGTGATTTCAATAACAAACAGAAGTTTGCATGTCTCACGCTTCACTTCGACAACTCTCGTCGCTGTCGAGGGGTTTTCGGAACTGTCGGTCACGGTGTAGGTGACTTCATAGCTGCCTTTGACCAGAGGATTCACATTGCTTTCAATAATGATATCGTCCGTGTAATCCACATTGCCGCAGGCATCAATGGCCACAGCACCATATTCCGTGTATTCTTCGGCACCATCGAGGATCAGAGGATTGTCGCCGGTAATGAAAATTTCCGGACCTTCGTTATCCACAACGGTTACTGTGCGACTTACTGTATCAGCAACATTGCCCGCATCGTCCGTCATGTCATAGGTGATCGTGTAAACGGCACCGACCACTGAGGTATCAACAACATCGCCGCCCACGGTGACTTTTCCACTCACATCGCCGTCACAGGCATCCCAGGCGTTCAGAGGAGGAGCTGTGAAGGGAAGGCCGCAGGGCACTTCAAGCGGGTCGTCGTCACCGGGCAGTTCAATCTCGGGTGCCGTCGTGTCTTCCACCGTGACGGTGCGGACAGCGGTGCCCACGTTGCCGGCGTTGTCTGTGGCCGTATAGGTAATGATGTACTCATCGGTAACTGAGGTGTCGACTTCACCGGAGATGACGACTTCTACAGATACATCCACATTGTCCACAGCAGTGGCGCCGAGTTCTTCGTATATATCCAGACCACACTGCAGCGTCATCTCAGCATCGCCGTTGAGCGTGACAATGGGAGGAATCCCGATACCGCCGGAGCTGTGAGCGCCCTGTGCGCCGTCAATGCCTTTTCCGTAGTCGTCTTCAAAGGCACTGTCGATAGTGATGATGATGCTTCTGCCGTTGAGCATCTCACCGGCATCAGTCCAGATGAGTCGTACACTGTCAGCATCGACGCCTTCCACACTCGTGGGATTGGCGCTCAAAGTTCCGGCACCATTTCCGGAGACGGTGTAGTTGTCGGCAACCAGTGCTTCAGCCATGGAGCTGATCTCTTTGTTCCAGGTGACGATGACCGTGAATTCTGTTTCCACTTCCACGGACATTACGGAGGGATTTTCCACACTCACCACTTTGACACTGCGGGTGATCTCTTCGGCTGCATTGCCGCTGCTGTCCGTATGGTTGTAATAGAGAGTGTAGGTACCCGGTACGCTTGTGTCCACAGTGCCCGTGGCTGTAACGGAGACACCGCCGTCGCACTGGTCACTGGCCGTTGCACCTGGATCATCATAGTTGGTGCCTTCGGGGATATTAACTATTTCCTGGCCATTAAGGGCCAGGACAGGTGCTTCAGTGTCTTCCACAGTGATGATGCGGGTGGCTGTTGTCTCGCGGTCCCCACTGTCCTTGGCTGTGTAGGTGATTTCATACGTATCTGGCTGTGCCATGTTGACGGAACCGGAGGCTGTCACCTCCACATCGCCTTCACAGGCATCCAATGCCGTTGCACCCGGATCGACATAAGTCGCCGTCTGGTCACACTCTACTGTGACGGGATCGTTACCCCCGTTCAAGGTGATGACAGGACCCTGTGTATCCTGAATGGTGATGGTTCGTATTACCGGCTCAGCCGCCAGACCTGCTTTATCCGACACAGTGTAAGTGATCGTGTATGTACCCTTTTCTGTGAAGGGGAACTCAACACTTGGCGTTACAGTGACGTATTGGACGTTGATAGCTCCGTCTTCAGCATCGGTAACTCTTATGCCTGCACGGGCGAAGGCCTCAGTGTATCCGTTACCGCCGCATTCCAGGGGGATTTCAACAGGAGACACTGAAATCACCGGCTGTGTATTGCTGAATTTGACAGTGACTACTGTGTCGGCTGTCACACCGGAGAGTGTGTAGTTGGGCGCTGTACCGGCAACTATGGTGCCGTTGGAAGCGGTAGGGGCAACATCGAATACATATCCGGGATTCAACTCTACGGTGAAGGGGATTGTACCGATGGTGTCCTGAATGCTGTCTGACAGCCCGAATACAGTACCACCAGCCGGGTTGTCTTCCGCCGGAGTCTCTGTGCTGATTTCGCTGTCGACGTTATGGAAAATGCCTGTAAAAGAGGCGGTGTAGGTCTTGTGTGCCAGTGCCGCATCTGAGCGGGTCGCATTTGTATTCCCGTCATCCCAGGAAGTGAAGGCGAAGCCTGCATTTGCTTTGGCTGTCACCGGAGCACTATTGCTGCCGTAGTTCACGGCCTGAGAAGCGCTTCCCGTAATGGATCCGTTGGCGGCGACTGCATAGGTGATGTTGGCTTTGTAAATGCCCGCAGCTGAGTGTGAACCGGCTGGAGTCACCGTTACTTGCTGGCTGTCTGGGGTTGTCAACCCTGTCTGCGTGTTGAAAGTGAGGGTGTACTCCGTGGGAGGCAGAGAGAGGGAGGCGCCACTGGCATTCCAGTTGCTGCCATCAATGCTCCATCGTGCCGCAGCGGGACCGGTCAGATTCACTTTGAGGGTCCCCGGTTTCAGTGTAAAGTTTGCCGTGACAGTTGCATTCGCTTTCACATTGGTCAGAGACCAGGAAGTACCGGAGCCCGTAACGGTTCCGCTGGTGGTTGTGGGTGATCCGGTCAGGTTGTAGTCGCCTCCCGGCGTGACGGTAAAGGGAAGAACCCCCACAGTATCCCGGATGGTAGCGCTGCTGCCGGGTACCGAACCGCCAATGGCGGGATTGGCGACAAAATCCACGGTGTGTACAATGGGCTTGAAGGCCACGGCTGCCTGGTTCCAGTAGCTTTGAGCACTTATAGTAAAGCCCAGATTCTGATTGAAACGCGTATCCTGCACATGGGTGAGACAGCCGGCAAGAAGACGCCTCTCTTTTCTGGAGCCTCCCAGCCCGACATCTTTTTTAATTTCATAGTTCAGCCGTTCTGTATTGTTGGTGTCCATCCGCACAGCCGAACGAGTCCTGTCATCATCGTCTTTGCTGCGACCTTCACTGGCCGCCATAGCGGAAATGACCACGCAGCCGTCTTCTGCAGGATGCAGCGATAAGTCAGCCGCCGTCGATCGCCCTGCACTTTTGATTATTTCAGGTTCTTCCTGGCGTACGCCGTGCCAGCTGGTGGCCCGGGCAAGCATTTGCATGCCGATTTGACGGGCACCGCCGTCACTCTGCTTGGCATAACGTACGCGGAGTTGAAAGGTTCCGACGGGAGGATTCAGCATATACCAGATGGTGGCATTGGGTCTGTAGTTAGAAGTGTTGCCTTCATCCATGGCCAATATAGCCAGCTCGAGATTCACACCATTAAAGCGAACCCATTCCGGTGCAGCCGTGGCTGTATTCCAGCGGTTGGAGGCAATGGAAACAACCAATACACGGTTGTTGTGATTGCCTATGGTGTGATCCCAGCCACGCTCAAAAGACCCTTGCTCTCTTTCGTTGACTTCGCCATATGACTCGCTGTCAAAGGTGATTTGTGCGGCTGCGGGAAGTGCCGACAGTACGAGAAAGGCGCAGCAGATGCCGAGTAACAGCCGCCGGGCACTCCCCCTGGTTTTCTTCGATACCTTGTAGTCCATAGTATTACTCCTTATGTCTGCCGAAAGTACAATACCTTCTTTGCACCATACCATATTAAAACAGATACAACCTTTACGTCAACAGTATCCTGTTTCACGCAACTGTGATTATATTAGACCATCAAAGGTAATCTTACAACAATGAGAATAACACAAGGTAGCCTGAATTTCAAGAGTAAAGAGAAAATAAAAAAAGTAAACATGAGTACTTTTCATGGACATGCCACAAATCGCATTTGATGTTTGGGCCATGAAGAGCAAACATGAGGTAAATGGTTGATATTATAGAGGATAAAAAGAATGGCAGCGGGAATAGGTGATAGGGAATAGGGGATAGGGAATAGGGGATAGGGGATAGGGGATAGGGAATAGGGGATAGGGGATAGGTGATAGGGAATAGGGGATAGGGAATAGGGGATAGGAAAAACCATGGGACGTGGTTCAGGTAGGGGCACGGCATGCCGTGCCCACTTGGTCCACTGATGCCCTGATCCCAACCCGAGCCCCTCCCACATCCGACCGATCCGACTGATCCGACCA
>JAAYJV010000147.1 GCA_012522755.1 Candidatus Hydrogenedens sp.
CTTCATTTTCCGGAGGATATCCCCGTTTTATTTCGACAGGGATAGCCTCCGTTCCTTCAATTTCGAGAAGGTCAAGTTTTCCTGTGAGCCCAAGTGTTTCGGAAGCCAAAGAAACCGACCTGGCTATCACAGGTTCAGCGTCATCACCGAGGGCAGGAAGTGAGTCTTCTCTTGAGTCGGTTTTTTCGTGTACGATGCGGCCTTCATCCGTACAGAGATTATCTTCCCACTGAGCCTGTTGCCAAACCGGTAATTTACAAAAAGTTATCCACCGAAAAGACGTGGTTTTTCAGGCTGGTACCTTAGCATCAGATGTAGACAGACGGTTAAATTCGTTCAGAAAAATTACCTATACAGCCAAAGCTAAAGTTTCGCCCTTTTCTGCTGGAACGATTGCCCTGCTTTTCCGGATCTTTTCATGAACCTTGTCAATTCCATACCGCCACAGCTTGAGGAGATTATGGGCTGTGCACACCATCTTCCATTCACAGCGACAGGCCTCCAATCCTCTGCGCATGAACCGACCAAACCGCAGCACTTCCTTGATATGCCCAAACACCGGTTCTATGGTGATGCTGCGCTTCTTGTAAAGCTCTTTTCCTTTTGGGGTCAACAACTTATACTCCATGGCGGAGACCGGGGTGAGAGGCTCAGGGATTTCGTTGCCGTCTCCCTGCGCTTGCGCACTGCGGGTCTTCCACTCCTTGCTTACAGCGACCAGAAGATCCGGGTCTTCGGGCTTTATGCTCTCAAGGTTCTTTTTACTGAAGTAGCCGGCATCTGCCAGAAGAGTGCCTATTTCTATGTCTGAATCCACGGCATCAAGATTTTCTTTTGTTTTTTCAAGCATGGGTATCAGTTGGTTTTTGTCGTTACATTCCTGAGTTATCTCGGCGCTCAGTATTATCTGGTCCTCTGAAGCCGCTGCCTGGGCGTTGAATCCCTGAATGTACCCCTTGCAGGTCTTCATGATTCTGCTGTCCGGATCGGTGAGATTGCCCTTGAGGTTTTCAGACGCCTCTTTCTCGACAGCCTCGACGCTCCTGGGTTTGCGCCCCCGCTTTTTCTTTCCAGTGGACTCTTCCTGCGCTTTGCGCATGTTTAGTTTTTCCTCCTGGGAGCGGACTTTTTCCTCTTTTTCCGTGCGGAGGCGTTCCTGGACTTCTTTGATCTTACGAAGTCTGTTCTCCCGGGTAGACAGTTCAGGAGGGAGTTCATCCCCTCTCCTGCCGGGGCCGTAAAGCTCATCTTCCCGGGCATCTGCCTCGTCTGCTTCTTTGAAATACTTTTTTATCTCTTTCTTGAGCCCCGATTCGTTCCGGTTGGCTGCCATGGAGGCGCTGGCCTGAATCTTGGTTCCATCCACCGAAACTGTTTTGAAATTGCAAAGTCCTGATTCGTAGCATAAATTAACAACCTGGAGAAACAGGGCTGAAAGTTCAGGGGCAAATTTCTTTCGGAAACGGCTTATGGTGGTATGATCCGGTTGCTGGTCACCGGATATAATTCTAAAAGGTACGCTCTCCATGCAGAGCCGCTCGATCTTTCGGCTCGACCTTTCGCCGGTGCAGTAGGAGTAAAAGTACAGCGATGTCATCATGGAGGGATGATATGCCGGTCTTCCGTCTCCTTCAGGGTTGTAGCGCCTGAAGAAGGCACTGAGGTCAAGGGAGGAGACAATCTCCATTATGAACCAGACAAAATGATTTCCCGGCAGCCAGTCTCTCATGTCCGGCGGTAACAGATACATTTGATTTAGATTGCAATGTCTAAAATTATAGGCCACAATAATCCACCCCGGCAGTCTTTGCATTGCTTTGATTCATGTACTATTTTA
>JAAYJV010000148.1 GCA_012522755.1 Candidatus Hydrogenedens sp.
TCACAGATGAACAACTGCAACGTGCCGTTGATGAGTTGAATAACAGACCCAGAAAAACCTTAAACTACCGAACTCCAGCTGAAGTCTTCTTCAATTCAAAAATTGCATCTCAACCTTGAATCCGCCAACGATAAATTCCAGGTTTTTTGCTTGCATTAGCCTCCGTCTTTCCTTATAATACAGCGTGACTTGAATTATCGGGGTGGGTAGTGGTGGAAGGATCTATTGGTTACGCTGAGGAAGAACTTTCATTTCTTCAATACCTACCGTTCAGTAGGTATATACTTTGCAGTTATCAACCTACGGATAAGAACTATGAGCTCATTGATAGACCAACTTGCCGCTATGGAATCCGAAGCAGGAACGCTCATTGAGCAGGCCAAGGCTGAGGCGGAGACTCTTCAGCAACAAGCGGATGTCCGGATTGAAACAATAAAAAAAGATCTGGCTGCTGTTCTGGAGCAAAAAGTTCTGGCTTTCACTGCTGAAGCGCAAGCCGATTTTGAAAAGGCCTCCACTTCGCTGGAAGATAAAATACGCAAGACCTGCGCCGGTCTTGATGGCATCTCTTCTGAAAGGCTCTCGGCGCAAGTTGATAAACTCGTAGCCCGTTTTCGTGAGATTTAATCATGGCTATTGATGTAATGAAAAAAGCCACACTGCTCTGCCCCATCCCTTCGGCAAAGCAGTTGTTGAAAGCTCTCCATTCCGAGAGTATCATAGAACTTGTCGACGTACTTGATCGTTTCGAAGAAGCTCAGGACACTCTGGTTCGCCCGCAAGTTTCCACAGCGGATTGTGATGATTCCCTGCAAAAGCTTTCTTTGATTCTCGGACTCATCACTATTTTCGCGCCTGAACAAAAAAGCTTTGTCCAGGGACTTGCCCCTGTACCGCTTCTGGTTGATCCTGTGGAAATGGATCATTTGAAACATGATTTTCCTTTGGAAAAGCATTACAAACGCGCTCTTGATATTGATTTCGAATACAGACAAATTGAGCGTGCTCAGGGGGATATTCAAAACAGACTCGAAGAGCTTGGATCTCTGGCCGAATTTCCTTATTCCATGGAAGCACTGCAGCAGTTCAAGTCTGTGCGTATATTTCTGGGAGCCATCTCTCCGAAAAATCTTCCCGCTTTGAGAAATGATTCCACCGTCCCCGCCGGCCTGGCCTGGGAAGAAATTTATCCCCGCGCCCTTTCCCGCGATCATTCCGATCCCAAAGTGAAAACGAATGGTTCTGCTGAGTCGGTCTGGCTGCTGGTGGCCTCGCTCCCTGAAGATGAAAGCGAAGGACGCAGTGTCCTGAGTTCCCATGGTTTTACGGAAATAGCACTTCCTCAGATAGCAGGAACTGTTGGTGATCAGATCAAAAGCCTTGAAGAAGACCTGGCCGTACTCCGTCAGGACATGGAAAAGATTTCCGCCCGGGTCACCAGAATGGCTGAATTCCGCCATGAATTTCAGGTCTTGCGTGCATATTGGAACGATCGCAAAAAACTGAAATTGAGTCGACTTCAAAGTGCCCGGGGTGAATATGTGCAGGTCATTACCGGCTTCGTTCGTGAACAGGACTGCGAACGCATGGAAGAATGCTTGAGCCTTCATTTCCGGGATGTAAGCGTTGTCTTTGAAGATGTAAGCGAAGAAGATGATCCGCCGGTCAGCCTCAGTTTGCCGAAAATGATACGTCCCATTCAAATGCTCGTTGATCTTTTCGGACGTCCCACTTACAAGACCTTCGACCCTTCGCCTTTTATCATGCCCAGTTTCCTCATCTTTTTCGGCATTTGTTTCAGTGATGTGGCTTACGGTCTCATGTTGACTCTTGCCAGTTTATACATCATGAAAAAGACAAAAGCTTATGAGGGTATTTACAATTTTGCACGGCTGCTTCTGTACAGTGGTATTTCAACAACCTTTTTCGGTTTT
Source organism: Candidatus Hydrogenedens sp. (assembly GCA_012522755.1). GTDB lineage: Bacteria > Hydrogenedentota > Hydrogenedentia > Hydrogenedentales > CAITNO01 > JAAYJV01. The sequence continues at coordinate 1,935 of JAAYJV010000148.1, forward strand.
GTGCTGGGCGGCTTTTTCGGCGATTTGTATATGCCTGAATATCTCGGTGAGAACAACATTCTTTACCTTATCATATCGCGCACACAAGTGATCAGCCCTCTCGACAAGCCTATCGTGGTGCTGCTCATCTCTCTGGGAATCGGCATGTTCAATCAGTTTTACGGGATAGCCATGCAAATGTACTCGGCTCTTTTGCAGGGAGATAAGAAGTCAGCTCTTTTTGATGGCCTGCTGTGGCTTATCACCCTTCCCGGTTGTGCACTTCTTATCAGCACAATGTTTATTTCCCTTCCGGCCCCTCTCTTCTATTCAGGTCTCATTCTTTTCATCGGCGGTGCTGTGGGCCTGGTACTGACGCAGGGGCGCGAAAATGAGGGAATCGTCAAGCGTCTGACAACAGGTGTGATCAGTCTTTACGGAATTGTGGGTTCCTATGGCATCACGGCTTTTGTGGGCGATACCATGTCTTATTGTCGACTTCTGGCTCTGGCTCTTACCACAGGTATTGTAGCTCTTTCTTTCAATATGATGGCCGGGCTTCTGCGCCCCATCCCTTACGTGGGCATATTTCTCTTTATAATCGTACTCATCGCCGCCCACATCTTCAATTTTTTCATCAATGTCCTGGGTGCTTTCGTGCACTCCATGCGTCTTATTTTCGTTGAGTTTTTCGGACGTTTTTACGAAACAGGATCCAGGTCGTTTTCCCCTCTGGGTTTTGATTCCAAGTCAGCAGTGCTTTACAAAAAAGACTAGAAGTATTGCTCGCTTGAAATTGTCCGGTTATTTTTGAACATTTTCAGTGGATGAACAACAGTAGTAATGGAGAGTAACAATGGATCATGCACTAGCAGTTGAAATTGGGCGCGGACTGGCTATCGCCGGTGCGGGACTCGCTGTCGGACTGGGTTGCTGCGGCTCAGGTAAAGGGATCGGTATCGCTTCTCAGGCGGCCGCCGGTGTCATCAGTGAAAAACCTGATCTTTTCGGGCAGCTTCTGGTCATGCTTGCCCTTCCCGGCACCCAGGGATTCTATGCCTTTATCACCGGGATCATGATTTTCATGCGTACCGGTCTCATTGCCGGAGAATGGCAAGCCTCTGTCAGCACCGGAGTTGCCCTTTTTTTTGTTGGACTCGGTGTTGGCCTGGCCCAGTTCGTCACAGCCATCTGGCAGGGTGAAGCCTCTGCAGCCGGTATTGCGCTTGTCGCACGTCGTCAGGAAGAATCAGGCCGTGCTCTTCTTTTCCCCGCCATGGTGGAAACCTATGCCGTTGTGGCCCTTCTGGCCGGCATTCTCTCCATTATCTGGCTGACCAATCCCAATCTCCTTACTTTTTAATTGATTGTATAACTTGATTCAGACAATACAGGGATGACAGACCATGGCACTCGATCAGATCACGCAGGCTGTTCTTGAGCGTGCAAAGAAGAACGCGGAGTTGATTCTCAAGTCTGCGCAAATTGCCGCTGAAGAGAAAGTGGAAGCCTGGCGTAAAAGCGCTGAAATAGAATCAGACAAGACATTTCAAAGCCTGGCCCGTGGCATTGAGGAAGATTTGTCACGGAAACTCATTCAAATGCAGGGTACAGCCAACAAAGTCGTTCTGGAAAAAAAGAACAGGATTCTGCAGCAGATCTTTGCTCAGGCAAAAGAAAGCATTCTCTCTTTGCCTCGTGAAGAGCACATAAAAATCATGAAAAAACTTCTGGAAAAGTCCGCTGGTGAGTCCGGTGGTGCCTTGCGCATTCATCCCGAAGATAAAGATTTGTTCGAGACTCTGCTGGAAGACTTCAACAGTGACAGGTCAGAAAACAGTCAGATTACTCTCCTGAATGACCAGCCCCTCCCTGATAGGGGCGGGTTCATCTATGTCGCTGACCGTTTTCAAGTGGACCAGAGTCTTGAAACCCTGCTCAATGACATTCAGTATGAATTGGCTCCGGAAATTTCAGCGGCTCTCTTTTCAGAAGAAGCCTGTAAATAGTGAGAGGAAGCCATTTTGGTAGCCTTGACTAAAAATCAGAATAAATGGGGCTTCGCCTGCGGACGTGTCAGCGCTCTGGAAGGCCGGCTCATTTCGCAGGAGACCTTTCATATTCTCGCCGGACTTGAAAAGGTGAAGGATATTTTCAATCGCCTGCAGGAAACAGCCTTGCGCGAGCATATGACCCATGGTGCATTGACCTGGGAAGACTGGAGTACGGTCATCGACAATTATGTCCACGCCACGATCCTCTCTCTCAAGCAGTGCAGTCCCAACGGTGCTGTTTCCGATTTATACAGCCTCTCGGAAGACTATCTGAATTTAAAGCGAGCCGTCCAGAATCGCGGCTCCTTTCCCTTCAGCAAAAGCCAGTTTGATGAGAACCGCTTAACGGAAGTGGCTGCAGGAAATCCCAGTCTTCTGCCTCAAATTATCCGTCCAGCCATCTCCCAGCTTCTGGGCGGATTGGGCACGGATGATACTGACCAGTTCACCTTGGATGTGGTTCTGGATGGTGCTTTCCTGCGCCATTATCTGCATCTTGCAGAACAGACGGAAGCACCTTTTATTGTTGAGTGGGTGAAACAACGTGTTCTGGGCCGGGCACTGGTTGCCCTTTGGCGCGCTTTGCGGGCCGGTCAATCTCTCAAGACTTTTCAAACTCATTTTCTGCCTCTGGGTGAATTTAACGGTCTTATCACGGAAATCAGTGTTATTGCAGATCCCAAAGCCTGGGGTGCTCTCATCCCCGGCAGGATAGGAGATCTCTGGCTCGACTCTTTCGAGGCCGCTGAGGACGAACAGGTTTCCACATTTGAAACATTGTTGTCCAACATGCTTACGGATATTGCACAGCGTGTAAAACTTCAGACGGCCGGACCGGAACGCGTAGCCGGCTATCTCTGGGGGCTGTGGGTCGAAGCCTACAATCTCAAGCTGATCATCAGCGGCAAGCTCAATGAGCTTGATTCGGATCTTCTGAAAAAACGGATACGGAATACTTATGTCTAAAGCATATATCATAGGAGACAGAGCAGCTGTTCTCGGGTTCAAAGGCGTGGGTTTTGAAATTATCCATGCCTTTGACGCCACGTCCCTGACTCAGGCTCTTGGCCAGATTATCAGGGCCAATGATGCAGCCATCGTTCTGGTGAGCGAAGATGTGGCTGCACATAATCCGGAAGCAATGGCCAACTTCCGCGAACAATCCCAAGCCATTATGACCACCATTCCCACCCATCACGGGAGCAATAACTCCGGATTTGAGGAAATTCGTCGTCTCGTCGAACATTCCATTGGTGTGGATATGCTGGGTAAAGAATAATCTCAATATCGTAATACACAATAAGATAGTACAAGGGTTCATCGTATGAGCAATGCACAGGGTGTAGTCGTCAAGGTCTCCGGTCCGCTTGTGGTCGCACGCGGCTTGAAAAATGCCCGCATGTATGAAATGGTGCGTGTAGGTGAAGGGCGTTTGTTCGGAGAAATCATTGAAATCCGCAGTGGAGACTGTTCTATTCAGGTTTATGAAGAAACCGAAGGAATCGGTCCCGGACAACCCGTATTTCGTACGGAAGAAGCCTTGAGTGTGGAACTCGGACCCGGACTGATCCGATCCATCTATGATGGTGTTCAGCGACCCCTGGACAAACTGCATGCGGCCTTCGGCGAATACATTGTACGTGGAGCCGAAAGTCCAGCCCTGGATCGCAACCTGATCTGGGATTTTGTGCCTGTGGCCAAGGTGGGTGATCAGGTCGCTCACGGTGATGTTCTGGGCACTGTGGAAGAAAGCAAGCTTGTCAACCATAAAATCATGGTTCCCTTCGGTGTTGAAGGTCAGGTGAGCAAAATCGCAGCCGTTACGGGAAATGTGGATACGGTGGTCGCGACTGTTGATACAGCCAAAGGACCCGTTGAATTGACCATGGTTCAGCGCTGGCCTGTCCGCAAACCTCGACCTGTTGCCAGGAAAATGCCCCCTGTGAGTCCCATAACAACGGGACAACGTGTCTTGGACATGTTCTTCCCTCTGACACAAGGCGGAACAGCCTGTGTGCCCGGACCTTTCGGCAGTGGCAAAACAGTAGTGCAGCATCAACTCGCCAAATGGGCCAATGCGAATATTGTTGTCTATGTGGGCTGTGGCGAACGAGGAAACGAAATGACCGACGTGCTGCAGGAATTCCCCGCTCTTATTGACCCTGTCTCCAATGAGCCGCTCATGGAACGAACCGTGCTCATTGCCAATACATCAAACATGCCCGTTGCCGCCCGCGAAGCCTCCGTGTTTACCGGTATCACCATTGCTGAATATTTTCGTGACATGGGTTTCTCCGTGGCACTCATGGCCGATTCCACGAGCCGATGGGCCGAAGCCATGCGTGAAATGTCCGGACGACTTGAAGAAATGCCCGGTGAAGAAGGCTATCCCGCATATCTCAGTTCACGTATTGCGAGTTTTTATGAACGTGCGGGTAATGTGATCTGTAAAGGTTCCGATGAACGGCAGGGCACCCTCTCCCTCATCGGCGCTGTCTCCCCTCCGGGCGGTGACTTTTCCGAACCCGTTGTGCAGGCAACCCTGCGTGTCGTGAAAGTGTTCTGGGGCCTCGATGACAAACTTGCCTTTGCACGCCATTTCCCGGCCATCAACTGGCTCACCTCTTATTCCCTGTATCAGGAAGTGGTGGACAAATATTCCAATGAGAATTACGATCCGGCCTGGCAGGCAAACCGCCAAAAAGCCATGGGGATCCTTCAGCAGGAAGCGGAACTGGATGAGCTCGTCCGCCTTGTCGGCATGGATGCGCTGCCCATGAGTGACCGTCTGCTCATGCAGGCGGCAAAAATGATTCGTGAAGACTTTCTGCACCAGAACGCCTTTGATGAGCGTGACACCTATACTTCACTTAAAAAGCAATTCAGAATGCTTGATCTGATTCTGAGCTATTTTGATCTGGCAAAACCTGCTCTGGAAGAAGGGGTGCTGCTGAACAGTCTGCTGAGTCTTGATGTGCTGGAAGATATTGCCCGTGCAAAATTGATTGATGAAGATAAACTTGAAGAGTTTGATGCTCTCAAGGAAACATTAACTCAGGAAATCGCTGCCCTGCCCCGTTAAGCGGACGGCAAATGATGATCATACCAACAATGAATGAGGTTATGTCGTGGTAACTAGAGAATACCGTACAGCAAGAGAGATTGTGGGTCCACTGGTATTGGTGGACGGCGTTGAAGGCGTTACCTTTGGCGAATTGACAGATATCAAGCTTGATGATGGGAGTCTGCGACGTGGTCGTGTCCTGGAAGTCAACGGAGACAAGGCTGTTGTTCAGGTCTTCGAAGGCACCAGTGATCTTTCAACGGAAAACCTTACCATAAAATTTTTGGGTAAAGGCACGGAACTCGGTGTTTCCGGTGATATGCTCGGACGTGTCTTTGACGGCTTCGGTCGACCCATTGATGATGGCCCCGCCATTATCCCCGAAAAATGGCTGAACATCAACGGCAACCCCATGAATCCTTTTTCCAGGGACTATCCCAACGAGTTCATTCAGACGGGTATCTCCACTATTGACCTTCTCAATACGCTTGTTCGCGGACAGAAGCTGCCCTTCTTCTCCGCTTCCGGTCTGCCCCACTCCCGCATGGCGGCACAGGTGGCGCGTCAGGCCAAAGTGTTGAGAACCGACGATAAATTCGCTGTCATCTTCGGAGCCATGGGGATCACCTTTGAGGAATCGGAATTTTTCATTTCCGACTTCCGCCGGACCGGTGCCCTGGAACGGGCCGTCCTTTTCATGAACCTCGCAGACGACCCGGCCATCGAACGTATTTCCGTACCTCGCATGGCACTGACTACTGCGGAATTCCTGGCTTTTGAAAAAGGAATGCACGTCCTGGTCATTCTCACAGACCTGACCAACTATTGTGAAGCTCTGCGTGAAATCTCCGCGGCCCGTAAAGAAGTGCCCGGCCGTCGCGGCTATCCCGGTTACCTCTATACGGACTTGTCCACCATTTACGAGCGTGCCGGCCGAATCAAAGGCAAAAACGGATCCATTACCCAGCTCCCTGTGCTGACCATGCCTGAAGACGACAAGACCCATCCCATTCCTGACCTTACCGGATATATTACAGAAGGTCAGATTATCATGAGCCGTCCTCTGCACGCACAGGGCATTTATCCGCCTGTAGACGTGCTGCCCTCCCTTTCCCGTCTGAAAGACAAAGGTATCGGTGACGGTAAAACACGTGAAGATCACGCTGATGTGATGAACCAGCTCTATTCCGCTTATGCCCGAGGGAAGAACTCAAAAGAACTGGCCGTGGTGCTTGGTGAATCCGCTCTCAGCGATATAGACCTGCTCTATGTGAAATTCGCTGATGCTTTCGAAAACCGTTTTATCCGTCAAGGCGAGGATGAGAACCGGAGCATTGATGAATCTCTGGCACTGGGCTGGGAACTTCTGGCTATTCTTCCCAAATCAGAACTGAAACGCGTCAATGACAAATATATCGAGAAGTATCATCCCGAGAACAAGTGAACGAACTCACTGCTCCAGTAAGGAAATATAAGCATGCGGCTTGCAGTCAATCCCACACGTATGGAAATGCTTCGGCTGAGAAATCGGCTGAACGTGGCACAGCGTGGACATAAGCTTTTAAAAGACAAGCTTGACGGTCTGATGAAAGATTTCGGCGACTATGCCCGTCGCTATAAAGAATGCCGTCTGGAAGTTGATGCAGAGTTGCCCGTAGTCCTCAAGTTATTTGTTCTGGCCGAGGCCACCTCTTCGCGGCTCATCATTGAAGATGCTCTCGAAGTCACCAGACAGGAGCTCGACATTGTTTCCGAGCCCAGGCGTGTCATGAGCGTGCTCATTCCCCATCTGGAATTCAACTTCGGGAAGAGTCTCGGCGGCTATTCACTGGTTCACACATCCCCTGAGCTGGACAAGGCCATTTCCGGATTGAAAGCCTTTATGGAAAAACTTCTGATCATGGCTGAGCTTGAAGAAACGGTCCGGCGACTTGCTCAGGAGATCGAAAAAACCCGACGTCGTGTCAATGCTCTGGAACACACTGTGATTCCCCGACTGCTTGAAACCATCAAGTTCATCAAAAACAAACTCGATGAAATGGAACGTTCCACGACCAGCCGCCTGATGAAGATTAAGGAACAACGTCTGGCCCGGGAAAGTCAATAACTTATCGCAGAGACTGAGTTGCCACCCCTTTTTATTTTTGCTGAATGAGCAAAACTTATTCTCAGTCACAAAAGGAGTGCCACATACCATGCACCACGACGCTGATCTCCGCCTGGATTCTTTTCATCTTGAAGAAAGGAAAAAGGCTCTGGCTGAAGTTTTTGAAAAAGCGCAGGCCAGTTCCGGGCTCCTCCCTCCTTTCACCGATCATTTCAATCTCCATTGCCATTCCTTTTATTCTTTCAATGGCTATGGCTTTTCGCCTTCTCATCTGGCCTGGCAAGGGCGCAAGCTCGGACTGCGCGCCATGGCCATGGTGGATTTTGATGTGCTGGATGGTGCTGATGAGTTTCTGGAGGCCAGCCGTTTTCTCGGAATGAAAGCGGGGGTCGGTATGGAGACCCGGGTATTTGTTCCCGAATTTGCACAGTACGAAATCAATTCGCCCGGTGAACCCGGCGTTGCTTACCATATTGGCTTGGGATTTACTTCCTCCAGAGTCAAAGATCCAGGCCTGCTCAGTTCCTTCAAAGATAAAGCCCAGGCCCGTACCCGCGCTGTTGTGAATAAGGTCAACACCCTTCTGCAGGAAATTGCTCTGGATTATGAAAAGGATGTCCTTTCCCTTACTCCGGCCGGAAATGCGACAGAACGCCATGTCTGTGCCGCCTATTATCTGAAATCGCTGGACGTCTTCCCGGACGCAGCGGATTTACATGACTGGTGGGCAAGGAAACTGGATCTTTCAGTCGAAGAAACAGCCGCTTCCATAGCCTCTCCCCCAGTCTTTCAAGCGATCCTTCGCAGCAAAACGATGAAACAGGGTGGTGTGGGATACATTCCCTGCCAGGGCGAGGATTTCCCCGTATTGAAAGAAGTCAATCGTTTTATTCTGGACAATGGAGCCATTCCCGTTCTGGCCTTTCTGGATGGCACTTCCTCCGGCGAAGAACGCATGGAAGATCTTTTGGAGGTCATGATGGATTCCGGCGTCAGCGCTGTCAATATCATCCCGGACCGCAACTGGAATATTAAAGATCCCCAGACACGCGCCCTGAAAGTCAGAAAACTCGCTGAGTTTATTCAACAGGCCCGAGACCATCATCTCCCCATTATTGTCGGCACGGAAATGAATGCCCATGGTCAGGTGCTGGTGGACGGCTTTGATTCTGCGGAGCTTCGTCCTTATTTTCAGGACTTTGAGGCTGGGATGTATTTTCTTCACGGTCATTCGGTTCTTCAGGCACTGGCCGGTCTGGGCCATTCCAGCGAATGGGCCAGCACCTCTTTCAAATCCAGAGAAGAAAGCAACCGTTTTTATTCTACTGTCGGTGAAATGGCCGACCCGGCCGCCGCCAAAGGAAATGTGGTCCTGTCCGTGAATGATACGCCCGGAGATATCCTGCGCAAATTCAGTCCTTGATTATCCTGACCTCTTCTGTCAGCTCCATGCCGAAGCGCTCTTTAACCCGTGCTTTGGCCAGGGAAATAAGGCCATAGACATCGTCAAAGGAAGCATCGGCTTCGTTGACAATGAAATTGGCGTGTTTTTCGCTGATGACAGCTCCTCCCAGGCGGGTTCCCTTCAGACCGCATTCCTCAATGAGTCGCCCCGCATGATCGCCTTCAGGGTTCTTGAACACACTGCCACAGCACCGGCCTTGAGGCTGGGTATTGCGGCGGCGGTCCAGATAATGTTCATAGACCGTCCGCTGATCGTTTTCGTCAACCGTGAAATGAAAGCGTCCTTCCAGAATAACCGTCCCAGTCGGACAATAGCGTTGACCACGATAACTGTAATCCTTTTCAGTGATCTCCCACTCTGTCAAGCCGGTCTCAGAGAGAAGGCGCACAGATTCCGCCATTTGGCAGATACTTCCGTTCACAGTACCGGCATTCATGAAGAGCGCACCGCCCACAGAGCCTGGAATACCTGTCAGAGCGCCCGTACCCGTGTAATTGTTGGGCAGCAGCACTTTAGAAACCATTTCAGCCAGAAGAGTTCCCGCCCCCACGTCAAAACGCTCTTTGCCTCTTTGTCTGATATAATCCAGCCCGCCTGTAAACAACACAGCACCATCATAGCCACTGTCAGAAATCAATACATTGGTCCCCCCGCCGAGAACCATGAACGGGATATTTTTGCCCTTAATCCATTTGTAAGCTTCTTCCATTTCTTCCAAGCTGCGTGGAAAAAGTCCCCACCGGGCCGGGCCGCCAATACGATAAAAACAGTGGGGAGCCAGGGGAGCATTTTCGATGATATAAGGGGCTAAGGGCAAACTCATCCTGAATATTTCTGTCATGGCACTGAGAAATCAGGCTTGTTGATGATTGGAGTTACGACAATAGGCTGCGTTTGATGGTGGAAAGTATTTTGGTTCCACACCTTTCCCAGGTACAGTCCATAACAAGACTCCGGGCACTCTGCTTTCTTTTGCGGCGCTCGTTTTTGTTTTCATCTTTGGCGCGGCGCAAACTTTGGAGCAGAGAAATATGGTTTCCGGCTTCACAATAGAAAGGTGCGGCTCCGGCAAGTTCAAAGAGAGCTCCTGATTTTGTAGTGATCAATATGGCTCCCGCGTTCAAAGCCTGCAGAACGGGCATACCGCTGCCATCACCATGAGCGGGATAAATACATACTTCTGCATGTTGCATGAGTCCGGCGATCATGGCATCAGGAAAATCTTTAATTCTCATAACGGGAAGTTCCCAGGACTCCGGTTCCTGAGGATGCAATGGTCCCAGCACAACCAGATTGGGCGGGAACAGTGATGCGTTTTGTTTGACAGCTTCCAGAAAAGTTGGTACAGCTGGAAAAGTGTAGCGATTCAATATGAAAAGTGCATAAGGCTCTTCAATCATGGAAGCTTGTTCCTGTGAAAAAATTTCATCCACTCCGGCACGGGCTACGATGGCTTTTTCCAATCCCATTTCAAGTCTGGAGGAACAGCTGCGATGGACATAGGTGCTGGGACAGAGAATGGCCCGTGCCTGGGTGCAACTTTGTTTGATCTTTTTATTCAAAGGTGGTGGTGGTGTCTTACTGCCGGGCGGTGATTCCCCGTGAAAGAGCATATCGGCTGCAAAAAGAACTCTGGGAATTGACAGGCGCAAGGCTGGCACATCGATGCGGGTGAGCAGAACATCCAGTGCTGTCTCTTTTATGCTCTGTTCCAGTCGGCTGTCGGCACTGCGTAAGAGTGAAAGAGAAGATCTGTGTTTATGAAGAGATACAGTCTGAATCGCTTGGCAGGGAGAGGGGTTGTCCCCTTCATCAAACCAGAAAAGTTCTACATCTTCGTAGGTATTGCGCCCGAGGACGGCGGAAAATGCACGACGGAAATATTCCTTTTCCACACCATCGTAATAAAGAGGAGGATCAGAACGATCCTTCTCTGATACAGGCATATAGATACCAACTCTCATGAGAGAATCCTGCTGTAAACAGGCTTTTTATCATCGTCCGGATGACAGAAAAGCACCTTGAAGTTTGATTGTTTATGAATGTGTCGCCCAATCAATCAGAATTTGAGCAACCTCAGGTCGTGTGAATTCCACTGGGGGAGCTTCCCCGCGGGAGAGCATCTCGCGAACTTTCGTACCACTGAGAAAGATATGTTCTTCCTTTGTGCCCGGACAAGTTTTTTGAGTCGCCATATCGTTGGTTCTGCGTGAGAAAAAGGCGTGTTCGAAAAACAAGGGTGTAATTCCGAGAGCAACAGGATCGATGTCATCGAAGATGTGGTGAGCGTCATAACTGCCGTAATAATTGCCCACACCGGCATGGTCTCGTCCCACAATAAAATGTGTACAACCGTAGTTTTTTCGGATCAAAGCGTGCATTACCGCTTCCCGAGGCCCGGCATAGCGCATATTTACGGGCATGATGGAAAGCATGACATGATCCTTCGGATAATATTTTTCCAGAAGCACTTCATAACACTTCATACGCACATCGCCGGGAATATCATCACTCTTGGTGGTACCCATGAGCGGATGGATCAAGAGTCCATCACATATTTCCAAGGCGCATTTGGTGAGATATTCATGAGCGCGATGAATGGGGTTGCGGGTTTGAAAGGCTACAATACGTTTCCAACCCCGGCTTTCGAAGGCTGCACGGGTTTCCTTCGGGCTGAGATTGTATTCCTGATGCTCCACAGGACGAGCCGAAGCAACTTCAAGAGTGCCGGCAAGATAGGTACCCCCCGTTGAATAAGTATAGGCAACGCCGGGATGAGCTTCTTCCGTGGTCCCATAGACTTTTTCAGCCAGATATTTCTTGTCGAGCGTAAATTTTTCAGAGACGGTTAAAATGGCGATAACCGCCCCGTGATCATCACGGAGAGCAACTTCCTGACCTGGCTCAATGGAGGCGGCCAAGACATTATCCACAGGAAAAAGGATGGGAATAGTCCAGGGAAGCCCGGATTTCAGTATCATGGAGTCCAGTACCAGGGTGGTATCCTCTTCACCCAGGAATCCGGTAAGAGGACTGAATATTCCCCTGGCGATACCGTCTATATCGAAGGCGGTATAGGCATCTATATCAATTACGGTCAATTCAGCAGCTTTTTCAAGAAAAGCGGGGCGCTGTTCTTCGCCAATAAGACAGTTTTTCAGTTCACCCCCATGTGGTGCAATAGTCATTGAAAGACTCCATTTGTTTCTGTTGTGAATTTCGGATAATCAGATTTCCGGGCGGGAGAATCTGCAAACGCTTTAAGTATAACAGAGCCAGTTCCCAATGAACAAAAGATTTCATGTTCACAACAGGTATGTAACAGACCCTCATAATGGAGTTGTTCAGGCCGATTTTGAATTTGGGCACGATTTTTGTTACAATAGTCTGTAATTCTGTCCGGGTGAAGTGTGTCATGAATATTTCCTGTCCCTTCCCGATTTCCGAAGCGCCTTTTGATCAACCCCTTAGCAAGGAGTGCTGTAAATGGCTGTTGCCCCTCACGCGGAACGTACTTTCCTTGGCAAAATTGACGATAACCACCAATTGCCGGATTTGATTGAAATTCAAACGAAACCCTTCAATGAATTTCTGCAATGGGAAACCCTTCCGGAGGAACGCAAGATTCTAGGCCTCCAGGAAGTCTTTCTCGATGTTTTTCCCATTGTCTCTCCCAATGGAATGATCCGGCTCGAATTTGTCAGTTATTCACTGACCCCTCCAAAATACAGTGTTCAGGAATGTCTGGACCGCGCCCTGACTTATGCCGCTTCCCTGAAAGCGATCCTGCGGCTGGTTCATTTTGAAGAAATTGGCACCTCCAATGAACGCCGTGAAAAAATGATGGTGGAACAGGAAGTTTTTCTGGGTGAATTGCCGGTGATGACCCGGACAGGAACCTTTATTATCAATGGTGCCGAACGTGTCATTGTCAGCCAGCTGCATAAATCTCCCGGCGTTTCTTTTGAAAAAAGAATACACACCAATGGCAAAGAATTGCTTTCCGCCAGGATTATTCCCAACAGGGGCGAATGGCTGGAAATTGAATATGATGTTGCCGACAATCTCTGGGTGACAGTCAATCGTAAAGGCAAACTTTTAGCCACGACCTTTCTGAAATGTTTTGGAATTCTCGATCATGAGGAAATTCTGAAGATTTTCTATCAAATGGAAATCGTTCGTTTTGCTCGGGGACAAGCCAGAATAAACAGAAAAAAAATCGCTCTGGAGAATCTTGAAAGACGGTTCCTGGGTGCCGATGTAATCGATCTGGAAACAGGCGAAGTGCTGGCCGATGCAGGTGAAGAACTCACTTCAGCGAAGATTGAGCGCATTGTCGCTTCTTCCGTAAAAGAATTCCCCGTGATTTCTGAAAAAGACCTCATTACTGATCCGGCTATTCTTCTGACTCTTCAGCAGGATATGACGACTACTGAAGATGAGGCTTTGCACCATTTTTATTCCCATTCCAGACCGGATGACCCCACAACACCCGCCCAATGCCGTGCCCACTTTCAGCGGACATTTCTGGATCCGGCTCGCTATGATCTGGCTTCCGTGGGGCGGTATAAAATCAACAGGAAACTGGGGCTTCAGGTTGATCCGGAAACAAAAACGCTGACCGTTGATGATGTGGTCAAAACAATGCATTACCTCTCCCGCCTTCGCAGTGGTGAGGGCTTGCTTGATGATATCGACCATTTGGGTAACCGTCGTGTCCGTTCCATTGGCGAATTGTTGTATAACGAGATGCGTAAAGGGTTGACGCGCATGGAACGCACCGCCCGTGATCGCATGAATTACCAGCACGAGGAAAACCATACTCCTCAGAATCTGGTCAATCCCAAACCGATCAACAGTGCCATCAAAGAATTTTTCGGAAGAAGTCAACTTTCTCATTTCATGGATCAGATCAATCCTCTGGCCGAACTGACCCATAAACGGCGTTTGAGTGCTTTGGGACCCGGTGGCCTTACCCGTGAACGAGCCGGCTTCGAGGTCCGTGACGTGCATCCCACCCACTATGGGCGCATCTGCCCCATTGAAACGCCGGAAGGACCCAATATCGGGCTCATGGCTTCTCTGGCCACCTATGCGCATATCAATGATTACGGTTATCTCGAAACCCTGTACAGAAAAGTGGACAATGGCTGTGTTCATTCCGATCAGGTTGAAAAACTTTCCGCCTTTGACGAAGAAAACTACACCATCGCACAAGCCAACGCTCCCCTGGATGAAAAAGGGAATTTCACGGAGGATCTGATCCTCTGCCGGCGGCAGGACGATTTCCCACGAGTTGCTCCGGGTGAAGTGGATTATATGGAAATTTCGCCCAAGCAGATGGTCAGTGTTGCCGCTGCGCTTATTCCTTTTCTGGAACACGACGACGCCAACCGTGCTCTCATGGGTTCCAACATGCAACGTCAGGCCGTCCCGCTTCTGCGCAGTGAAGCACCTCTTGTCGGGACAGGTCTTGAACATGTCACCGCTTGCAACTCCGGAACTGTCGTTCGCGCTGAGCGTGAAGGTGTTGTTGAGTATGCGGACAGTGAAACAATTCGTATTCGCACCAAGGAAAAGAAGGTCACCAACCCCTTCCATTCCGTAGAAGAAGTGCATAACCTTAAAAAATACGCCCGCTCCAACCAAAGCACCTGCATCAACCAGCGTCCTATCGTAAAAAAAGGCGACAAGGTTTTTCCCGGCCTGATCATTGCTGACGGTCCAGCCGTGGATCATGGCGAACTGGCTCTGGGCCGCAACGTGCTCGTAGGCTTCATGTCCTGGGAAGGATACAACTTTGAAGACGCCATCATCCTGAGTGAAGATCTTCTTAAACAGGACGTTTTCACTTCCATCCACATTGAAATGCATGAAATGCAGGCGCGAGACACCAAACTCGGTCCTGAAGAAATTACCCGGGATATTCCCAATGTCAGTGATGATGTGCTGCGTCATCTCGATGATGACGGCATTGTCCGAATCGGTGCCAAAGTGGGCCCCGGCGACATCCTGGTCGGCAAAGTGACTCCCAAGGGTGAAACGGAGCTGGCACCGGAAGAAAAACTGCTTCGTGCTATTTTCGGTGACAAAGCCGAAGACGTGCGCGACGCCTCCCTGTATGTCAAGCCCGGCACCCAGGGGGTGGTTGTTGATGTGAAGATTTGCAGCCGCCGGGATAAAGGGGCTGATGCTCAGGCCAAAAAGGCGCTTAAAAAAGAAGAAACGCGGCTGCTTCAGGAATTCAATCAGCGGATTGATGAGATCAAGAGCACTTTTGAAGCTCTGGTCAGCAAGAAAATGGTCGGTCTGCAAATTCTCGAAGATGTCTATGACCCCCTCTCTGATGAAATGGTTTTCGAGAAGGGCAAAAAGATTCGTCCCAGATATATCACCACCTATGACTATGCTCTTCTGGCTCGTTTGAAGGTGGAGGACAAGAAAGTTCAAAAAGAATTTTCCCGTCTCGTCAATCTGGCCGCCATGGAAGAGGCCAAGCTCGTGGCTGTTCGCGATGCGCAAATTGAACGCCTGCGCAAAGGTGATGAGATGACAGCCGGGGTGAACAAGACTGTAAAAGTCTATGTGGCCACCAAGCGGCGCATGTCCGTAGGCGACAAAATGGCTGGACGGCATGGCAATAAAGGCGTTGTAGCCAAGATCCTGCCAGCAGCCGATATGCCTTTCCTGCCCGATGGAACCCCCATGCAAATTCTTCTGAACCCGCTGGGCGTTCCTTCACGAATGAATGTGGGACAGCTGCTGGAAACACAGCTGGGATGGGCCATGGCCGCTCTGGGCATGAAAGCGGCGACTCCGGTCTTCAATGGCGCAACGGAAACCACCATTCAGGAGTATCTGAAAACAGCTGAGCTGCCCACCAACGGAAAAATCCGCCTCCGTGATGGACGTACTGGCGAGCACTTCCACCATGATACGACGGTGGGCCAGATTTATATGATGAAGCTCAACCATCTTGTGGATGACAAGATTCACGCTCGTGCCATCGGGCCCTACTCGCTGGTTACCCAGCAGCCTCTGGGCGGTAAAGCCCAGTCCGGTGGACAGCGTTTCGGTGAAATGGAGGTCTGGGCTCTTCAGGCCTATGGCGCCGCTTACACCTTGCAGGAACTGCTTACCATCAAATCGGACGATATTCAAGGTCGTACGAAGGCCTATGAGGCCATTGTCAAAGGTGAGCATGAGATTGAGCCCAGCACGCCCGAATCTTTCAATGTACTGGTTCGTGAAATGCAGGCCTTGTGTTTGGATGTTGTGAAACAGGTTAAATCCGAATCCCTTTCGGATCAAGAAGATTATACAACGGAGGACTAGCAAGTGGCTAAATATGTACCCACTACCGGGGAACACTTTGACGCAATTCAAATACGGCTGGCATCTCCGCAAGAGATCTTGAAATGGTCCAAAGGAGAAGTTAAAAAAGCCGAAACGGTCAATTACCGTACGCATAAGCCGGAAAAAGACGGGCTCTTCTGCGAACGTATTTTCGGTCCGGCCAAAGACTGGGAATGTGGTTGCGGCAAGTACAAAAAAGTGAAGCACCGCGGAATCACCTGTGATCGCTGTGGCGTGGAAATTACAGAGTCCAAAGTCCGGCGTGAACGCATGGGCTGCATCAAACTGGCTTCCCCTGTCACGCATATCTGGTTCGTGAAGAATACCCCCAGTGTTCTGGGCAACCTTCTCGACATTTCTGTGCGTCAATTGGAAAGAATCATTTATTTCGAGCAATATGTCGTCGTTGATCCCGGTGACAGCATGCTCCCCAAGATGGAACTGCTCACTGATGACGAATACAAGGAAGAACGGGAGAAATACGGCCCCGATCGTTTTACAGCGCTCATGGGTGCCGAAGCGATCAAGGCTCTTCTCGCTGATCTGGATCTGGATGTATTGAGCTCAGAACTGCAGGTTCAGTTCAATACAGCCACATCACAGCAGGCCCGTAAAAAAGCCAATAAACGGCTGAAAATTGTGGAGGCTCTCCGAAAATCCGGTAATGATCCCGCCTGGATGGTGCTGGATGTGATTCCCGTATTGCCGCCCGATCTGCGCCCTCTCGTGCTGCTTGATGGTGGTCTTTACGCAACAAGTGACCTCAACGACATGTATCGCCGTGTAGTCAACCGCAATGTCCGTCTGAAACGGATGCTGGAAATGCGTGCACCGGAAGTGGTGCTCCGTAATGAAAAGCGCATGCTTCAGGAAGCTGTGGACGCACTGTTGGATAATGGCCGCCACGGTCGCCCTGTCATGGGTAAAAATGGCAACAGACCCCTGAAATCTCTCAGTGACACGCTCAAAGGAAAACAGGGACGCTTCCGTCAGAACCTGCTGGGCAAACGTGTTGACTACTCCGGTCGTTCCGTGATTGTTGTCGGTCCCGAACTGAAGCTCCATGAATGCGGCTTGCCCAAGCGCATGGCCTTGACACTTTTTGAGCCTTTTATCATTCATCAGCTCAAAGAACGGGGGCTGTCCCATACGATCAAAGCAGCCAAACGCATTATCAACCAGGGCAAGGATGAAGTCTGGGATATTCTGGAAACGGTTATCAAGGATCATCCTGTTCTTTTGAACCGTGCCCCCACGCTGCACCGTCTCGGTATTCAGGCTTTTCAGCCCGTGCTGATTGAAGGGAATGCCATACGGCTCCATCCCCTCGTCTGCCGTGCCTTCAATGCGGACTTTGACGGTGACCAGATGGCCATTCACGTGCCTCTTTTTCCGCCGGCGCAATTGGAAGCGCATCTGCTTATGATGTCTTCTTCCAACATCTTCTCTCCGTCCAATGGACTGCCCATTGTGACTCCCAGTCAGGATATCGTCCTCGGTGTCGCCTGGATGACCAAGCTTCGCAAAGGCGCCAAGGGAGAATGGAATCCCTCGTGGTCAGGCAAGAAAGGTGAAATTCTCGCCCCGGGTCAGGTTTATTCCAGCTCCCGGGAAGTGTTGCAGGCCTACGATGCGCATGTCGCAGATATCCATGCAGGCATCAAGCTCCATTTCAATGGTGAAATTATTGATACAACCGTGGGCCGTGTACTCTTTGCTGAAGCTCTCGGCACTGAAGTGACTATTGAAGATGTGAACAGACAGCAGGACCAGACGACAATCGGTCAGGTCATCGCCAAAGTGTATCAGCGCCATGGTCACAAAAGAACCGTTGCTTTACTGGATCGCCTGAAACAGACAGGCTTCAAATATGCCACCCTTTCCGGTCTCTCCATTTCCATTGATGACATGGTGATTCCCGACAAGAAATATGAACTTCTGCGCCAAGCGGAAGAGACTGTTCAGAAGATCAATCAAATGCACCAGGGTGGTCTTATCTCCCCCAAAGAGCGGCGCAATAAAATTGTTGACCAATGGACCACGACGAATAACGAGGTAGGTGATACGATGGTGCAGGCTCTTGCTGAAAACCAGCAGGGCTTCACCGGTCTCAACCTCATGTTCCAGTCCAAAGCGCGTGGAAGCAAGTCGCAGATCAGGCAGCTTGCCGGGATGCGTGGTCTTCTGGCCAAACCTTCCGGAGAAATCATCGAGACGCCGATCATGTCCAATTTCCGGGAAGGCTTGAGTGTTGTGGAATATTTCATTTCCTCTCACGGTGCGCGCAAGGGTCTTGCTGATACGGCTTTGAAAACGGCCAATGCCGGCTATCTCACACGGCGACTCGTCGACGTTGCACAGGATGTGACGGTTGAAATGGAAGACTGCGGTACCATGAACGGTGTCTGGCGCGAGGCCCTGGTCGAAGAAGCCGAAATCATCAGCCCCTTGAGCGAACGTATTGTGGGCCGCTATATTCTTGACGATTTGTATCTCTCTGGAGAGACAGAGCCACTCATTCGTGCCAATGAAGAGATAACCGAAGAAGCCGCAAAGAAAATTGAAGAAGCGGAACTTCCCGGCGTTACGGTCCGTTCCGTCCTTTCCTGCCAGGCGAAAAAAGGTGTCTGTGCCCTCTGTTACGGGCGCAATCTGGCTACGGGAAAGAAGGTTGAGCTGGGAGAAGCAGTGGGAATTATCGCCGCTCAAAGTATTGGCGAACCCGGCACCCAGTTGACCATGCGTACCTTCCATATCGGTGGTGCGGCCAACCGTAAAGTGGAAAGCCCTGACCAGCGTTCCAAAGCGGCCGGCACCATCGAATTCAGAAATATCCGTACTGCGGTGAACCGTGAGGGGCATACCGTGGTTGTCAATCGTGGTGGTGAAATCCTCATCCGCTCCGAAGACGGTAAAACAGTGGAACGTGTCCACGTATCCCCCGGCTGTCACATGGCTGTTGATGAAGGCGATGCCATCACTCAGGGACAGGTTATTTACAGCCGTGACCCCTACAACGATCCTATTGTCGCTGAAAAGTCCGGCAGGATTGAACTGCTGGGCATGGTCGAAGGGGTTACCACACGTCTTGAACTGAATGCCGATACGGGCCACGAAGAATTGATTGTGACTGAACACAAACACGATCTTCACCCGCAGATCAATATTGTGGATGAAAAAGGTGATGTACTGGCTTTCGTCACTGTCGGCAGTGGTGCTCAGGTTCTTGTACGAACCAACGACCAGGTTCTTGCAGGTGATCTACTGGGTAAAACATCCCGACAGTTCTCCAAGACCAAAGATATTACCGGCGGTCTCCCCCGTGTTGAAGAGCTCTTTGAAGCCCGTCAGCCTTCGCAACCGGCCATTATCAGCCATATCGAAGGCACCGTGGAATTGAGCACGACCACTTCCGGAATCCGCAAGCTCAAAGTGATTCCGCCTGTCGGTAAAGAACGTGAATACTCCATCCCCCCCGGAAAACATGTGAACTACCATACCGGGGACGGAATTGGTGCCGGTTCACGTATTACAGACGGTTCCATCATTCTTGAAGACATGCTCGATGTGTTGGGTGCAGAATCCGTTCGGAACTATCTGCTCAATGAAGTGCAGCAGGTCTACCGGCTTCAGGGTGTCCGTACAGACGACAAACACATTGAAATCATCATTCGCCAGATGCTTCGAAAAGTCCGCATCAAAGCGGACCCGGGCGACACACCCTTCCTGGCCCACGAAGAAGTTGATACTGCTCTGCACGAGCAGATCAACCGGGAAACCACCATGCGTGGCGGTCGTCAGGCTGAAGCCTCGGCCATCCTTCAGGGCATCTCCAAAGCAGCCCTTACAACAGACAGCTTCATAGCCGCAGCCTCCTTCCAGAAAACGACCATGGTCCTGACAGAAGCGGCTGTTCACGGCAAAAGCGACTTGCTGGAAGGGTTGAAAGAAAATGTGATCATCGGCCACCTGATTCCGGCCGGTACGGGCAGCCGTCATTATCAGAATTCGACGCCCAAGTTCCCCTATGAGGATATAGAAGAACACCTTTCCGTTGATTCTGTCTTCGATGATGAGGTCTTTGCTGATGAAGAGAATAATTAAGGCGCAGTGCTTCAAATCAGCTGTTCCAAGCCGACGACATCGATTGTCCGCATATTGGATCAGGGTGCTCTCTGTCACTGCTCTCCTCCTTGCAGGAAGCTCCCACGCCATCAGTTTTGTTGACGGTGTCGTCGCTACCGTCGGACGGGATGTCATCCTTTACAGTGATGTCATGCAGGAAATGTTCTCCGAACTCGGCGATCCCTCTCAGCTGAATATTGATGAGACACAACTGATGGAACAGATCAATCCCCTGTACAAAGAAGCTTTGGAACGGGAAATTGAGCTGCGCATTCTCTTCAACGAAGCCGAGACTCTCGGTGTTGCCATACCTGATGACAAAGTGGAAGAACGCATAGGGGAAGCAAAGAAGCAATATGCCTCCAATGAAGAGTTCCAGTCCGCTTTGAAGGCTACCGGCTTGACCTCCAGCATTCTTCGCGACAGAATCCGCCGTCAGATGATGGCCTATTCCATTCGGATGAGCAAGCACCATCAGTTTGAAAAAGAGGCCCTCATTACCGAATCCGATTTATCTCAATATTTTCATGACCATAAAAGGGACTTTCGCTTCGAAAGCCGATATTATGTCCGGCGCTTTTTCATGAAAGCACCCGGCGAAGATTCTGAACGGGAAGCGGTGAAAGAGAAGCTGGACACCCTGCGTATGGAAGTGCAAGACGGCGCTGACTTTGCTGATCTGGCGAAAGAAAAGTCTGATGGCCCTGAAGCCTCCGATGGTGGTATCATCGGATGGGTGTTGCCAGGTGATCTGGTGGAGCCCCTGAACAGCACTGTGCTCTCTTTGCCCGCCGGTGACTTGAGCGATATTCTCGAAACTGATTTCGGCTTCCATTTTTTACGGGTTGAAGAAATTCAAACCGAAGGGACGACCCCTTATGAAGAGGCCAGAATGAAGATCGAGCCTCTTTTGCGCAAAGAATATGCAGATAAAGAATACCGTCGCTGGATGAGTCGGCTCAGACAGCGCAGCGATATCAGAATTTTAAAAGAGTCCATTCAGTAATTTGCTCTGTCAAGTTGCTGAGCAAGTTGAAGGCTTGCAGTTCCGGGAGTGCAGCGGGACGGCCTCAGGTCCTCCCCCACTCTGTTGTCTGTGAGCTCGAACCAATATTACAACATAGAAAGAGATCTACAATGACCAGGATCATGGGTGTAACAGGTCGGGAAATTCTTGATTCCCGTGGCAATCCCACTGTGGAAGTGGAAGTGCTTTTGCAGTCCGGATTTACAGGACGGGCCGCTGTTCCTTCCGGTGCCTCCACCGGCGAAAACGAAGCTGTGGAACTTCGCGATGGCGATAAAGCCCGTTATCTCGGTAAGGGCGTCCTTAAAGCTGTCAACAATGTGAACGAAGAACTGGGCCCGGAACTCATCGGTATGGATGCTCTGGACCAGCGTGGTATTGATTCCACCTTGATCGCCTTTGACGGCACCAAAAATAAAGGTAAAATGGGCGCCAATGCCTTGCTCGGTATTTCTCTGGCCGTGGCACGCGCCTCCGCCGCCGCACTGGAAATTCCCCTCTATAACTACATCGGCGGTGTCAACGCCTATACGCTGCCTGTGCCCATGATGAATATTCTCAACGGTGGCGAACACGCTGACAACAATGTTGACGTTCAGGAATTCATGGTCATGCCCGCCGGTGCCTGCTGTTTCAGAGAAGCCCTTCGCATGGGCACCGAAGTCTTCCACGCATTGAAGAGTGTGCTGAAGGATGCCGGTCTGAATACGGCTGTAGGTGACGAAGGCGGCTTTGCTCCTTCCCTCAATTCCAATGTGGAAGCCATTGAAGTCATTTTGAAAGCCATCAAACTGGCCGGATATACAGCAGGTGAAGACATCTTCATCGCCCTGGACCCCGCCGCCAGCGAATTTTATAAAGATGGCAAATATGTGTTGGGTGCTGAAAATGTCAGTCTCAGCTCCGAAGAAATGGTTGCCTACTGGGCTGATTGGGTAAATAAATATCCCATCATCTCCATAGAAGACGGCCTCCATGAGAATGACTGGGGTGGCTGGAAAGCGCTCACTGATTCCATTGGCGATAAAACACAGCTGGTGGGCGACGATCTCTTCGTCACCAACGTGGAATATCTGAGCCGGGGTATCAAAGAAGGCGTTGCCAACAGTATCCTGGTGAAAGTGAACCAGATCGGTACGCTCAGCGAAACGCTGGATGCCTGCCAGATGGCGCACCGCGCCGGATATACAACCGTCATGTCCCACAGAAGCGGTGAAACGGAAGATTCCACCATCGCTGATATCGCCGTGGCCATCAATGCCGGTCAGATCAAAACCGGCTCGGCCTCACGCAGCGATCGCACAGCCAAATACAATCAGCTGCTGCGTATTGAAGAAGAACTTGGTGATGAGGCCTATTATCCTGGAAAGGCCGCTTTCAACCAATAACATTTTGTTCAGAAAAAGAAAGGGAGAGGATCTCCGGATCCTCTCCCCCGGATACTCATGCCATGGTAAAAGAAATCATTATATGGTCAATCGGTTTAGTTCTGGTGTGTCTTGTAACCTATGGCCTTACGCAACAAAAACAGCTGGGTACCCGTTATGAGAAAATACAGAAGACTGAACTCGAAATAGAACGCATGAAGGAAGAGATCCTGTCGCTTGAAAAACAAGTGGCCGCAGCAAGAGATCAAGTGAAGAACCTGGAAAATGATCCCACTGAAATTGAGGCGGTCATACGCACAGAACGTCAGTTGACCCGGCCGGGTGAAACCGTCTTCAGAATAGAAAAAGAATCTGTTACTGAACAGAAAAAACAACCCCAGGCTCTGGAAAATACTGATGACAGTCTCTCGCCCCTTCCCGCACAATAATGCAGGACAACATGCATATCCCTTGTAATCACGCTTCTTTACGTTGATTACAAGGTTTTTTCTTTTCAGTGGTCACATCCTTTAAACTATAAAATAAAGTTTGACTCAAAGTTGTTACAGATAGTAAGCGAATCAATAATGACAAATGTGCCATGAATAAACAAAATAAAGAAAATCTTCGAATCGTATGCCTCTGTGGACAAAAGATGCAAGTCTCCCCGAACATGTATGGCTCCCCGGCCAATTGCATCACCTGCAAACAGAAACTCTTTATTCCTGAGGCTCATGAAATTGAAGAAGGCACAAAAATAATCTATCTGAAAGACAGACGTGAACTCCTTCGTAAACCCGGCGTCTACACGCGCGATGATCTCCAAACCACCCCCCCACTTCCTCCTGTTCAAAAACACAATCTGTTGCAAATGTCCTCTGTCGGTGTGGTGCTGACTTCTCCTTCCCGCGCTGAAGCCAAAGGGGAGCCTTCCGACGAAGAGCTCTTCTTTCAGGATACGAATGTCACACCCGGTACCATTGACAGACAAATACGTCTGGACACGGAAGTCCCGCTGGATCCTTATATCCCTTTACAGCGCTGGGCCGGCTTCAAAAATGCCCTGGACAGTGCCCGGAACAGCGATGATTCCGGAGATAAGAAGGAACTTTACAACAAGATAGAAAAAGATTTGGAAGAAGTTCTTGAAACTATTCAGGAAGGTATCGCTCAGGAACTTTATGACGCTCAGGCACATCTGGAGGAAGTGGAAGAAGAGATAGGCGGTTTTCTCGAATCTCTTGCAGAAAGTGAAATTTCCCAGTCCTATTTCCATCAGCAGGTGGACAGCCTGAGGACACAACGGGAAGTACTCGCAAGACACATCTATTCGCTGACACAATGGTCAACCTATGCCCCTGACTCCCTCTTGTATCCAGCGGAGTCCCTGTCTCTGGACGAATTTGAAAAAGACCGTTTCATCACTACCCATAATTTCGCTGACTTTGAAACGCCGTCTCTCCCCTTGAGCGATTATTATTGCAAGCAGCTTGAAAAAGCCTTTGATAAAAAATACAGCTGCAAGAAAGAGGTGGATTCAGAAAAACATATTCTCCCGGACGATAGTGTGCTCAATTCAGAAGCCACGGCCAGACTCAGTCTCGTGCTCTGTGAAATACACTTTATCCGAACCAGGCTGCAACAGCTCATTGACGATTGCGATAATGATTTTCAGGCACTCATCAACAGCCAGATCAAAATCCTCTCCGTCCAGGATCAGAGTAAAGCGGAATGGCGGAAGGTCAGAGGCAATGTGCTGGACCTGCAGGCCGAATCTAAAAGACAACTGGCTCTGAAAGACAAACTTACCGCCTATCATGACGCAAACAGCCTGGACACACTGGAACTGGAACGGGAGGAAGCCGAAGTTCACGAAGAGCCTTCCACCTTTCCTTTTGTACAGATATTGGCCCTGAGTCTCGCCGCCTTCGCATTGCTCGGCTATTTTTTCCTGCTCCTTCCTTCCGAGAAGGATATCCCCTTCACACTGGCTGTTTTCCCTTCTTTGCTGCTTCTGGGACACAGCTGTCTCAGCTGGCTCTATGATGCAGCCCGGAAGACCTTCCCCCTCCTCCTCTTCTGGGCTTTGGAACTGGCCGTACTTGTGGGGGGCTATTTCTATCTGCAGAACAATGCCTATCTGGCGCCCATGGGCAGCCCCGACTTCGATGCCCTGTCGCATGTGCTCTTTCTCTCAGGTGTCTCCCTCATGATCGGCGGAAACGCCTCCGAATTCATCGGCAATATCGCTTCCCCCTCCCGCGAGTCTTTGTTTTTCCGTTTCCTCACCTTCCTTCTCGTGACGCTTCTTGCAGCACTCTTTTTCCTGCAATTGCCCAATTGGCTCTCTTCCAACGATACATTCCCGCTCCTTTCGGAAAGTAATCCCGTCCTCATTGATGATGAAAGCTATTCCCCACCTGATGTTGTTGCGCCCCATTCCCGAGGATATTCAGAATTGACCATTGAAGAGAACCTGCTCCCGGAAGAGGATCCGGATCAGGCGAACTTTGAAGATTTCGATGATGAATATTATGACTTTGCCGATACTCGCCACCAGGAACCCCAACTCTATTTGAACGGGGTTGTTCATGCTGATGGCAAAGAGCCCCGTTTTCGCGCCACCTTGAGAATGCCCGATGGCTCTGAAGAAGATCTTACTCTCCTTCTGGGTGAAGTGGTCCTGGGCGACTGGGTCGCAAGCGAATACAACCCCTCCAAAAAACGTCTTACTCTCTCTGACGGCCAGAAAATGCTCGCCTTGCAAGCCGGTAAAACCGTCTCCCTCCCCGCAAACGCTCAGGAAGCGAACTGATTGACTTGCTTTGTCCTTCAATGCCTTGAATACTACCGGGGCAAGTGGACAGAGTGGACGTGTTCAGACCACAGACCTTTTCAAGCACAGACACTGATCGCACCACCAAGATTTTCAGAACAACAGATGGACACAGATATACACTGATATTTTGGTCATCCGAGACAAAGCACCGAGCCGCGTCATTTGTGTGAAAGTAAGGAAGAAGGGCACAGGCTTTTCTTTCTATTTCTTTTTCGCGTCCTTTCGCGTCTTTCGCGGTTCAACTTCCTCTCCTCTTTCTCTGTGCTCTCTGTGCCCATTGTGGTGGGAAGACAATTTGGTTGCGGCTGTGGTTAATTCCTCTTCCTAAGACTTGGGGATGCACTCCCTGGGAACGCCAATTTCCACATTGGCAGACAGCGTGTATTGACCTGGAAAACCACATAGCCTATTTTGCGGCGTATGATCTCTCTTCTCTTTTTCTCTTTCTGCCTCTCTGTCTCTGTGCTTCTGTGGTAAAAACCGTCATGACGGCGCAATGTGGGTGTCGGAACTTTAGCCGGGGAGGTTTCGGGCGAAAGATTTTTCGCCCCTACCAACAGGGTACGTACTGTGTGTTTCGCGTAAGCCCGGTATTTATATAAAAGAAGACTGTAGCTTCGCGTCAAGATTCCTCCTTTCGAAGGAATGACCTCGTCTTGGGTATTGTCTTCAAAATATCTGTGTCCTCTGTGTCTCTGTGGTTAATTCCTCTTCCAAAGACTTTGGGATGCACTCCCTGGGAACGCCAATTTCCACATTGGCAAACAGCGTGTATTGACCTCAGGAATATATTGACTCGGTTGCGGCATGATGTTTGTCTTTCTCCACAAAGCCTCAAACAATTTCATTACTTGGAAAACTTTCCGGCTGAAGATGTGCATATCGTGGGAGCGCCAACGTCCCTGTTGGCACACAGCGTATAATCACTTGAAGACGATAGTGACTCATTTTGCGGCAACATGCTTTGGGACATGACAAGGAGCATGCTACTGGCCTCAAGTCCTTGCGTCGCACCCGGGTTCTACAAAAAGTCGCTGTCCTTACCGCGATCCGTGCCAATGTGGAAATTGGCGTTCCCAGGTTGCGCGACCCAAGGTCTTTAATTTGTCAGTGTTAATCTGTGGTTCTAAGGAACGACGTGTCAGTGTCATCTCTTCGGTTAAGATGTATTTTTTCCGTGTGTTCCGTGATTGACCTGGTTAAAGAAAAAAAGATCATTTGTTTGCAGCTGTGCTGCGCTGTGTTCAGATATTGATCTTCTACCTCCGTCTCAGGCTCTTCATAAGTTGCTTGAACCCGCCTTCATAGTATATAAATAAGGATGAACTTTGTTTGAAAAGGATTTACCCCATGTACATTGTTGTTGTTGATGATGACGATGATGTTTTGGAATGGTGCCGTATTGTTCTTGAGGCTGATGGCTTCGCGGTTGACTGTTTTAACGACCCGGCCATTGCCCTTAATGCTGTAAAAGTCAATAAACCGGATATCATTCTCTCTGATCTGATGATGGGCAATCTTGATTCGGGCTTTCAGCTGGCTAAAAATGTCAAGGCTCTGCCCGGATATGAAGACCTCCCTGTTATCATCATGTCAGCGGCATCAACCCGTCATGGTTATGATTTCATCCCTAAAAATGAAGAAGAATTGCAGGCCATGCAAATCGATGCTTTTTTAGCCAAGCCGGTGGAAGCCAATATATTGCTGGCGAAGATCCGGGAATTGCATGCAAAAAATATCAAAGGCTGATGTGAATGTCTCAGAAGAAAATCAATATGGCACTCACCACGCTGGTGGAAGCCTTGGGTGCCCGTGTTTTTGTGGATACGAATCTGGAGGAATGCCTCATTGAACAGGTCTTTGCCGGCGACCGGATGAGTGATCTGCTCGGCGCTGTTTCCGAGAGAATGCTCATTATCACGCACCTGGCCAATCAGGGCATGATCCGTCTTGTGGAATTGATGGATGCCTCGGCCATCTGTCTGCTCAACGGCGCTCCGCCCTGTGAAGCTTTGCTGGAGGTGGCGAAGGAGACCAACACCCCGCTCATTGTGTCGCCCTTCGGCATGTACGAGACCTGCGGGATCATTTATGAACTCTTTCAGGGCGGAGGCGGCTCAGTGCCATGAAATTGATCGAAGCTGTCATAGAAAAAGAGAATTATTCTACTGCTGGACAGGCTTCACGAAAGATCAAAGAGTCTCTGGTTCAGATCGGTGTGGATTCCGTCATCATCAGAAAAGCGATGGTGGCTGTCTATGAGGCGGAAATGAATGTTGCCATTCATACCAACGGGGGAAAACTGCGTGCGGCCATCGCCCGGGATGTGCTCGAAGTGACTGTGGAAGATGAAGGCCCCGGGATCAGCGATATACAACAGGCCATGACAGCGGGTTACTCCACGGCTCCGGACAGTGCCCGTGAGATGGGTTTCGGCGCCGGCATGGGCCTTCCCAATATACAGCGCAATACGGACCGCTTTTCCATGTCCTCCCAGCCGGGCACAGGTACGGTCATACGCTTTGCCATCAGTCTGGCCGCTCATGGTGCCGACAGCCTCATGGGCACCTCGCTGACTACAGATCCCTCCAAATGTATTCATTGCCTGAAATGTGTCCATGTATGTCCCACCCAGGCCATGCGTGTCCATCGTAAAGGCCCGGAAATCCTGACCCATCTCTGTGTGGACTGCACCGCCTGCATGCGCGTGTGTCCGACAGACGTATTTGATTTCAAGGCTGACAGGGTTCTCCCTGAAAGGAAAGAGAATCAGATCTTCTGTCTGCCTGAGGCATTGCGTGGTCAGTTTCCCCTGCTTTCGACGCCGGAAACGCTTCAGGAAACGCTCTATCCCATAACAGGAGATAAAATCCTCTTCAGCCATACGCCTACTTATTGGATGAATGGCTACCTTCGTTTTTATCAGGAACGCTGCGGCGGAAAAGGCTTTAAAATAGCGCCCCTGTGCCCGTCCATCTCCCGATTGATTCAACTGCGATATCCCTCTCTTCTGCCCCACATGCTGCCGCTCATGACGCCTTTGCTTTCTCTGCGCGAAAAGACCATTGACCATGATCTGGTGATCGTCCCTTCCTGTCCTGCGGAATTCTCTCAGGCTCAGGGCATCCACGCGCTGAACAAAGTCCATTCTGTGCATCCCACATTTTTTCAATCACTGCTCATGAAACGTATCAAAAAAGAAGAGCAATCCCGTCCTGTCCAGACAGCTTCTTTCAAAGCGGATAAGGATTGTCTGGTTGTGACGGGTATCAACCAGGTCTGTCATTTTCTGGATCAGGTTGAACATGGCGAACTGCAGGATTGCGGGCTTGTGGTGCTTTATGCATGTGTAGGCGGCTGTTATGGTTCGCCCGTCTGGACAACACCGGCAGCCATTGCAGAAAAACGATCCCGTTACTATGATGAGCTGGAAGGTGCCCAGCGTGATCTGATCCCCCTCTACCGTGTTCAGCCTCTGACTCCCCGTGCCGGTGCGCGACTGGACAGCGACATGAAAACAGCCATGGCGAAGCTCGGTAAAATCAACGAAATAGTCAAAACATTTCCCGGAAACAACTGCGGTGCCTGCGGGTCACCGAGCTGCCTGACCCATGCGGAAGATATTGTTCTGGGACGGACCACAGATTATGAATGTCCTTTTCTTGTTTTCACTCAGACCCCGGGACAGGAATCCCTGCCGGAGGAGTTTTTATAATGCTGCTTAAAGATATCGCTGAACATTCAGCCTTCACCTCACTCACCCCTCAATTGCCCGTAGACTCAACGGCGGAGGTTCATAAAGCCTATGCCTCCGATCTGTTGAGCGATGTCATCGGCAATGCCCCGGCCGGCGGTGTGCTCATCACTGTTCAGGTTCATGCCAATGTCATCGCTGTGGCTTCGCTGGCAACACAACAGGCGATAATCTTCGCTCTGGGCCGCAAACCGGATGAAGAGACCTGCACTAAAGCCGCTGAAGAAGGAATACATCTTTTCACTTCGACACAGCCCGCTTTTGAAAGTGCCGGACAGTTGTATGAAGCCGGTGTCAGGGGACTTGATGCATGAGGTCTGTGGCTGCTGATCTGCACATCCACACGGCTCTCTCTCCCTGCGCTTCCAACGAAATGACGCCGGAAGCCATTGTTTACAACTCCATCGCCCGGGATCTCGAAATCATTGCTATTTGCGATCATAACAGTGCCGAAAATGTGAAGGCTGTCCAGGAAGCGGCGGAACATACAGCAGGCGATCTTTTTCTTGTTCTGCCCGGTATGGAGATCACCACGGCGGAGGAAGCCCATGTGGTGGCTCTATTCCCCTGTGCTGAGGCTGCTCTCGCTGTATCACGTCAACTGGCGGTGACTCTGCCCCGTGTACCCAGACAATCAGATCTTTATGGGGAACAGCGCATCATGAATGCCCGGGGCGAAGTGATCGGTCAGGCGAATGAGCTGCTTTCTTTCGCCTCAGCATATTCTCTGGACGAAACGGCACTCCTCATTCGAGAACATGGCGGACTGGTCATAGCCGCCCATGTGGACCGTCCCTCCTTCTCCGTGGAAAGCCAGCTGGGCTTCATCCCTGAGACCCCGGTTTTTGATGCTCTGGAAATCAGTGCAGCGGGTTTCAAGCAGGGTAAAGCCAAGAATTATGAATCGCCGGGCATGACCTTGATCTCTTCCTCTGATGCCCATTACAAAGACAATATTGGTGATGGCCGCTGTATTCTGGAGATAGAATCCCTCTCTTTCGAAGAAGTGCAGCTTGCCCTCAATGCTCAAAAAGGACGGAGTTGCAGCCTTGCGTGAATTATCGCTTCATCTTCTGGATGTGATAGAAAATTCGATGCGTGCCAACGCCACGATCATCCGCATATCGGCCATCAGAAAAGACAATATGCTGACCCTGTCTGTGGAAGACGATGGTCCGGGTCTTCCTGTTACTCCGGCACAGGCCTTGGATCCCTTTTATACGACAAAAAAAGGTAAAAAGACGGGCCTGGGTCTGAGTCTTTTTCAGGCATCGGCGGAACAGGCGGGCGGCGATTTTTTCCTCGATAAATCCCCTCTGGGCGGTCTGTCCGTTACAGCACGTTTTCAATATGATCATTGGGATCGCGCGCCCCTGGGTTCTTTTGTGGATACCATGCAAACTGTTGCCATGTCCGCCCCCGATATCGTGTGGGTATGCCGGATAGAGGGCGCAGAAGCGGCGCACACGCTCATTCTTCAGGATTTTCTGGCTGATGCCGGGGGCAGTCTGATTTCAGCGTTACGGGCTTTTAAAGAGGCGCTGACGCTTGCCCTTCAGGATTCAGGGATCACGAGTTAGACGCCCCTCCATGAAATAAGGTATCATCATATTCAGTGGGCTGTGCATCCTCTCTCCACAATACAGCCCTGACCCATTCAAGGAGAATTGTTGTGTTTCGTTCCCTGTGTCTCATTACTACCTTTGTGTTGACTGGTACTTTTATGACTCCTCTATATGCTGACAATCAAAGTGCTGATGGATGGACAGCCTCCTGGATCTGGAACCAGCGGGAAAATTACGTATCCTATAACGACACCATTGAAGCCCGTAAAGAAGTTGATCTTCCGGCACTGAAAGAGGCGCGTCTGCGCATTACGGCGGACACCACCTACAGACTCTTCATCAACGGACAGTGGGTCGTTGATGGCCCCAGCCGTTCCTGGCCCGATCACTACCAATATGACGTGGTTGATGTCATGCCCTGGCTTAAAGAAGGGAAAAACACCATCTCCGTCATCGCCAAATTTTACGGCATAGGCACTTTCCACCAGATTCCCGTTCAGGCGGGTTTGCTCGCTCAGCTGGATATGATCACCACAGCGGGCGCCTCTCTTTCCGTGGGTACTGATGACAGTTGGGAGGTGCGTGATGCGGCCATGTGGTTGCAGAATACGCCCAAACAATCGGTGCAGATGGGTCCCTTTGAAATTTATGATGCCCGTATCCAGGCCGGCGCTTTTACACAGGCCACTGTACTGTATCCCGCAGATAAGGGACCCTGGAAAAATCTGGAAGCCCGGGATTGTCCTTTTCTCAGCACCATCCCGCAGCCGGTAACAGCCTTGAAAGACAGTTTTGTTGTGGAAGACCTCCGGATCACCAGTTTTATCTTTCCCACGACAAACTGGCTCTTCGGAGACATTGTTCATTCCAATAACCAGGTGGCTGTAACAGGCGCCTATGCCACAGTTGTGGAAATAGACGAAGCATGCGATATTGTGGCCTATCCTGATGGGAATCTGGTTTATTTAAACGGTATTTCCATTGGAGATAAAGCTTACCATGCAGAGCCCGGAAAATATTTGCTCTTTCATGTTCTTGCAGTGCCCTGGGGCCATTGGCGCCATGATTCCGAACTGCGTATCCAATGCAACGGTGAGTTTCGTCTGAGCCATCCTCTCAATGACGATGAAGCAGGTGTCTGGTGCTATATTTATCCTGATGAGAATATCAAATATCGTTTTGCTGATTATGAATGGGCTCTCCTGCCTGTTGAAAAGAAAGCGGAAGCGGAAAAAGCTGTTTCCGACTATATCAAAAAGATGAGAGCCGCCAAGCCGGATATGGATTCTTTCGCTGACTTTGTGAAGGACAAAAAAACAAGAACCATCGCCGAAGATGAATATACGCCCTCTCCCTTTTTCCTCTTCCAGAACCGTAAAGTTGCAGGCTCTGCAGAATCACTGGTTAAAAATCCTGAAGGCATAAGCACTGAAAACTCAGCTCTTGTCGTTTCTCCTTCTGCAGAAGGGGATGTGGAACTGGTCCTGGATTTCGGCACTCAGAATGTGGGTTATTATAACTTTGACATAGAAGCTGAAGAAGGGCTTATTATTGATCTCTTCGGTGTGGAATATATCGCGCCCAATGGAGCCGTCCAGCACACGGAACGGTACCGCAACGGCATGCGCTATATTTGTGCTGAAGGTGAAAACAACTTCCTGAGCTTCAACCGGCGATCCCAGCGTTTCCTTTTTCTCACCTTGCGCAATCAGACAAAAGATGTGGTTATCAAAGACTTCAAACTCATTGAATCCACCTATCCTGTAAAGGAAGAAGGACGCTTCGCCTGCAGCGATGAGCGACTCAACAGAATCTGGGAAATTTCCGCCTTCACCCTGAAACTCTGCATGGAAGACGTCTTCACCGATTGTCCGCTTTATGAACAGACTCTTTGGGTGGGCGACTCCAGAAACGAGGCTCTTTTCGCTTATACGGCCTTCGGCAGTGCTGACATCGCCAAACGCTGCATCAAGCTCGCGGCCCATTCGCTGGATGAACATCCCATGGTTCTGGCCCAATTGCCGACTACCTGGGAAACCATCATTCCCGTATGGAGTTTTCTCTGGAATATCATGATCTGGGATTATTATGAATTCACGGGTGACAAAGAATTCATGCAATGGGTCTACCCCTATGCCATGAAAAATTTGCGCAATGCCGCTGAATACTCTGATGAGCGGGGCCTCTTCAGTGTCCCCTTCTGGAATCTTTTTGACTGGTCGGGTATCGATTACGGACACAATACGGTGCTGCATAACAGCATGTTCATGATCGGTGCTCTGGATGCCACGGCCCAAGTAGCCGCCCTTCTGGATCAGCCGGAGGATGTGGACTGGCTGAAGCAGAAGCGTGTCAGCCTGACTGAGGCCTTGAATGCTCTCTGGCAGGAAGATACAGGCACCTATCCCGACAGCATCCATGACAACGGCACGATCAGTCCCAAAAGCTCGCAGCACACGGCTTTTCTCTCCCTGCTTTATGATATTGCTGAAGAGCACATGCGCCCGCAACTGTTGGATCATCTTGCCAATCCGCCAGAAAGGATGACTCCCATCGGATCCCCCTTCGCCATCCTGTATCTCTTCAGTGCTCTGGAAAAAGAAGGGAAAGGCGAAGAGGTCATTCAGCGCATTTATGAAGCCTACCAGCCCATGCTTGATCTGGAAGCGACGACGGTTTGGGAAACCTTTACCGGCGCTTTGAATTATACAGGCGATTTCCCGACGCGCAGCCATACGCATGCCTGGTCCTCCGCTCCCGTCCATTTCCTGAATAGAATTGTACTGGGAATTGTTCCCACAGACATAGCCGGAAAAGCCTTTACCATCAGTCCGGACATCAGTGGACTGGACTGGGCCTCCGGTGCAACGGCCTGTTACGAAAAAGATGCGGTTGAAGTTTCCTGGAAAAGAGAGGGCAACACTCTGAACATTCAGGCTACAGCTCCCGAGGGAGTTGATCTGCAGTTTGCGCCCCACAAAAGCCATGAATCATTGCAGGTTACTTTCAACGGGAAAACAGTTCAATAGTCCTGCTTTTCACTTCAGACTCCGACAGCTTTGTGACCATTGACTTTGAAATATTCACATGAAAAACAAACACTATTTGATTGCCCGTTTTCTGGAAGCCGTGACAGGGCTGTACTTCGTTATCGGAGCACTGCCCAAAGCCTGGGATATCGACAAGTTCGCCGTTCAAATGGCTGCTTATAAGGTGCTTGAGTCGCCGCGGCTTCTCCTGTCGGCCTCCTTTTTCACTGTATTTGTGGAGGTGGCTCTGGGCGTTGCTCTTCTCGTGGGACTGCGCTTCCGCGGACTGCTCTATGGGGCCGTGCAGGCCATGCTTCTCGTTTTTTCGGGACTCATCCTCTATGCCTGGATCTTCCACGATCTGAAAGACTGCGGTTGTTTTCCCGTAGTAGCCATGTCTCCTCCGGTGAGTCTTGTCAAGAACCTGCTGATTATTGCTTCCTGCACCTATGCCTGGAAAACAATCACAGGCTTTCGCGATATCACGATCACGGTGGACAAAAAGTCTTTTCTCAAAGCTATGAGCTGTGTTGTGGTGGGTCTGGTCTTCATGGGTGTCTCCTGGCGCAAAGCGGATTTTTCCCTGCTCTCTTCTTCCTCTGAATCTACAGTGGGGATCTATGCCCAATTTGAGATCTTTGCAGACACGGGTTTTTATGATCTGGGCGAAGGCACCTGGCTTGTTCCCGTCATGAGCACTTCCTGCCCTGAATGTATTTCCAAGGTTCCGGAATTGAATGTGCTTTGGGAGCTCAGCAATCTGCCGTCCATGATCGCATTGTGCTATGAAGATGTACCGGGCGATCTCGAGAATTTCATCGCCATGACAGGCCCTCTTTTCCCCACGTACTCTCTGGGCGACAGGGCCCTGCTCTATTTCACGCTCATAGACAATGAACCTTTTAAATTTGTCATTGTTCATGAAGGGCATGAATACCGGTCCTGGGACGGTGAAGTGCCTGATCTGGAAGAACTGGAGGAAATTCTCAGCCAAATTTCATAAAGCCTTTTTGAGGCTCTTATTGCGCCTTGGCTTGGATACAATCCCTCTTTTTTGTTAACATGGTCATGTTTTCATATCAGAAAGATCCCTGTTCCCACAGGCTGACAAAGGGCAAGAGGCCCTGACAAATGATTTCGAGTAAATACCTACAAGGAAAGGCTGAAATCAAGTGACAACTGTCATTCGTACCACAGCATTAAACAAGATCTATGAGGGCTCACTGCGCAGTCAGGATGTTCACGCTCTCAAAGATCTTAATCTGGAAATCCGGGAGGGCGAAATCTTCGGATATCTCGGCCCCAATGGTTCGGGAAAAACAACAACCATCAAAATGCTTCTGGGCTTGTTGTTTCCCACCTCCGGAAAAATTGAAATCCTGGGCAGTGAGGCCATTGAGTCGGCGAAGATCAAAAGAAACATAGGCTATCTTCCCGAAGGAGCCTATTACCCGGATTTCCTTCGTGGCGAAGAAATTCTGTCCTATTATGGCCGCCTCTACGGGCTCCGGGGTGCTGAACTCAACAAAAGAGTTGACGAGACGCTTGAACTGGTAGGGATGCAGCATGCCCGGAAACGTTTTTTGCGGGGCTATTCCAAAGGGATGCGTCAACGTATCGGTCTTGCCCAGGCTCTCATCAGCGATCCCAAAATTCTCATTCTTGACGAGCCGACCACAGGCCTGGACCCCATTGCCCGCAAAGATATCCGTGATCTTCTTGTGGAATTGCGCAAACGGGGAATCACGCTTCTGATCTCCAGTCATGAACTGCTCGAAGTGGAACTGATCAGTGACCGTGTGGCCATTCTTTTCGAAGGGGTCATGCAAACACTGGGTACCATGGATGAATTGCTGACACAACGTGAACTTTCCATGACTGTGGAACACATGACCGATGAGATTGCCGCTTCTCTGGAAGAGAAAGGAATTGTTGTGGAAGATCGTACAGGCATCCGTGCTCTCCTGCGGTTGCCTCAAAAGTTGTCCACCTATGACGCCATTGAATTATGCCAGGCCCGTAAACTGAATTTGCTGAGCATTTCACCCCGGCGTGAGACCTTGGAAGAGTTGTTTGTTCGAATTGTGGGATCGGCCTCAGAATCCCGGGAGGTGGCGCAATGAATTATTTATCTTCTGCTTTTGGCGGCCCCTGGTGCGTCGCCGTATATACCTACAGAGAAGGCATCCGGAGAAAACTGCTCATCGGCTTTCTTATCCTGAGTCTGCTGGTCATTTTCGGATCCAGCTTCATCACTTCTTTCGTTGATCCCACGGCTGAAACGGATATTGATCTGAAACTGATCAAAGATATCTGTGTGACGGCCATTGCTATTTTCGGCGCCCTCATCACGGTCTATATTTCCGCATCCGTCATCCCGGCGGAAGTG
This sequence comes from Candidatus Hydrogenedens sp., assembly GCA_012522755.1. Classification (GTDB taxonomy): domain Bacteria; phylum Hydrogenedentota; class Hydrogenedentia; order Hydrogenedentales; family CAITNO01; genus JAAYJV01. The sequence continues at coordinate 38,055 of JAAYJV010000148.1, forward strand.
GAGACCAAGGTGATTTATACGGTCTTGTCCAAGCCTGTGAGCCGTGTCCAGTATCTGCTGGGGAAGTTTCTGGGGATTCAGCTGATTATTATTGTCAATCTCCTGTTGATGGGCGGACTCTTTTTCATGGCTCTTTACATACGCCAGGGGATCATGCCCACCCTTCTTCTCTGGAGTATTTTCCTCACCTATTTTGAGTTTCTGATCATCTCCGCATTCACCTTTGCCGTTTCCTGTGCGGCCACCTCCCCTCTCGTGCCCACGCTGCAGGGACTGTTTATTTACATTACGGCAAACCTGACTGAATATCTGAAAGACGTGGAACACCGGGCCGGTCAGACCGGTCAGTTTCTCGATGAAGCCATAGGTAAAATCGCCACGGCACTCTATTCCATTCTTCCCAATCTTCAGAATTTCAGTATCAAAATGCAGATTGTCAACGGCCAGCCCAATGACCCGCCGACAGATGTGATGATTCCCTGGCTGGTTCTCTACAGCCTTGTTTATGCTGTGGCCGGCTTTGCTTGTGCCTATCTTGTTTTCCGGCGCAAGGAGGTGTGATGCTGGACTTCATCAAAAAAAATCAAACGGCTTTGATGATTCTGGTGCTCATCCTCTCTCTGACAGCAGGAACAGTGCTGAATCATAAAATACGTCATCTTCGGGAATCTGAGGCTTTCTATCGCTGGATCCTGGCTGCAGCCGTCAATGAACGCCTATTCCAGGACGATGATGACCAGTCTGAAGATGCTCTGCTTTTTGAACGCTGTACCGCTCTGGCGGAAAATTATGCACCCTTTGACAATTCCCCCCGTGAGGCCGGATTGAGCCTCCTCGGCAGTATCGCCCAGAACTACGAAGATGATAAGCGCATCTGGTCTTTTGCGGAATCCTCTCTGGCAAAGGAAGAGCGCATCGCTTTCCTCACCCTGGCCAAGGGGCAGAAGCTGCAGTTCGCCACGGACATTGAATATGCCGAAGCACAGGCCGGTGGAGTCAATGTCTTCAACCTTTTCTTCGGATTCAGAAAAGTCGCCGCCAACCTCGTATGGCTCGAAGTGGACCGATACTGGCATCAGGGAAATGTCTACCGCATGCAGACGCTCATGCGCACCTGCGTCGCTCTGGACCCGCAGTTTATTGAAGCCTACCTTGTCGGAGCCTGGCATCTCTCATACAATGCCACGGCACAGCTGCCCGATACTCCCTGGCCGCAGCGGGAATGGAATGCCCGCCATGAACAGTGTCTGGGCGAAAAAGAGCGTTTCTATTACCACGGAATAGATTTTCTCCGTGAAGGGATCCGCCGCAATCCCCGAAATTACAAACTGTATTTTGATCTCGGCTTCGGGATTTACAAGCAAAAACTTGAAGACTATCCCAATGCGGTCAAATATCTCGCGGAAGCCATAAGGCTCCCCCACGATCGCTGGGTACCCAGACAGCTCTTCATATGCCAGGAGCTGAACGGACAGTATGGCGACGCTCTGGAGGGCTGGAAAGACTATGTGGACCGCTATCCGGGCAGTATGACCGCTGTGGAAGTGGCTCCTCGCTTTATCATGCGCAATGAAGGGCTTCTTTTTGAAACGGAAGCGCGGCTCCTGCTGAAGAATGCCAAAAGCACAGCCAACCCGGGAGAAGCGGAGCAGATGCGCAGTCAGGCGGCCGCTCTCTGGGAAAAAGCGCGAGATACCTGGAACGCTCTGGACGATCCTTACGGCGAAGGCCGAAAGCTGATGATGGATGCGCTGGAACTGCGTGAGGAAGGCCGCTATCTGGAAGCCATCGCAACGCTTGATAAAGCCCGATGGGATACAGGTGCTCTTTTCACGGAGTTTTCCGCACTCATTATGGAAATCAAACAGGAAGCCGCTATTCCTCTGTCCGTCTCTGAAAAGAAGGCTCTTCTGCGGGAAAGCGAAGTGGGTCTGTGCAGTGGAATGCCTGAGGAAGAACGTCAACGGCGTATGAAATCAGCGGAGACCATTGAATCTTCCTTCCACTGATCGCTCTTGAAGAATGTCAGTTGCCGGCCTGTACGGGTCAGGCCGGATTGCCCTTTTTCGAAGCAGATTCGGTGGGATACTGTGATCCCGGTATCGGAGATTCGCCGGTACCTTTCTTGTCGTAAAAAGGACTGAAGTTACTTCTTCTGGGGGCTGTATTTATTTTGTAATCCAAAGAAGCCCGGAAAGCTTGAAAGCATGAAGTGTTTATACATCGGTGATATTGTGGGACGGCCCGGTCGTGAAATCGTCGGGCGCCTGGTTCCCGAGCTTGTGGAGGCTTACGGGATTGATGTGGTTATGGCCAATGGGGAAAATATTGCCCATGGTATAGGAGCCACTCCGGGATTGATTGGCAAGCTGGAAGCCTTTGGCGTTCATCTTTTTGCACTGGGCAATCATGCCTGGCGCAAACCGGAGATGGTGAAAGATATAGACAAACTGGATACAGTAGCCCGTCCCGCTAATTTTCCTCCCAACTCACCCGGTAAAGGCACTGTTGTTTATAGCTTTCCTGACGGTCGTTCCTGCGCTCTTATCAATCTCATCGGCCGTGTTTTCATGGAGCCGGCGGACTGTCCTTTTGCGGCTGCAGATCGTGAACTTGAAAAGCTGAATGATTTTCCGGGGGCCATTGTTGTTGATATTCATGCGGAAGCCACCTCAGAAAAGGCCGCGCTGGCCTGGTATCTCGATGGGCGTTGTTCGGCTGTGCTGGGCACCCATACCCATGTGCAGACTTCCGATGAACGGCTCTTGCCCAAAGGCACCGCTTTCATTTCGGATGTGGGTATGTGCGGCCCCCATGACAGCATTCTGGGCGTGAAAACAGAACTGGTCCTGCAGAAGACGGTTACAGGCATTCCAGCCAAATGGGATGTTGCCGACGGCCCTGTACAGTTCAATGCTGTTGTGGTGCAGGTGGACGATAAAACAGGGCTCGCAAAGTCCATTGAAAGAATACGCCGAATCGAAACGCTCTGACACTGACTTGATTATTCACTCTGATGGGTGGAGACGCATCATTCATCGGAAATCATAAAAGACTGGCTGGTCATCATGTATTTCAAACAAATTTTCATGCATGGTTTTAAATCTTTTGCCGACCCCACCACTGTGGCTCTGGATCTGGGAACGACGGCCATAGTGGGCCCCAATGGCTGCGGCAAAAGCAATATTCTTGATGCCTTGCGTTGGGGGTTGGGTGAACAAAGTGCCAAGACCCTTCGGGGTTCCCACATGCAGGATGTGATTTTCAATGGATCCGTGGGACGTCCCGCCACAGGGATGGCCGAGGTGTCCCTGATCTTTGATAACGCTCAGGGTCGCCTGCCCATCGAATTTTCTGAGGTGGAGGTCACACGGCGTGTTTACAGAAATGGCGACAGTGAATATCTGCTGAACAAAGCTCCCTGCAGGCTCCGGGATATCCAGGAACTGTTCATGGATACGGGTATAGGTACCAATGCCTATTCTCTCATCGGCCAGGGAAAAATTGATCTGGTCTTGAGTTCCAAACCTGAAGACAGGCGCTATCTTCTGGAAGAAGCGGCCGGTATTATCAAGTATAAGACCAGAAAACGCGTTGCCATGCGCAAGTTGGATTCAGCGGAGCAGAACATGTTGCGCCTGGCTGATATCATCGGTGAAGTGGAACGGCAGATGCGTTCGCTCAAACGTCAGGTGAATGCGGCCATCCGCCACAGAGAACTGACCGAAGCGCTGCGGCTTCTTGAAATCAGAAATTCCTGGCTGCAATATAATGAACTGAGCGGGCAGGTTGCCGATCTCCAGGAGCAGTTGCGGGAAGCGGTTGATCTTTATCAGGAATTGGCAACAAAGACCAGCAGGCAGGAAGCTGAACTGGAAACAGTCAATCTGAAACATATTGAAGTGGGTCGTTCCCTCAGTGAAAGCCGTGAAAAAGAACATGCTCTGGATACGGAGATGGAGCGTCTTGAAAACCAGATCGCTCTCTATAAAAAAGAAATAGAATTTGCCAGCCTCCGTGCCACAGAAGCCCGGGAAGAAGCTGAGAGACTCACCCGCGAATCCACCGATCTGAAGAGTCGTTCGGGCTCCGTTTCTGAAGAATTGCAGCAGGGTAAAAAAGGAATTGAAGAGCTGCAGCAAAGGCTCTCTCTCCGTGAAAAAGATCTGGAAGACGCCTCCGCAGCCCTCAATGAAACAGAATCCATGATTGAGGCCCTTCGGGAGCGCCGCCTGGAAGCCATCAATACCCGCAACCGTACACAGACAGAGATCGAAACTGTCGGGACGAGTCTGGACAATATCAATACACAACGGAGCGGGATCCTTTCCTCTCTCAGCGAACAGAAATCACGGCATGAGCATTCTCTGGCAACTTTGAACACTTTTACAGCCAAGGCCAAAGAACTGCAGGAAGCGCTCAGCGCTGTAGTATCAAAAAGACAGGAGAGCCAGAAGCGCTATCGTGAACTCAGTCAGGAAACAGCCCGGCTCAATACGGAATGGCAGAGCCTTCGCGAAAAAATCAGCAGCGAAGAAGGCCGCTTGAAGTCGCTCGTGGAACTGCGTGACAGTTATGAAGGCTTCGCCGTGGGAGTCCGGGCCGTGATGATGGCCAAACAAAAAGACTTTGCGGGCATGGGCGGGATCATCGGCCCTGTGGGCGATCTGGTCTCTACAGATAAACAATACAGATTCGCTCTGGAAGCCGCTCTGGGCGGGAATATCAACAACGTCATCGTCCGGCTGGCGGAAGATGCCAAGTCGGCCATCAACTTTCTGAAAGAGCATCGGGCCGGTCGCGTTACCTTCCTGCCTCTGGACACGATCCGCCCGAGCCGTACTGATGACAATATGCCCCTGTTGAATACACCAGGCGTTGTCGGAACACTCATCAATTTCGTGGAATGTGATGCCGAAATTCTTCCGGCCATCCAATATCTGCTTTACAACACCTTGATGGTAGAAAGCATTGATGACGCCATCGCCATTTCCAGAAGAGAAAAGCATCATCCCCGTCTGGTAACCCTGGAAGGTGAGGTGGTCACTCCAGCCGGTGCCGTGACCGGGGGTCGTACAAAACATGACAGTCACGGTCTTCTGGGCCGAAGTGCTGAGATTGAAGATCTGGAGAAATCGACAGCGCAAGCCCGGAAAGAGGTTAAAAAACTGGAAGACCGGGGTCAGGCGCTGGGCAAGACCATGGCTGATACGCAGGCCACCATCAAAGTGCTGGAAGAAGAAGAGAGCAACGCCCGAAAAGCGGCCAGTGACCATGAGGTTGCCCTGGCCCGGCATGCCACTGAAGAAGCCAATCTGAAAGCCATGCTTGATTCACTTCAGCAACAGAAAAACACACTCACCGGCCAGGAAGACGCATTGAAGCAGCGTCTGGAATCGGCCCGGAAACGCATTGAAAGCATGACGGGCGATGACGAGGCTCTTCGCGGAACTTTTGAGCAATCCCAGCATACCGTACTGGAACAGAAAGAACAGGTCGCTTCCCTGAACGCGGCCATTTCCGATCTCCGTGTGGGTCTGGCTGAAGCCGTCAAGTCTTACGAAGAATTGCAGCGCGATTATGACAGGGCCAGCCGCGGCGGAGCTGAAATGCTTGAAAGAGCCCGGAACCAACAACTGCAAATTGAAGAACAGAACAAGCGTGTTGTTGCCTTTGAAAAGAAAATCCAGGAAACTGTCACTCAGTCCAAAGTCCTGTCAGAAAATAAGGACGATGCTCATGAGGTGGTGTTGCAGCAACAACGGGAACTTCAGTATCTGCAGCAATCGGTGGACAAACTGACCCATCAGTTGAAGGAAAATCGGGAAAAGGAAAACAGCCAGCAGAAGAAAGTCCATCGATTTGAACTGGAATGTTCTCAAAAAGAAGAACGGATCAGATCCTTTACAGAACGTATCGCCACAGAATACAATCTCGTCCTCTCTTCCCTGACGGAAGAGGATGTGGGCGCTGATGAGCTGGATGAAGCTGAACGGGAATCACGTATTCAGGAATACCGCAGCACTTTACAACGTCTCGGCAATGTGAATCTGGCGGCTATTGAAGAGTATGAAGTTCTGGAGAAAAGAGAGGCTTTTCTCAAAGCTCAGAATGAAGACCTGACACGGGCCCGGGAGGCTCTTTTAAGTGTCGTCAGGCGCATTGACAGCACTACGGAATCCATGTTTCTGGAAACCTTCAAACATGTTTCCGACAATTTCCAGCATTATTTCCGGCGGCTTTTCAATGGAGGTCAGGCGAGACTCTTCCTTCTGGATGACAGTCAGCCTCTGGAATGCGGCGTGGAAATCGAAGCGCGCCCTCCCGGCAAAAAGCCGCAAACCATCTCCCTCCTGTCGGGCGGTGAACAGGCTCTCACAGCCATTGCCCTGCTTTTCAGTATCTTTGCAGCCAAGCCCAGTCCCTTTTGTGTTCTGGACGAAGTGGACGCGCCTCTGGACGATGTGAATGTACTCCGCTTCCTGAATATGGTGGACGAATTCAGTGAAGAGAGTCAGTTCATCATGATCACTCATAACAAGCAGACCATGGCCCATGCAGACGCTCTCTTCGGCGTGACCCAACAGGAGGCGGGTGTTTCTCAGCTGGTGAGTGTTCATCTGGAAGAGGCTGAACAAGTCGTGGGAGGCGCCTGACCTTGCCTCTCCCCCCTCTTAAAGTGCTTCATTTATTCAGCAACAGCAAATGGACAGGCCCAGCTGAACCGGTGGTCAACGCCTGTCGCACTTTAAAAGAACTGGGGGTTGATATCACCTTCGCCTGTTCGCCCAAAGCAGGATCAGGATTCAACAAGGTCAGATTCATGGCCGACAGCTACGAAATTTCCTGTCTGGATTTCATGTATCTGTCCAAACACAGGCATCCCTGGAAAAACACCCGGGACAAATGGACGCTCGCACGGCACCTCTCCTCCACTTCCTATGATCTGATTCATTGTCATCTTGATAACGACCATCTTATTGCATCCAGGGTTGCCCGGAAAAAAGGATTGCCTCTTGTGCGCAGCAGTTATGAGGGGGTGGGCTTTCCAAAAAAAAGACGTTATAAACGCCTGCTCCAGAAAACTGATCTGCTCCTTTCCCCATCTCATATGGCCAGAGAGGCTGATGAACAGAATTTCGGATTCCCTTCTCAAAAGGCTGTGGTGATTCCCGGCGTAGTGGACACGGCCCGCTTCAAACATGATCCCTCCCTCCCGGATATGCGCCTCCAATGGGGCCTGGGCACTGAGCATTTCATCTTCGGTATCGTGGCGCGCATGCAGACTCATCGCCACTATGAAGATCTTTTCCAGGCTTTTCATAAACTGCTGCAAGAATATCCTCAGGCCCGTCTCGTGATTGTCGGTCGGGGAACCCACCAGGAACGTGTGGCTTTTGAGCCTGTCCGTCGTCTCCAGATTGAGAAAGAGGTCATCTTCACCGGTTATCTGGAAGAAGAGAACTACACAGGCGCACTTGCGGCCATGGATGCGGGCATTTATCTGACACCGGGCAGCGATGGCACCTGCAGGGCTGTGCGGGAACTTATGGCCATGGCTGTTCCCCTCGTATCTTCAGACCGGGGCATGCTTCCTGAACTGGTGGGCCATGATCAGCGCGGGCTTGTTACAGATGGCACTCCCCAGGCCTTGTATGAAGCGCTGGAGCTGATGATCCGGGACGAAAGTCGCCGAAAGCGTTACAGTGAGGAAGCGGAAAAGCATGGGCGCAAACACTTCTCACTCCAGACTTATGGTACCGCTATCCTGGAGGCATACAACAGACTTCTGAGCCGTTGATCTGTCTCAGGCTGACAATTCCTGCAGGCTCAGGGTGGAGACGGCGGCTGTGTCCTGAGGCTGGTTCTTGCCCAGCCGGAGACGTGAATGGGCTGCAGCGGCGATCATGGCTGCATTATCGAGACAATAGGCAAAGGGCGGGAGATACAAATCCACATCCAGCGAAGCGGCTCTTTCCCTGAGAAGTTCATTGGCCGCCACACCGCCGGCAATAACCAGACGCTGCAAGCCTGTCTGTTCAATGGCCTGATGCAATTTAAGGATCAGACTGTCTATGGCTGTGTACTGAAAAGAGGCCGCCACATCGGCTATGGAAGCCTCAGGTTCTTTACGGAGCTTATAGAGCACAGCTGTCTTCAAACCGCTGAAACTGAAGTCCAAGGTGTCTTTGGTAGCGAGACCTCGGGGAAATTGATAGGCCGTTGGATCCCCATCTTTGGCTTTCTTTTGAATTGACGGTCCACCGGGATAAGGCAGCCCGAGGAGGCGCGCCACTTTATCGAAGCATTCACCTACGGCATCATCCCGGGTCGTGGCGAGAATGGTGTATTCATGGGGCGCATGGCATTGGACAATCTGCGTATGGCCGCCACTGACTATCAGGGCCAGAAAAGGGAATTCGGGTTTTTTCTCACTGAGAAAGGAGCTGAATAAATGCCCTTCAATATGATGTACAGGGACAAAGGGGATTTTCCAGGCCGCAGCCAGAGCCCGCCCGAAACCCAGACCCACGAGCAGAGATCCCATGAGACCGGGACCAAAGGTGGCTGCTACGGCTGTGACAGGCGCCTGATCGCTTTTCAAACTGAGTCCCGCATCTGTCAATGCCTTTTCAGCCAGTTGATAAATGACTTCCGTATGCATCCGCGAAGCTATTTCGGGGACCACGCCCCCGAAGCTGCGATGGACATCAATTTGCGAAACCACAACATTGGACAACACCTCGGTACCGTCGCGCACCACAGCCGTGGCCGTTTCATCACATGAACTTTCAATCCCCAGAATCAGGCTCACCAGATCAACTCCGATACAGGTACGATGCGTACCCCTTTGTTTTTCAATAAAGGCAATTCCTGTTCAAGAACGGCCACAGTGTTTTTCCGGAAATGACCAATGGCAATACAACTTCCGTGCTGTTTTGCATGGTCCACAGCCAGATGAAAATGACGGCGCACCTCAGAGAGTTGATTGTCATGGTCTAAAAAAATGTCCCTTTTGGCACAGGGAACATGCATTTCGATGGCAACGGTAAAGGCACAGCTTTTCGCTATTGTAACGCTGTCCACAAAATATATGCCTTCTTCACGGACAACGTCCATAAAATGCCTCATGGGCTCGCAACAACTTGTGAAAAGGCCGCCTGTGTGATTATTTACGCCCACAATTCCGGGATAAAGAGCCAGGCATTCCCGTGTTCGATCCTGAATCTCTTCTCTGGTCATGGAAACATTCAATTCCCCTGGAAAATGATTCTTCCGGCCATTACTGCTTTGCATGGGCATATGCAAAATAGTTTCAAAGCCACGGGCAAGCCCTTCTGAAGCGACATAATCACCTATGGGCGTATCGGGAAGAATAGCCAGAGTAAGAGGGAAATGCAATGCGAGAATACGATCCGTCTCTTCTTTAAAATAACCGCCATCATCAATAATAATGGCCAGTTTCGCTTCGGGTCCATCAGTTTCGGGAAAGCTTGGCTCCGGCCGGGGTACTTCTGTTTCTTCTGACACAGGGATGACAGCGCTTTCTTCCGGCAACGATACCGCTGCTTCTTCGATCTGCTCTCCCACTGCTTCGCCTTCACCCTCAATCATTTTCTCTTCCGGATCCGGCATCGTGATTATGAGATCTTCCGCAGACTCTTCAGGATCTTCCAGTTCGATGCTTTCCTCTTCAGGCACTTGCTGTACTTCTGTCAGTTCCGGATCTTTCGGGAGGATGTCGACTTCCACCGGTTCGGGCGAGACAGTTTCTTCCTCAATCGCCTCGGGCTCCGGAGCAATATCCTCAACAGGCTCTTCCCCTTCCTTCTCCGGAATAGGATCGTAATTTTCTATGCAGAGCACTTCAGCGCAGAGCACATCATATTGATAAATCTGGATGAGTTGTCTTGTTTTGGACAAGCGGCTTTCTTCTATGACACATGAACTTCCCAGATGGCTCTCCAGGGTTTTCCGCAAAGCGGGAAGTGACTGAGGACTGTTGAGAAAAACGGAATGACGTGTCACCGGGAAAGAAGAATTCTGACCACGATGAACAGATTCGACGGAGGAGGTACTCTTATTCTCTTCCCGGCCGGCCAGTAGACTCCTGATCAGAGAATTGACTTTCATGCAGTCTTCTTCTTCGAGAAGGGTATCGAGCGTGGCAACGAGCAGCTCTCTTTCAGGCAGGGAAAGTTCATAACTGGCAATAAAACTCTCCCCTTCAAGATCAGAAAAAGATATAAGAGCTTCAGGCTGCTCAGGGTCGCTTGCTTTTTCCTTTAAATCGGCCTTTTCCACATTTTCAGAGACAAGTTCTGAGACAAGATTTTCCGTAAAAAGGCTGAGGTCCTCTTCATCATTTGCTTTAACATTAAAAGGGGTCACCACCGAAAAAGCGGCAAAGACCACTATGGTACACAGTGAAAGTAAAACAGCCGATAAAAAAGAAGAAAGGAAGGCGCGATAAAGAGGCGGCAATTGCCGAATCACTCCGAAGCTCAACCCTTTCTTCATAAATTAGAATCCTTGTTTCACTGTTTAAACTCAGAGACAGATATCAGTCCATTGTATCGATTTCAAGGCTGCACCCCAAAACTTTTCCCCGGTGTAAGCAAAAGTCTCGGGAGAGTCCGTTACCAGAAAAAGAGTTTTTCCCTCTGCAGAAGAAGAATTCTGGATCTGCTTTACCTCCAAAACAGCCGCAACGGCTTTAGCTGTTTCCTCTGCACTGTCAACCAGCACTACCTCGGGGCCCATTACTTCCTGAATCACCTGGCGCAAGAGCGGGTAATGGGTACAGCCCAGAACGAGGGTATCAATATTCTTTTTCGTCAGGCCTTCCAGATACTGATGCGCCACAGCGTGAATGGCCTTCCCTTCTGTCCAGCCTTCTTCAGCAAAAGGCACGAAAAGGGGGCAAGCCTGCGTGAATACTGACAGATCCGGGGCGAGGCTGGCAAGAATCTGTTCATAGGCCCGGCTGGTGATGAGAGCTCGTGTCCCTATGACTCCGACTTTACCACGCTGTGTATGTTTCACAGCCGCCAGAGCGCCGGGCTCAACGACGCCGATGACGGGTATGGACAGTTCTTCCTGCAGAGCCTCCAGGGCATAGGCCGTGGCTGTATTGCAGGCAATGACCAGCGCTTTGATATCATGTTCAAGAAGCAATCGCGCACAGGCCCGGGCATAACACAGAATGGTGGACTGAGATTTGGAACCATAGGGTACCCGGGCCGTATCTCCCAGATAAACAAAATGTTCCCGAGGCAGTTGTCGGGCAATCTGGCGACAGACAGTGAGTCCTCCCACGCCGGAATCAAAAATACCGATAGGAGCATCATGATTATTTACTGGAGAATGGGTCATCAGCTTTGTTCAGCGATCCACCTGGGATCGGGGTATAGGGGAGCAGTCAAATCAAAGTTCAAAGGAAAGTTTTCCTGAGGGGCGAGACCATCAAATAGAAAGCGCACACGGGAAACCCTTTTCCCATCCTGTCCCTGAAGTTGCGGTAAGGACATACTGTTGGTAATCCCGTAGAACATGAGACTTTCCATCTCCAGACTCCGGGGTACCTTTTCAGAGAAGAGAATTTCAGAAGAAATATCGATAATCAGTTCTTCATCATCGCGCAGATATACGGCTCTGATGCGCGTATCGGGAGGCATGATGGGAATGAGAGAAGGAGTCTGTGGACCGGCAATCAATCTGTGGAGGGCAATCTTGCAGTTTTCCGCAGTTGTCATGGCCGTGTCAATTTCCACACCTTCCTCCTGTAGAACCAACCCGGCCTCTGGAGCAAAGTACAGGACAATATCCCGAGGGCCTTCCGTGGCAATCCCTTCATCACTGAATTCCTGTTGTTGGAATTCTTCTTGCTCCTCATTGAGGAGATTCATGGGGTTCTGCCCTTGAGAAAGCATATGCCTTGCAAGGAAAAAGACGAGAAAACAAAGGACCAATGTGGCAAAGGCCCACAGAATCAATCCGAGTTGTTTGAAAATATTTTTTCGTTCAGAATGCATCTTATGTTTTCCAGTCTCTTTGTTCTGAGTACGAAGCTTCAGCCGGGGAATCTCTTACTGAAGGCTTTCAGCAATGGCCCAGGCGAGTGAAAAAGCCAGTCTCTCAACTTCATTTTCATTCTCCATCATTTGGATCGTTGCCGGATTGCTTAAATAGCCCGTTTCAATGAGCAGAACAGGCTGATTGATTTCACGCTGCAGGATCAACGGGGCCTGACGCAGGACAATCTGTCCGAAACGCGATTCCAGACTCAGGCTCTGTTGAATATTCCGGGCATATTGCCAGGCCCTGTCAGCCTGAGCATTTCTTTGTGTTTCACGGCTCTGGTCATTCTCCGTGGCACTTTTATCAGCACTGCCCGGAGGAGCCAAATCGCTCCACAGGGTCATGCCTGATTTATGGGGAGAATAGGAAAAGCCACTTTCCAGAGAAATGAAAAGAGAGGCATCCGTTTTTTCTGCAGTGGATTTCCTTTTACTCAGAGACATTGCAATATCTTCCGATCGGGTAAGAATTACTTTGATTTGCGTGTTTTCTTCCAAGACAGCTTGAATATGGAGAGCCAATTGAAGGAGCAACTCTTTTTCCAGAATAGAATCTTGAAGACTGATGCCGCCCTGGTTCCCTCCATGGGCCGGATCGAGAACAATAGAGCCTGATCTGTCCTTCAAATGAGTAAAATCAAAGGCTTTGCTCTCTTCAACTTGTTCAGGAACTTCCTCTTCACCGCGCTCCCTTTCGTTGGCTTCCTCACTGTCCTGTGCTTCTTCTTCAGAAATGGCCGGATCTTCAGGAAGAGAGATATCATCGACTGTTTCCAAAAGAAGAGTTTCATCCCCTTCCAGATCAAGATAATCATGCTCCTCTCTGGAGCTCTCATACTCGGCCTTAACGCTCATTCCATAGCCCTGCTGAAAAAACATTTCAAGATCCTGTACGGCTATGGACACAGCGTTATTGAGAAGAAGGCAGGGATGTGACAGAGAAAAACTTTTATCCTGAAGAGCCACTTCCGGATGATTGGCAATGAGCGTGGCCGTATATCCGTCCAAAGTGGTTTCAATCTGATCTGTCATGGCGATGATGATGCCATCCAGCTGCTGAAAGCACTGTTCCAGATTGATATAAGCCGTGTTATTTTCACTGTAGAAAACCGGAAAGGAAAGCGCTTTAATGTCATCATTGACTTCAGCTGTGATCACCACGGTATCTGCGACGGCGAAACTGCAAAGATGCAGACAGATTGTCACAATACCGAAGAAACGCAAGGGAGGACATTTCATAAATATCAATACTTCCTGAATAGCATAAGATCCCGGAAATCAGGAACCGGGACAACTGATAGCCTGAATTACCGTGCTGTATTTTATCAATGGAAAACTCTGCAGGTGAAATGAATTTTACCCGAATCAGCCCATTCAATCAAATTCAACAGAGGTGGCTGGATGCAAGAATGAAAAGAAAAGGAAGTACGGAGAGCTGCAAGTACACGCAAGAAAAGAAAAAGGAATCAGTTTCTTTTCGGACGGACCTGGCGCGGTCTGGATGCCGCCAGTTTGATAATCATGGTTTCCAGCAGGAGCGTCTTGTCCGTCCCTGAATCCCGGAAGTAAAAATTGGTTTTGGTACAAAGACGCAAGGCATCCTGCATTTTCATGAGATCCCACTTACCGGCCAGAGGACGTACTTTCTTCTCAACGAAAGGCTTGTTGGGTGATGCTTTGGTTTCTGGATGGGCTCTGTATGCGCATTCCAGGAGCCAATTGATGGTACCCAGAATCTCCTCATGAGATTTGTTGAAGGACAGTAAATCATGAAAAGCTTCCAGAGCGGCGGCTGTATCTGATGCGGCTATGGCGTCTGTAAGTGCCCAGATACTTGTTTCAGCCACGTCGGCACAGGCTGCATTGACATGTTCTTCGGTGAGTTGTTTCGTGTCCTGAGCAAAAGAACAGGTGAGGTTGATGGCATTGACCATATCACTCATGGTATCGCCTACCCGTTCCATCATGAGCGACAATGCGCCCGGTGTGATGGAATACCCTTTTTGCTTCAACTGATCCCGGATCCAGCTGCTGTATTGCCGGTCGTCCATTTGCGGACACTCAACGGCAATCCCGTGGGCCTCACAGAGTTTACGCAAACGCTTCGTCTTGTTTCCATCCGAAGAAACAAGAATGAGCAGGGTCGTGTCAGGAAGGTCTTCAAGACAGTTCAAGAGTGGAATTAGAGGGCTCTTTTTGTCGCTTGACATGGCAAAAAAGTTTTCGGCCTGACGGACCAGCACTACTTTTCTATCCACGAGAAAAGGCAGGGTTTGAACTTCGGCCGCCACTTCTCCCGGAGAGGCTTCACCGGCATAAAAGGAAGTGAGCGTCAGATCCCGGGATTCTTCAGGCACATAAAGCTGCAGCAGTTTCTTCACAGCCTCTTCAGCGAGCCAGGGTTCATAGGCGGCTTTTCCGTAGGGAGCCGAGCCCGGAATAAAGAGAATCAGCTGTGGCGGCTTCTTTTTATCGAGGGTTTTGAATAAGGCACTGACGTGAATAAGCATTTACCAGGGCTCCAGTACCCTGTAAACGATTTCAGAAGCCAGTTGCTCCAATGCCTCAGCAGCGGCCCTGTTTTCCTCTTCTGAGGCAAAAGAACGCACTGGATCCATGAAACTTTCCGCATTGCCCCGGAGCCGTCCCGATGTCAATCCGGCGGCCCGGGTATAAAAGGTGGTTTCTCCGGAAACAACGGGTTCCTGCCAGAGCACTTCTCCGGATTTCCGGTCGGTGAGTCTGATTGAGGCAATGACCACGAGCAAGGCCTGAGTGGATTCATCTTTTCTGTCGTAGATCAGGCCTTTCCGTTGAAAATCGACAATCACTCCCTCCAGCAGCAAATCAGCTTCATCGGGCTTTTTCACGCGCAATCTTGAATCAGCGACGAATTTGCGGATGACGGCATTGGTCAGAGGCGCCTGCAATCCATATTCAGGGGTTTTATCGTAAAAAGGCGATACGCTGATGGACTGATAGACAGGGTCAAGAGAACTCTGAGTCGTATAGCCACAGCCAGTAGACACGAGAAAAGCCGTCAGTGCCAGAAAAGTCAGCACTGCACTCAATTCAATCTTCCTGGGTGTGAAGAGACTCATAGGGAGGATCGTATGCCCTCAGAGTATTTATCGCCCACATGGTTGATACCGGCGTTTTTCTCAAGCCATTCATTAGCGGGCTCCAGGGCATCTGTATCAGCAAAGTCCAGCCGGATCTTTTCATAATACAGTTTGGCGGCCGGGAATTCACGGCGTTTTTCGTAAAAGCGGGCATTATTCAAATACTGCTGAGCAATGGAGTTTCGCATTTCCAGGCGCATCTCTCCCAGTTCATCATGTTTTGAATCGCCGGGAAAATTCGCGTGGAATTCATCAATGGCTTCAACAGTTAATTCACTGGGTGTCTGATCATAGGCGGGGCTGTATGAGTTCTTGTAATAACACATTGCCAGACCGTAAGAGGCGTCATTGACCCATTCGGTAGTGGGATAATCTTCTACAACACGCTTATATTCAAAAGCGGCGTCGAGATATTGTTTTCTTGCAAAATGACATAACCCGATTTTGTACTGAGCCTCAGCTGCTTCAGCGGCAAAAGGCTGATTCTCCACAACCATGGCATAAATATCGGCGGCCCGCTTATAAGGTTTCTTTTTGAACAAACGGAATTTTTTCTTGGAAAGCGCCTCACCCCGGGCATAAAACCGATCACCCAGCTCATACTGTTTTTTTATGGCTTCATCGTATTTGTCTGAGCCGGGATAATTGGCCAGCAGTTGCTGGAAGCTTTTGGCCGCATTCCACCATTGCCGCTGCGCCATGAGAATTTCACCACGGAGAAAGAGGTTGTCTGCAGCCAGAGGATCGTTTCCGTAATATTCGACGAATTTGTCGCATTCTCGCAGGGCTTTACGGTAATTACCGGCCACCATCAGACTTCGCGCATATTCAATCTGCAGTTCAGCCGTTTCCCGCGGCATCCGTTTAAGATTGATGAAACGCCCGGTCTGCGGCGTCCAGGACCATTGAGCAAAAGCGGCTTGTGTGGTCACTAAGAGCAGACATGCTGCAAAAAATACAGCCTTTCGCATGTAAGAATCTCCTCAGGTATACAGCCCGGCAATAATGCTTGACAAAACACTTCAGACAGAAGTGTTCGAATGGGGACATAGTAACAGTTAAAGGGCGGGAAATACAAACAAATCAGTCTCGATCAGCCCTTATTCTGTATGAATTTCAGTGACAGAAAAATATATTTCCTTTTGCGTACCCTGACGATTCACGGTCAGGCGCACAGGATCTCCGATAAAGAGATCCCAATTGATAAAGTCTATATCCTGAGGATATTCCACGGCACGGCCATTGACTTCTTCAATGACATCGCCCAATTGCAAGCCGGCCATATAGACCGGAGCGATCTTGACAATCTCCGTGACAACTACTCCCCGTTGACTCTGAATTTTCAGTTCGCGAAGGGTATAGGGATTCATTTCTTCCACGGCTTTCCCATGAAAACCGAACCAGGGATTACGACGTCGGCCGAATTCGATGATTTCCCGAGCAACTTTTTTGGCTCTGTTGCCGGGAATGGCAAAACCGATGCCCTGATAGCCGCCGCTTTGTGAAAAAAGCATGGTATTGATACCGATCACCTCGCCGACCGCATTGACCAATGGACCGCCGCTGTTACCGGGATTGATGGCCGCATCGGTCTGAATCATATCCTGATAGAGACGGTCTCCCCCTCCCACTTCACGCTTGACACGCCTTTGCTTGGCCGACACCACTCCCACGCTGACACTGGGTTGAGGATCTGTGATCATGGAACCGAAGGGATTTCCGATGGCAATAACCCATTCGCCTATATGCAAATCTTCTGAATCCCCCAGGAGGGCATAAGGAAGAGGAGTATCAGTACGGGCACGGAGCACGGCAATATCAGTACGCTCATCCGTTCCCACCAGTTCCACATCCAGGCGCCTTCCATCGGCCAGGGTTACAGACGAAATCAGATCGGCATTTTGAAGAATATGATAATTGGTCAGAATATGGCCATGATTATCGAAGACAAAGCCTGTACCGATACTCTCCACCGCTTTTTTGCGTGTACGGGTCATGCCGGGTGCAAAATCAAAGAGACCCATGAAATTATTGAAAAAAGGATCAGCCACCTGGGTGCGTTCATAACCGACCACATTGATGGTCACCACGGAAGCACCCACCTTTTCAATGGCCCTGACAATGGCATTTCTGCGGGAGATGGAAATGTCTTCCTGTGCCAGAGCAGTGAGGGAAAGTAATAATGAGATGCAGGTCCAAATTATATTTTTCATCATGGGATTCACCGCAACAAGACTATGAGTGCCAGGAACTTTACAAGGGCAGTCGGCCTTCCAGAGCACGGGCCAGGGTGACTTCATCGGCATATTCCAAACCACCACCCATGGGAACTCCGTGGGCTATGCGTGTCGTGGTAATATCAAACTCGGCCATGCGTCGGGCAAGATAAAGGGCTGTCACTTCTCCCTCCGCTGTGGTATTCGTGGCGATAATGATCTCTTTAATGCCCTGGTTCCTGACACGATCCACCAGAGCATCAATCTGCAATGCTTCAGGCCCGATGCCTTCGAGTGGATTGAGGACTCCATGGAGCACATGATACAAGCCTTTGTATCCTCCCCCCTTTTCCAATGCCAGAACAGCAGTAGGCCGTTCCACAACACAAATCGTGGTCCGGTCACGTTTTTCGTCCCGACAGACAGCACAGGGCATGATATCCGTAAGATTTTTGCAGGTGGGACACCAGTCAATGGCTTTTCGAGCGGCAAGAACGGCCTGACTGAACTCATCGGAAATTTCCAGAGGAAGGGTCAGCAGTTGCAGGGCGTAGCGCTCAGCCGTTTTTCGACCTACACCGGGAAGACGACGCAATGATTCCAAGAGGCGCTCAACGGGAGCAGATTCCATGAACATGACTGCTACCCCTTCTTATTCTGATCTGGTCTTGGGAACTGCTTTACCCGATTGCACCAGCTCCTCCCACTCGGCCATGACAGAAGATCTGGAGATGATATCCAGCCTGTCCGGAAAGACTTTTCCCTGAAGATGGTCGCATTCATGTTGAATAATGCGGGCAATATAGTCAGTGGCCACAAACTCCACGGGCTCACCATCCAGATCCTGAGCTTGCACCCGGATGGATTTGGCCCGAGGCACCTGTGCATAAAGGGCTGGCAAACTCAGACAGCCCTCTTCACCGTATTCGTGGCCTTCCATCTCAAGAATTTCCGGATTCACAAGACAAATTGGGTCACTTTCGTAATCACACAGTGTGATCAGTTGAAGGCTTTTTCCCACTTGCGGCGCTGCAAGTCCCACCCCTTCGTTATAAAACATGGTTTCAACCATATCTTCGGCAAGTTTTTCCAGCTCCGGTGTAAACTCTGTGACCGGGGCAGCTATTCGGGTCAATACAGGGTCGGGATATACGACAATTTTCAAGAGAGCCATCATAACCTCCAGAAGTATATTTTATCTTACTCTTCATAACAAAAAACAACGGAGCAACTGGAATTATTTCATGAATGCGGGTATTCTAGTCCAGTTTATTCTCCGTATAGGGATGATCGTCTTTTCTGTCCTGACGCCAGTCAGCAAATCGGAAAATAGTCAGTCCGATAATTCCAAGAAAACAAATGCTCAATCCGGCCAATTGCGAAGGGGTGCCCAGCATGCGCTCCACACGAATCACCACAGGAAGCAGCGTTCCGTCAGAGGGGTCGGAATTCAATGAGAGTTTCCAGGATTCTATACGTACCTTTCTGGTACCACCAAGAATAAAAGAACGCGCTTTCTCCTCATCCTGAAAAACAGCCTGCAAACGATGTCTGGCCGGAGGAATGGTTTTTGAATAACTGTAAGTCAACCGCAAATCTTTCAGAGGCCGGCTCTCACCGCTTCTCAATGCAATTTTTTCTTCGTCGACTTGCAGAACAAGCTCCTTTAAAGGTGACTCTTCAGTGGGCACTGGAATGCTTTTTTCGATGACCTGTGACAAGGTACAAAGAATATCCGTCTCATCGGAAAGCGTAAGTTCCAGGGATTTTTCTTCCTCCAGAATCTCAGTGCGCATGAGGCTTCCGTGGTCAAAGAAAGCACAAAGAGCTGAACCCTCGCGCCAGGAAAGGCAAAGAAGATGATTCTCCTCCATTCCCGGTTCAAAGAATATTTCCTGATCTGAATCCTGCTCTGAAGCGGTTATAACAGATCTTTGGCTGCGGTTTTTGTCTTTAATCTCCACGGCTATGCCGATCACAGCAGAATTATCCGATTCCTGAAGATCAATGAGGGTATATTCTTTACCGTCCGAAGCGATAAGCCCGTCACCGGGTGTGAGGCTTTCGAACCAGTGGATACGCCCGGCTTCACGAATCCCCCATCTTTTTTTTCCGGAATCAAAGTGTTCAACAGCCAGCCGGGCCTCCTCTTCATCAGCCACCCAATGCCATTGGATGGAAAAACCATCCCTGGGGCGCAAACAAAATCCTTCTTCAAAAAACAACTTGTGGGAAGATTCATTTTGTCTGTCTCCAACAGTCATGACCAGACCGGGTTTCCCCCGCTCTTCTCTCACAAGACCGCTCCAAGGGTTTACAGTCAGGACATCGATACTGGCACCGAGACTTTCGAGATGCAGCCCGGGCTGAACAGTTCTGACACTTTTTTCCTCGCCCCGACTGATGTGCAGACGATGTTTTTCTTTTACCTGTACAGGATTTTGAGGAAACTCCAAAGACAAGGAAAAAGGCAACTGCACAGCATCATATTGTTTTTGTCGATCAAAGAATTGACTGGCTGTTGAGGTATGGTTCAGGCCAACAATATCCAGAGGCATATTTCTCAGGGCCGTGGCCATGATCCCTTCTTTTGTTGATTCACGAAGCGCCCATTTTTCCGCCTGGCCGGGTTTCAACACCACATAGCCCGTGAACTTGCCCATCTGATGCATGATTCGGCCTGACACAAAGAGAAGTATCCCCAGATACAGGAGTGCGAAAAAGAGTTTTGTGGTCAGTCTGGGCATGATGGAGATGGTAACTTTATTTTTAAATTCTATTCAGTATGAAGAAATATTATTGTTTGTTGTTTTTGAGAAAACCCACCGTATTGCTGGTTCCCATGGAAACGGCCAGATCAGGGTAGCCACTCCCGTCCAGATCAGCGGCGGCCAGAGAAAGAGGAATTCCTTCTTTGAAGCTGTACTCTTCCTGTCTGAATTTCTGCGGGATTGCAGTGCTGTCCGATTCGTTGACGAGCACCACTACACCGGGCAGGGCGTGACAGGCAACGGCAATATCCACAGCGCCATTGTCGTTGAAGTCGGCTGCAACGGCATCCTTAATACCGTATTCCAGAATATCTCTCGTTTTTCCCAAGGGAATATCCTGGGCCACGGAAAAATTGTAGGGGCGATCACCATAGAAGATAACAAGGTTGTCCCCCGCTTCCGCATGCCCGACAATTATATCGCCTTTGCCGTCACCATTCACATCTTTGTAATTCACGGTAACCGGAAGTTTTCCCCGGGAATTGAATCGGTTCTTTTCGATAAAGTCCCCTTTGCCATTGCCTTGCAACAAAGCTATTTCAGAGGTGGCGTAAAGAGCCACAATCAGATCATAATGATCGTCCTCATCCAGGTGAGCACAGCAGATGGCACGGGGCGCTCCGGCCAAAGGAAAAAAAACAGGATCATTGAACACATCATCGGCATGACCGGTCATGATCATGATGGTGTCATTGCTCCAGCCTGTGGCCGCCAGGTCACGAAGTCCATCATGATTGAAATCAGCAACGACCAGTGAAGTGAGGCCTGGAGTCGTATACAAAGGCTCGCCAGCCCCGTCGTGGTGACGCTCATAAGGAGCGATGTTGTCGGGAGCCTTGAATTCCACAGGCTTGAAAATGCCTTCATCTTTGAAGTTGAGGAAGACGGAGACGATTTTATTGCGGCCTGTATGAAAATTCACGGAAATAATGTCGGGCCATTTGAGGGAATCCACATTGGCCAGGGCGAGGGCATAAGGGGCAAAGCCCGTCTTCAGAGAAGGGTGGCGCCTGATGTAATTGAAAGGCGTGTCGGAGAGCAAGACGGATAATTCGTCATTGGCTGGACGTTCTTCCCGTGAATCATGGAGTTCTCCACGGTCAGCAGTGACAATATCAGGGATACCATCGCCGTTCAAATCAGCCAGTGCAATGGCACAGGGATGGGAACCTACCTGGAAACTGCGGGGATGAACACTGAAAAGGCGTGCGCTTCCCTGTGCGGCAATGGCGGTGCTCATAATGAGGCTCAGACTGATCAATCTATATAAAAAAGAAACAGGCATATCACTTCGCAACCTCTTGCGTTGTTGTGGAAAATTGCGCCCACCGGGCGGCCAGCTGTAAAGCGGCATACATGCTGTCGTGTCGCGCCTCTCCCCTTCCCGCAATATCATAAGCCGTACCATGGTCAGGAGAACAGCGTACAAAAGGAAGCCCCAACGTCACGTGAACGCCTTCATCCATGGCCACAAGTTTGAAAGGGATATGCCCCTGATCATGGTACATGGCGACTACCAGATCAAACTCGCCTTCAGCCATTTTGGCGAATACCGTGTCCGGAGAAAAAGGACCTTCACAGCAAATGGACTGTGCCCGGGCTCTGGCCACAGCCGGTGCAATTTCTTCGGCTTCTTCATGACCGAAGGCGCCCATCTCTCCCGCATGGGGGTTCAGACCGGCTACGGCAATGCGGGGAGTCTGAAATCCCATTTGTTTCAGAGTAAGATGACTGATTTCAATGGCATCCAGAATGCGCTCCGTTTTAACTGCATCCACTGCATCGCGCATGGACAGATGGGCTGTAATGTGAACGATGCGCATATGATCCGCAAAAAGGCTCATGTAACATACAGGCGTATTCGTCAGAGCTGCGAGCATGGGGGTATGACCGGCATAGGGACAGCCCCCCTGCATCATCACGTCTTTATTGACGGGACAGGTGACCAGAGCATTGACTTTTCCGGTCAGGGCCGCACGGCTTCCCTCTTCAATCCACAATGCGGCATTGGCTCCGGCGTCAGGATCCTCTGTTCCGGGACGATAGGCAACAACCTTTGCACCGCACTCCAGAACAGGAACAGAACCTTCTCCAAGAGATGTGGCCGGATAGTCGGGTACAGCTTCAAAACTCACTGCAGCCCCCAACTTTTCCGCAACTCTATTGAGCAAAGCCGCATCACCGTAGACAACAGGCAAGAAGGGGTATTCGTGGACTTTCTCATGCAAGGCTTTGATGAGAATTTCAGGGCCGATACCATTGCTGTCACCCAGAGTAATCCCTATGACCGGCGGGGATGTATGTAGTTGTGAAGATGAAGACACGGCTCTTTCCTTGCATAGTAGAATGCTAGTGTATCATTATTTCTTGACAAGAGAAAACCACGGGACTCCTGAACGGAGGCGGACACCCGAGTTTTTAATATACCCTTTACTCACGATCGTTGAAGAAGGCCTTGATTCTTTTTTCTGAAAACAGCATACTTTGAGTATGGACATCAGAAAATAAACGCAACCGGAACCAGAATCGGAGCAGCATCATTCATGAGAAAAGAATTATTTTTTACCATCCTTCTCGCCTTCTCTTTGACAGCCACAGCTTCCTGCTCTCAAGAAGCTGATGAGCAGCATGCCCTTCCTCCCTTCGGAGAAAAACTTCCCGAAGGATACACACTGATTTTTGAAAACGACTTTTCAACAGCAGAGACTCTGGAAAACTTTCAGTTTACTGATTCTTCCACCTGGCGATTGGACCAGCGGTTGGACACTTCCTGTCTCAATCTTTTCAAAGGAGTGGGAAATTATAAGCCTCCTGTGCGTTCACCTTTCTCTTTTGCCTTGCTCAATGATATTCAGGTTCAGGATTTTATTCTTGAAATGGATGTTGAGTCTTCGGATCTTCGAGGCGGAAACCACAGGGACGCCTGTTTCATATTTGGTTTTACAGAAGCTGATTCTTTTTATTATGCCCATGTGGCGGCGGCTGCAGATCCCCACTCCCATAATATTTTTGTTGTTGATAAGGAGCCGCGGGTCAAGTTTGCTTCTTATAACAGCCCCGGTATTTCCTGGGGCACAAAGGTACGCAACCGCATTCGCCTCGAGCGCAGTCTCTCTGAAGGACGTATAGCCGTATACTTCAATGATATGACCACACCAGTTCTGGAAGGCGAAGACAAGCGCTTCACCTGGGGTCATGTCGGCATCGGTTCTTTCGACAACAGCTGTTGCTTTTATGAGATGAAGCTTTATGCTCCCGACTTCAAGGAGGAAAAGAGTCCGGCCTTTTTCAACAAAGACTGATAGTGTTTATCGGGACAGTTTCGCTTTCAGGAATTGTCCTGTATAGGATTTTTTTATCTTGCACAGGGCTTCGGGCGTTCCGGTACCGATGACGGTTCCGCCACCGTCTCCTCCCTCCGGCCCCAGATCTATGAGCCAGTCGGCTGTTTTCAGAACGTCCAGATTGTGCTCAATAATGATGACCGTATTCCCATAATCGACAAGCTGATGCAATACTTCCAGCAGTTTATCCACGTCAGCCGCATGGAGTCCGGTAGTGGGCTCGTCGAGAATATACAGCGTTTTTCCTGTATGTCTTTTGGCCAGTTCCGTTGCCAGTTTCACCCGCTGCGCTTCCCCACCGGAAAGGGTTGTGGCTGATTGACCCAGTTTGATGTAATCGAGACCGACGCTTTGAAGGGTACTCAGCTTACCGAAAACAGCCGGAATATTCTTGAAGAAATCACAGGCCTCTTCCACAGTCATATTGAGAATATCGGCAATATTTTTGCCTTTGTACCGTATTTCCAGCGTATCACGGTTATAGCGCGCGCCGTGACAGGTATCACAGGGGACATAGACATCTGGCAGGAAGTGCATCTCAATGGTGAGTACGCCGTGGCCTTCGCAGACTTCGCAGCGGCCCCCTTTCACATTGAAGCTGAAACGGCCCGGCTGGTACCCGCGAGCCCGTGATTCGGGAGTTTTACTGAAAAGATCCCGGATCGGTCCGAAAAGTCCTGTATAGGTGGCCGGATTGGAGCGTGGCGTACGCCCGATGGGTGATTGATCTATATCGATGATTTTATCCACGTATTGGAGTCCTTTGACTCCCCCATGCTTTCCGGGTGATTTGCGGAAATCAGAGTAAATCTGACGGGCGACAGCAGGATAAAGAGTTTCATTGACAAGACTTGATTTTCCTGAGCCGGAAACACCGGATACACCGACGAGCATGCCCAGAGGAAATTCCACAGTCACATTTTTCAGGTTGTTATGGGAAGCTTTGGTCAGTTTCAGAGATGCTCCGTTGCCTTTTCTTCTTTTTTCCGGCACGGCGATTTCCAAATCCCCAGACAGATATCGGCCTGTAATGGACCGTTTTGTTTTCATGATTTTTGCAGGAGGCCCTGCGGCAACCACTTTTCCACCATGAACCCCGGCGCCCGGACCGAGATCCAAAACATAATCAGCGGCCCGAATGGTATCCTCGTCGTGTTCCACGACGATCACCGTATTTCCCAGATTACGAAGACGCTCCAGAGTCGCCAGAAGTTTGGCATTATCTCGCTGGTGAAGGCCTATACTGGGTTCATCGAGAATATACAATACTCCCACGAGCCCGCTGCCGATCTGCGTGGCCAGACGGATACGCTGCGACTCACCACCGGACAAGGATCCTGCATGTCTGTCCAGAGTGAGATAGCTGAGGCCCACACTGTTCAGAAAGCCGAGGCGTTCGCGGATTTCTTTGATGATGCGTTCAGCAATGGCCTGCTGCGTTTCAGTAAGCTCCAGGGCATTGAAGAATTCCAGTGCTTTCTGAATGGACAAAGCGGTCACGGCTGTGATGGAGAGCTGACCAATGGTGACAGCCATCACCTCCGGTTTCAAGCGGCTGCCTCCGCAGTCCGGACAAGGTCGGGAAGCCATGTATTCCCCTATCATGTCCCTGGCTTTATTGGATTCTGTTTCCACATAACGGCGGGCGAGATTGGGAATGACACCTTCAAAGACTTTGCTGGTTTTATAGCTGCGCACATTGCTGGAATAGGAAAAATCAACTTTTTCTTTGCCTGATCCGTAAAGTACGATCTTTTTAAAGCGGTCGGGCAGTTTCTTCCAGGGCGTATCGGGCGAGACCTTGTAGTGATCACATAAGGAACGCAGCGCACGGCGATACATTCCGTCGAGAACACGCCTCCGGCTCCAGGGACGGACAGCGCCTTCGTTGATGGAAAGTTTTTCATCAGGCACGACAAGTTCCGCGGCGACCTCCTGTACATCACCCAATCCGGTACAACGGGAACAGGCACCATGAGGATTGTTGAAAGAAAAGAGACGGGGCTCCAGTTCCTCCATGACCACACCGCAATCTATACAGGCGAGATGTTCGCTTTGTAAAAACTCTTTGGCGTCTTCGCCCTGTGACTGATGCCAGATTCTGATGAGCCCTTTGCCCAGTTTCAAGGCTGTTTCCACAGAGTCAGTGAGTCGTTTTCGGGCTTCCTCTTTCACAACGAGGCGATCAACCACAACATCAATATCGTGTTTGACGTAACGCTCCAGCTGGATGTCATCATCAATATGGTAAAACTCGCCATCAACACGGACACGCACAAAACCCAATTGCTTGATCTCTGCAAAAATTCGCTGGTAATGGCCTTTTCGCTGGCGGACCAGAGGCGCCATGATTTGTATGCGGCAATTCTCAGGAAGTGCCAGAACAGAATCAACAATACTTTGCGGCGTTTGGGAAACAATGGCTTTGCCGCATTGATAACAATGAGGGGTTCCCACACGGGCGAAAAGAAGGCGCAGGTAATCATAAACCTCGGTGACAGTACCCACGGTTGAGCGGGGATTGCGATGGGTGGTCTTCTGTTCAATGGAAATAGCGGGACTGAGACCTTCAATATAATCCACGTCGGGCTTGTCCTGAAGTTCCAGGAACTGACGGGCATAAGCGGAAAGGCTTTCCACATAGCGCCGCTGCCCTTCGGCATAGATGGTATCGAAGGCCAGACTGGATTTGCCTGAGCCACTGAGTCCCGTAATGACAACCAACTGGTTGCGAGGGATTTTCAGGGAAAGATTTTTCAGGTTATGTTCGCGGGCACCACGAATGGTGATGGTCCCGTTCATGTTTACTTTGGGTGATGCCATGAGAAGGCGCTTTCTTTGCCATATTCAGGCGCAAAAAAGGAAATGGCCGTGCGGTGAATTGAGATAAAAGCATCCGACGACGCTCGTGAGGGGATTCTGATCTCAATCTTATTTTACAGCCAAACAGTCTGTTGATGCAATGCCCGCTTTCTTTTACGTTGAACTTTTACCTGTCTATAGGCTACAGTGATAAGCGAAAAAGAGTCGCATAAGAACCGTCATTGCAGATCAACTCACTACCCCTATTCAAAAAAGGAACACTATGCACGCCAAAAAGACAGTACGTTCCGGTATTGTGGGCGCCGGATTTTCAGCCAACTTCCATTATGAAGGAATCAAGAGAGTCTATGGAGTTAACCCTGAAGTCAGAGGAGTTTATGCCCTGGACCAGGATCAGGCCGCTGCTTTTGCCTCCCAACGGGGTATTCAGCATTTTTCTACCCTTGATGCCCTGCTGAATGAGGTGGATCTCGTTCATTGCTGTGTGCTCGTTGCCGGACATGAGGAAGTGGCTGTTGCGGCGCTGAAGCGTGGGAAATCAGTCATTGTTGAAAAACCTCTGACCGGTTATCTGGGCGATGGTTCCGCCGATTTCCATGGTGACCGTTTTCCTAAAATTGATGCATTGACGCACGGTCTCGCCAGTGTTGAGCGCATGCTGGAGGCTGAAAGCCAGAGCACCGGCCGCATCTTTTACGCGGAGAACTGGGTGTATGCGCCGTCAATTCAGCGTGAAAAAGAAATCATTGAAAAAACAAATGCCCAGATTTTATGGATTCACGGCGAAGAAGCCCATTCAGGATCTCATAACCCCACCTATGCGCAATGGAAGTTTTCAGGAGGCGGGGTCATGATCGGGAAGGGATGTCATCCTCTCACGGCCGCTCTGTATCTGAAGTCCGTTGAGGGACGGGCCAGAACAGGCAAAGCCATTCTTCCCGCCACCGTCACCGCACGTACAGCGGCCCTGACCCGTATGGAAAACTTTCAGGATGCCGGATTCATCAGAAGTGATTATTACGATATTGATGATTTCTCCATGATGCATGTCACTTTTGAAGACGGTACCCTGGCCACTGTTTTTGCTTCTGACATCATCCTGGGAGGCATTCATAACTGGCTGGAAGTCTCGGCAAACAATCATCGCACCCGTTGTCTGATCAATCCCAATACAGCCATGCGTGTGTACAACCCCTGTCATGAAAACTTCTCTGATATTTATACGGTTGAGAAAATTGAACAGAAACAGGGCTGGACGGATATGCCCCCCGATGAAGACTGGTTTACAGGATATCCCCAGGAAATAGAGGCTTTTTATCATGCCGCAGCCCATGGCGGTGCCGTTGAGAGCGACAGCATATTGGGAGCCAACACCATTTCCACCATTTATTCCGCTTATTTGTCAGCCGAGCAGGGTGGAAAAGAAGTGTCTATCCGCACTTTTCAATAAGAAGATGCCTGACAAAGAGGAAAGAAGAAAATGAATCAACGCCAATGGGAGACATTGCTGGCTGTACTTGAAGGGCAGCTTGTTTCGCCCCTGCCTGTGGGATTTATTATCGACAGTCCCTGGCTTCCCGCCTGGCATGGCGTATCCATTCTGGATTATTACGCTGATCCTCATTGCTGGTTTCAGGCTAATCTTCATGCCTGCAACACTTTCCCTGAGATACTGTTTCTGCCCGGATTCTGGGCGGAATATGGCATGTGTTCCGAGCCAGCCTCGTTAGGGACGCGCTGCACTTTTTATGAAAATGATCTTCCTTTCGCCCACCCTCTTCAGGATGCTTTGAATGAAATAACGGAGAAGCCTGATCCGGCTGTTGATGGTCTGGCACCTTTGCTGCTGCATCGTCTTTGTAGTTGGCGCCCCAAAATAGAAGAAGAAGGCCAGGCCATCCGCTTTGCCGTAGCCCGGGGTCCCCTGAATATTGCATCTTTTCTTTTGGGAATTTCAGAGTTTCTCATGGCTCTGCGCATGTATCCGGAAAAGGTGCATGCTCTTCTGCGTATTATCACCGATTTTCTGCTGGACTGGCTCCGACTTCAGAAAGAAAAAATTGATTCCATCGATGGTATTTTCATTCTCGATGACATTGTTGGTTTTCTTGGTGCCCCCGACTATGAAGAATTTGCCCATGCCTATCTGGGCGAACTCTTTTCCGCATTCCCCGCCTCAGTTCGTTTTTTTCATAATGATGCGGAAGGACTCATTTGCGCACCTTATCTGCCTGCACTGGGAGTCAATCTCTTTAATTTTTCCCACTTGCACAGTATTGCCGAAATGCAAGCACTCACTGGCGGTAAAGTGACCTTGCTCGGCAATATCGCTCCACTGGAGACCCTCGCTCAGGGAAGCCCGGCTGACGTGAAACTGGCCGTAACAGAACTTATTCAGGGACTGGAGTCCCCCCATCATCTTATTCTGTCCTGTGGCGGCGGAATGGCTCCCGGCGTTCCGACAGAAAACATCAATGCCTTTCTGGCTGCAGCACAGGAGGGTCAGTTCTGACTCCTGATTGATTTTCAAGCAGATTTCCGCTTGCTCTTTCTATCTCTTCTGTCTTTTTGCTATACTCAGTTTTTATGTATCCCCTCATGTCAATCAACTGCTTTCAGAGGCAATAGAGGTATTTCATGTATCCCACACTGCTGAGCTGGGGCGAACTTCGCTTCCATTCTTATACAGTCATGATGACACTTGCTTTTCTGGTAGGCGCTCTGGGTCCCAACTGGCTGAATATCCGCCGGAAAGAGCCCTATCCAGCGACGCCGGCCGGTGGCATCTGGATATTTATCGGCGGTATTCTGGGAGCGAAAATTTACTGGGTCATACAATACGGCGGCTGGGAAGACCTTCGCTATCTTCAGTTTATTTTCACCGGCGGTCTGGTCTTTTTCGGTGGGCTCATGGGAGGTATTGTCGCCGGAATCGCTTATCTGAAATATGCCCGGACCCCTTTCTTTCCGGCGGCTGATATGGTTACCCCCTTCCTGGCCTTTGCTCACGGCTTGGGTCGTATAGGATGTTTTCTCAATGGCTGTTGCTGGGGCCGCTTATGCAGTGATTGGCTTCCCTGGGGCGTGTCTTTTCCCCGCGCCAGCTATGGGCCCTTCAGAGCCCAGGTCCGGCAAAAGTTGATTGAAGGAGATGCCGCCTTTTCCCTGCCCATCCATCCGGTTCAGCTCTATGAAACATTAGGGCTCTTTATTTTGTTTGCACTATTACTGATCATCTACAAAAAACACAGACACACGGGAGTCGTTTCCCTGTCCTATGTCACCCTTTACGGTCTTCTGCGTCTGATAACAGAAGGATTCCGTGGAGAAAGCACACGCTCTGTCCTGGGCATGCTGACCGTATCGCAAACTGTCGGTCTGGCCATGTTCGTTTTGGGCGGCCTGCTCTTTTTATTGTTGAAAACAACCTTATGGAAAAAGCGGCCGGAAAATATTTCCGTGAAAATCACGGAAACACCGGAGGAAGAGCGCGGCTGAAGGGCTCTTGTCCCTCTCTTCCTTAACCGGAAAAGCAGACAAATATTCGCCCCTATCATGAAACGGCACCGGTCTGTCTGACAGGAGTTGCCGATTGGATAATATCCAGATTTCCCGAATATTGTATGAAACCGCCTTTTGGATGGAAATGGCCGGAGAAAATGCCTTTGCCATCCGTGCTCATTCCAGGGCCGGCACGACCATAAAACGTTGTGGCAGGCCTGTAACAACACTGCTTCGTGAAAAGAAGCTCCAAACATTGCCAGGCATCGGCGCAGGACTGGCAAAGAGCATTGAAGAATATGTGACAACGGGTAAGCTTCAACAGTTGGAAGAACTGAGAAGCCAGTTTCCCCGGAGTCTCTATGGGCTCTTGCGCATACCGGATCTGGGCACCAAAAGCATCCGTCTCTTTTATGAAACATTGGGAATTGCCACCCTGGAATCGTTGAAAGAGAATTCTTTGAATGGTGAACTGGCCAAGCTGCGCGGTTTTGGCAAGAAAAAGATTGAAAAGCTCCTGGCGGGTATTTCCTTTGCTGAAGCACAGGAGGGAAAATTCCTGCTGCCCCGGGCTGAAAGAGCCGCCGAAGAGATTTTGACTTTTCTGAAGACCCTCCCTCAGCTTCAAAAGTGCGCTGTTACAGGCGATCTCCGTCGTTACTCGGTGATAGTGGAAGAACTGCATTTTATCGTCTTGAGTTCCGAAGCGGATACTGTTCTTGATGCTCTCAAAGAGAAATACGAGTTGCAGCCTGTTGAGAAGAATGAAAAGGCTTTCCCTGTTTTCCAAACGCCCGAAGGGATCCCTTTTCATCTCAGCTTTGTTGATGAGGCAAGTCACTGGATCCCGCTTATGCTTGCATCTACAGGCTGTGCGGAACATCTTGCCCAATTGAAGACTCTGTGTAAAGACAATGGTATCAGCTGGGAAGGCCATGTCCTGACAGATTCTGCGGGCAAGACTCTGAACTTCGAGACAGAAGAGGCTTTTTACGAGGCTTTATCCCAGCCCGCCTATCCACCGGAAGTACGGGAAAAGATTCAGCTGATTTCATCGGACCGGCCTCTGGATCTGGTGGAAAGCAGTGATATTCGCGGACTGGTTCACTGTCATTCCACCTGGAGTGACGGCGCTCATTCAGTGGAAGAAATGGCCCTCGCCAGCAGTGAACTGGGTTATGAATATATGCTCATCACCGATCACAGCCGTTCTTCCGTTGTGGCCAATGGCTTATCAGAAGAGACGATCATTGAACAGCATCAGGAAATAGACAGACTCAATGTAAAGTTGAATGGCATCCGTGTGCTGAAAGGGATTGAAGCCGATATTCTGCGTGATGGATCGCTCGATTACGGGGATGACATACTCAAAACTTTTGACTGGGTTATCGCTTCCGTTCATAATGGACTGGACATGACGGAGAAAGAAGCGACAGATCGATTGATTCGAGCCATTGAACATCCTTATACAGCGGCCTTGGGGCATCCCAGCGGCCGGCAACTCCTTTTACGCCCGGCCTATGACTTTGATCTTGAAAAAATCCTGGATGCGGCTGTCGCCAATCAGGTGGCCTTGGAAATCAACGCCAGCCCGAGGCGACTGGATCTGGATTGGCGATACATCCGGCTGGCCGCTGAGAAAGGAGTGCAGTTTATCATCTCCCCCGATGCACACCGTATAGCGGGGCTGCAAAATGTCCGCTTTGGTGTTGCCATGGCGCGTAAAGGCGGCCTGTCATCCTGTCAGATTTTGAACAGCCGTTCTGAAAAGGAGTTTCTGCAATGGCAAAAAAAACCGTAATCTCCGCCAAAGAAAAAAAACGTGTTGCAGCCATCTATGCACTTCTGGAAAAGACCTACCCCGACGCAGCGTGTACGCTCGACTTTCGCTCTCCTCTGGAACTGCTCATCATGACCATCCTCGCTGCGCAGTGTACCGATGCCCGTGTCAACATCGTATGTGAAGAATTATTCAAAAAGTACAAGACTGTTGATGACTTTGCCGATGCACCGCCCGGAACACTGGAAAAAGCGATTCATGCCTGCGGGTTTTATAATCAGAAAGCCCGTTCCATCAGACAAAGCTGTACCATGTTACGTGAAGAGTATGACAGTAAGGTGCCGGAGAATATGGAGGATCTTCTTCGCCTCCCCGGTGTGGGTCGAAAAATCGCCAATGCTGTCCTGGGCGAATGCTTTCATCAACCGGCCGTTGTTGTGGATACCCACTGCAAACGTGTGTCCAACCGTCTGGGTTTTACCCGTAATACAGATCCGACAAAGATAGAGATGGATCTGCAGAAACTGTGGCCCGAGGAACAGTGGACCATGTTTTCTCAATATATGGTGCATCATGGTCGTGCCTATTGTCAGGCACGTTCCCCCAAATGTCTGGAATGCCCACTCTATGATCTGTGTCCCTGGCCGGAGAAAACACCGAGGCTCCATGAAAGTTGATGACAACGAAAATACAGGATACAATTCTTCTGCGAAACAGTTCCTGTTTGTTCCTCTGTTGACAGTCTTCTATGTTTTGCTCATCTTGGTGATCGATTTTCTGGCTTCCAGTCAGCTCATGTTTCCTTTTGACTGGTCCTGGTTTTCCTGGTCTCTGGCTGATGTTCTGCGTCATATTCCCCCTTTGTCTGATCAGGTCTCTATTCTGGCTCCCGCAGACCATTTTGATCTCTTCAAGTTTGTTTTCTGGTTTCTTCTTCCCTTTCTTTTTTCTTATCAGAAATTGGATAAAGATTGGATCATGCCCGGGAAATTTCAAAGGAAAGACTGGTATTTTACGGCCTTTCTTTTTCTTACGGGATTTATAGTGCTGGCCGCCCTTCTTCTGACACCTTCCCTGCGACACTATTATGGGCAAAAGGAATGGGTTGGTGCTTCCGCAAAATTTCAGCGGGCTGTGCGTTTTCTCATCTGGGAAACATCCTGGCTGCCCGGTTGGGAGTTTTTATGCCGATACGTGTTTCTCAGGGCACTGTTACAGATACGACCTCGCTATCTGTGGCTCCTCCTTCCTGTGGTTGAAGGCTTGTTTCATCTGCAAAAACCATTGATTGAAGCTTTGGGGATGACCGTTTTCTCTCTTTTTCTGACAGGCTGGACCGTGAGAAGAAAGAATCTGTTTCTCCCCTTCTGTGCTCATTTGTTTGTGGAAGTACTGCTCCTCGTCGTATTGCTTATCTGAGAGTAGTGGCATGCCGGAGGTGTTTTATTGCTGTTGTGATTGCGTGCGTGTGGCTCCGAGAATGCCGCCTCCCGATCTGAAGATGGACAGGAAGAGTTGACGGGGTGTATCAAGCAGTTTCATGGCTTCGCCGGTGAGATCGGCCGCACCGCTCACAAAAGTAACCCCGACAGGCGGAAGACCGGCCAATTCGCTCGTAGGGTTGAAGGTGGGCCCGGAAAGTTGAAAGCCCAGTTCAATATTGCGTTGGGTCAAACGGAATCCCTGAATATTGAAACTGTCACGCATGATGGGAATCTGTTCAGCCAGGTCGGGTGACACAGCCAGATCAACACGATAGTTCATATCCCCTTCCATCACCCAGATGCCATCTCCTGTAATGGTCATCCCTTCCGATTCAATGACGACATTGTCCGTGAATATCTGATCCCCCACAATTTTGAGATCGGAAGAAAGCTTTTTGAATCGTAATGCCGTCGGCGGAAGCGCTCCGAAATGTTGTGCAAAACTGGGGCTGAATACTTCGTAAAGTTTATGCTCTATGAAATGGCCATTGGTAATGAAAAAATTACCTTGTGTCTCCAGTGTAGTGCCCGGATCATCGCGATCGACAGTGTAATTGACGGAGCCCGTACAGTTTCCTTCCAGAATTTCGGGCAATTCCAAATGGCGGATCAGGTAGATGGAGGGAATATCTTCCCAACTGCCCTTCAGGGTCATCACATTATCCAGCTTTTCGTGATGATAACTGCCTTCGAGCTGTCCGTCCCCCATTTTACCCTTGAAAAAGGAAAAATAGGTCTCATTGGGATTGTCATGCAATTTCCCGGAAAAAGACTCTCCTTTCCAGGGAGGCAATGATATGGAATCAGCTGACAGGTTATAGGTCCAGTAATTGGGCCCCTTATCTTCTTTATCGAGCTCATCTTCTTCAGTAGCGCCCATGGGCAACAGCCAGTTTTCTGAAAAAGGCGGCACATGGGCTTCGCCGGCGTGAATGGTCATCTCTGTGGTACGTGGCTGGTTCTTGATGGTGGTTATCAATACATCCACTCTGGCATCCCAGCATTCCAGTGGATGTATTCCTCCATCCGGATAAAAGGACACATGATCAAAATGACCGCCCAGCTTGGCAATACTGTCTCCCGGAAGAGGGCCTGCATGATTCGATTCATAAAATCCTTCTTTACAGGTACCGCCCAGAGCTGTATAAGGAATGTTGATACATTTTCCCGCACTGTTCACCTCCAGATGAGGAAGATCGATACGGGTGTGCACATTCTCCCATTGTCTGTCCGTGCCCGGTTTATACTTGAGATCTGCAAGAATACGGGTATCTTCAACAAAGGCTTCGCCCGTCACTTCCATACTTTTACCGGGCTGCACCAGCGCTTCCAGTGTTTTTATGGTAGCTCCAACGCCTACCGGCTTATCAAGCCACCATTCAAAAGCAACCTTGCCCCGGGTAACATCGGCTGATGCTTTTATTTTCAGACAGCCAAGGGAGTCGAGAGTACCTGTTGCATGGAAAGCAATATCTCCTGCAAGTTTGAGGTTTTTGACAGCATCCTTGAGAATGGTGTTTTCAAGAGCAGTCAATTCCCCGTCTACATCAAATTCGCTTGTCTGGCTTGCCAAATCATAGACAGCACTTCCTGACAGATTTTTTTCAGACAGACGGGCTGTAAAAGGATGCAAACGAATTTTCTGCTCTTTCAGACTCAGAGCACCGGACAAGCGTTCAACTTCAAATCCGAAAGCAGCCGCTTTGATGTTTCCACCGGTGACGAGAGCAAAGACGGAAGGTTCTTTACTTTCCGAGTCCCAGGAAGCACGGACTTGTTCAATCTCAATGGCACATTCTGGATATTGCTTGTTGGATGGACTGAGGGATGCCCGAATTTCAGGGATAAATGCTTCGGCAAAAAGCAGCGGCGCCCGGAGAGGACCGGAAAGGGTGATCTGAAGTTCAGCTTCGCCTCCCAATTCAATTTCCGGCTTGCCGATCCGGTTGAGAGTCCTGGGCAGATATTCAGCCAAAACAGCCGAATATGGCAATTGTTGTGCCCGGGCATTAATGGCCAGTTCAGGTTCGTCGGAGGCCAGGTCTATGCGACCATTGAGATCGAGACAAAGAAGATTGCTCTCAAGCTGGCTTCTGAGCAGCTGAATCTCTTTCGCTGCTATGAGCCACTGCACTATGCTGTGAAATTGCCCTTCCAGTGGGTCCAGTGTAAGGGGAAGTTGAGGAAGGGCAATCTGTTTCAAGTCTATTTTCGTATCAAAGAGCAGAGCCTGATCGGTATCGCCTGAAAGATGAACGCTTCCCGATAAGGCCCCTTCAACTCCATCGGGCAGATCAACAAAATGACGGGCAAGAAGAGAGTTGATCCCATCAAAACTGATCTCGCCATTAACCAGACCAGGCAGTTGAACCTGGCCCTTCGCTCTGATACTGCCTTTCTCCTCAGGGGTAACCAGAGCAGTGGCCAAAGTCAACAGCAGTGCTTCTTTGGCTGAATCGTTCACCAGAGAAAAGGAAATATCCTCAAAAGAAACCAGGTTACGGTCTCCCTGCATGACTTCAAATGCGCACTCATTTCCAACGAGTTTTTGAAAAGGAAGTTTCTCAAGAATATCGGCGAGATTGAAAAGCTTAGCCTCTGTTATTTTTGAACTTTTCCTTTCCTCAGCCTGCTTAAGCGTGACCAGAGCTCCTTCCAACACAGCATCACCCACGGAAATATGCCCTTGAATCATGGCGGGGATGGACAATGCAAAATGAATGCGTTCTATATGGGCGAAGAGTTTGTCTGATTCACTCAAAGGAAGGCTCAAGCTCACTCCTTCGAGAGCCAGACTCCGAAGCCCCTCCGTCTTCACGCTCTCCACATTGAAGTCTATACCGGTATGGGCTTTCAAGGTGTCCAGTGAAAACTCACGGGCATTGTCCAGATGGTATTTAAGGAACAACCCGCCAGCGGCCACAAAAAAGGCAAGCAGAAAAGCCGCTCCCGTTAAAAAAGAGAGAGCGTTATGACGTTGAGAAGAATCCACCGGAAACAGTAACTACTCCGCATCGGCCTCGTCTGGTGCCAAGTCTACCCAGGGAAGCCCTTTGTTCTTGAGGATTTGTGCTACCAGGCTTTCTGTCAATTCGGGATGATCTCGCAGATATTGCCGTGTATTTTCCCGGCCCTGTCCGAGGTTGTCCCCATCATGGGAAAACCAGGCACCGCTCCTCTGAATGAGCTTTTCTTCCAAAGCCAAATCAAGAATATCCCCTTCACGACTGATACCCTCGTTAAACAAAATGTCAAATTCAGCTTGACGGAAAGGAGCACTCACTTTGTTTTTAACAACTTTGACCCGGACACGGTTACCCACGTTTTCTTCACGATCCTTCAAACCGGCAATCCGTCGGATATCCAGACGCATGCTGGAATAAAATTTCAAGGCCCGGCCACCAGTGGTTGTTTCCGGGCTTCCGAACATGACGCCGATTTTTTCACGGATCTGATTGATGAAGATGAGAAGCGTTTTGGAACGGCTGATGATGGCGGTAAGTTTACGCAGTGCCTGAGACATGAGACGGGCCTGCAGACCCATATGTGAGTCGCCCATATCCCCTTCCACTTCCGCTTTGGGTACCAGAGCCGCTACAGAGTCCACCACGATAATATCAACAGCATTGCTGCGAACCAGACTTTCACAAATTTCCAGGGCCTGTTCAGCCGTATCCGGTTGCGAGACAAGAAGATTATTGATGTCCACACCGATCTTTTGAGCAAATGAAGGATCCAGAGCATGCTCGGCGTCAATATAACAGGCAATACCCCCCGCCCGTTGTGCACTGGCCACAGCATGAAGAGCAAGAGTCGTTTTTCCCGAAGATTCAGGACCGAAGACTTCTACAACGCGTCCACGGGGAAAGCCGCCTACACCGGTGGCGATATCCAGTGAAAGACTGCCGGAGGAAATTACGCGAACGCCTTCTCTGAAGGTATCATCACCAAGACGGACCAGGGTTCCACGGCCAAACTGTTTCTCCAATTGGGACACCGCTATATCAAGAGCCCGCCCTTTTCCTTTATCATCACTTGTCGCACCAGCCATTTTATTCTCCTTTACGGTTGTACTGAAAACATTTTCATCGGACTAAGTGTGCCACAAATGAAAAGTTATGTCAAAAAAACATCCGGGCACCTCTTTGACTCCCCAATATCACAGGGGGTACAATATCATACGATGAATTCATATGGCATAATCAATTTTTCTGTACTTGGCGGCGGTGGCGAAGTAGGCGCGAACTGCTTTGAGCTGAATTGTAACGGCACGCGCATTCTTCTGGATTGTGGAACGCATCCCAAAAAAGAAGGCTTGGAATGTCTCCCGGATTTCAAACTGCTTGACGGTGCCCCTGATATCTGCCTGCTGTCCCATGCTCATATGGATCATTGCGGGGCTTTGCCTTATTTATGTAAAAACTTCCCCGGCACCCGCTCTTTCAGCACCATCCCCACCCGAGCCATTGCCGACCGCATGTTGAGAAGCAGTGTAGCGGTCATGGATATTCTCGCCCGGGAACGGCAGATCTACGACTATCCTTTGTACGATCACAGTGATGTGGCCTACGCCACACGTTTTTTGGATGGACTCCCTTACAATCAGCCTTTTGAGATCGGTAACGGAACGCCCATTGAGTTGCAATTCATCAACGCCGGCCATGTTCTGGGCGGAGCCAGTATCTTTCTGAAGTTTCCAGGTCATAATGTTCTCTATACAGGCGACATTTCCCATCGCCGTCAATTTTTGATGGGTGCCCGGGAACAACTGGATGAGCAAGAGCGGGTGGATACTCTGATTATAGAATCGACGCTGGGCGCTACGGAGGATGGAGGTCTGGGCTCCTATGCGGAAGAAACGGAACGCCTGGCTGAATCCATCCGTGAGGTTATTGATCGCGGCGGTACCGTGTTGATCCCCAGCTTTGCTCTGGGACGAACCCAGGAAATGATCAACGTTATCTGTCATCTCCAGGAAAAAGAGCGCCTGCCTCAGGTGCCTGTCTACAGTGTGGGTCTGGGCCGTGCAATATATCAGATCTACGACCGATATGCAGATTATCTGCATCCCGATTGCGAGCTCCAGCCTCTGGATCGAACGGAGTCATTGAAGAATGTATGGGAAAAGAGTTTTGTTGAAAAACTCCTTCTCCGTCCTTCAATCATCATCGCCACCTCAGGAATGATGACCGAAAACACCCCTTCCGCCATGTTGGCACAAAGCATGGCATCCCATTCTCACCATGGTATCTTTTTTGTGGGCTATCTGGATCCGGACACTCTGGGATATCATCTGCTTCATTCATCACGAGGAGATGCCCTTCAGTTTGAGCTGGGCGCCCCTCCAGTGGAAATTGTGTTGGAAGATATACAGCAATTCCGATTCAGTGCTCATGCTTCCAGACAATATCTGCTTGACATGGTGGAGCGGCTCAACCCCCAGAATGTTGTCTATGTTCACGGAGACAGCGATGCATTGGCCTGGATGGAGCAGAACAGCTCCAATGGCGCCCGCAGCTTTGTTCCAGAAACAGGCCATAAGCTGATTTTGGAAGCATGAGAAATGGCAAAAGCACGTTCTCCCTTTGCTGGGCTTTCTTATTTCTTTTGTTTGCTCTTCTTCAAGCTGACCCGCATGCTCCCTCTTTTCGTGGTACGGCGGCTCGGCTGTTTTTTGGGTGATCTGGCTTATATGCTTATTCCCCGCTTGAAACGAATAGGCTTTTCCAATCTGGACATTGCCTACGGAGACAGCCTGTCTTTTCAGGCGAAAAAGAAAATACTTCGAGGAGCCGTCCGAAACCTGGGCATCGTAGCCGCTGAATTCTCCCGAATTCCCCTGGTGGTCGCCGGTAAACTTAAAGATCAGATTTCCGTTGAAGGTCTGGAACATGCACAGGAGAGCGATAAAGCTGTTTTTCTTGCGGCTCATCACAGTAATTGGGAATGGATGCCTCCCACAGCAAGCCTTCTGGGTCTGAAAACAGCTGTCATTATTCGCCCGCTGAACAATCCTTTCCTGGACAAACTGGTTGACAGACTTCGTATCTCCGGCGGAACAATCACCATTACAAAAGATGGCGCCATTCAGGAGATGCTGTCAATGATTGAAAAAGGGGTACATCCCTCCATGCTGGCGGATCAAGGTCCTCGTGACGGCGCCGTTCCCGTGCACTTCTTCGGCTCTCCAGCGTGGGGATCCATTGGCCCGGCATTGATAGCCATGAAAGCCGGAGTGCCGGTCGTTCCCGGCTCCATGGCCCGAAATGCTGAGGGAAAGTATAGCTTGCGCTTTTATCCGAAGGTCATCATGCAGGACAGTGGAAATTTCCTGGAAGATCTTCTTGAGAATACACAACGTTGTCAGGATGCCCTGGAAGCCATTATTCGTGCCCATCCCGAACAATGGCTCTGGTTTCATCGACGCTGGCGCAAACGTGAACGTCTGGAAAAAGAATGGCAAATGCGTCTGGAACGGCCTCTGGAAAAACTGGATTTTAAACAGCAGCCT
Source organism: Candidatus Hydrogenedens sp. (assembly GCA_012522755.1). Taxonomy (GTDB): domain Bacteria; phylum Hydrogenedentota; class Hydrogenedentia; order Hydrogenedentales; family CAITNO01; genus JAAYJV01. Next base: position 77,687 of record JAAYJV010000148.1, read on the forward strand.
CTTCCCAAGGAAAACAGCTGATGGCTCTTTTAAGTGCATTGAAAACACATCGCTCCGCCCCTCCCTATCTGGCGGTTGCTGTCACTGATTGCGACAGTCCCGAGAGTTTGAAGGCATATTCGTCACCTTATCCCCTTTGTGTGGAACTGCGTGCAGACCTCTGCAAAAACCAGGAGCCGGATCATATTCTCAGCCTGTTGCGTGCTTATGCGAGCTTTCCACGTTTACTCACGGTACGCGCTGTGGAAGAAGGCGGCCAATGGGACAAGAGTGAAGAGGCTCGCCTTGCTTTGTACGTGGACAGTCTGCCTGAAACAGAAGGTGTTGATATTGAACTCAGTGCTGAAAAGAGCTGCAAAGAACTTGTTGCGCTCTGCAAAGATCAGGGAAAAACACTGATCGGCTCTTTCCATGATTTCAAGAAAACACCTGATTCCCAAAGCCTGGACAAATTGCTTCAGAAAGGGAAGGATCTGGGCACAGATCTTATCAAAATTGCCGCCTGTTGCAATTCTCCGGAAGATCTGCAGGAGCTCACCCGCTTTCTTCTGAGACATCCGCAGGAGAATCTCATCGTGCTGGGCATGGGTAGAGAGGGAGTCGCAAGCCGGCTTTTTTTTCCTGCTCTGGGCTCTTTACTGAGCTATACTTTTATCGGCCAACCCAGTGCTCCGGGCCAATTCAATCTCTCTGAAATGCTGCATTTATTCACACAGATTTATCCCCGACTCTGATTCTCAAATCTGAACTTCAAGTTGTATATACAACTATAATATGATACACTTTTCCCAACATCAACTGTGAGGGTCTCTCATGAAACATTTCCTTTTACCATCGGCATTATTGTGTATTCTGGCTTGTTTTGTAGTGGCTTGTGCGCCTGAACCGCCGCCTCCGCCGCCCCCGGAAGAAGATCTGCCACCTCCTGAACCGTCTCCGGAAGAATATCGCCAGCAGGTCAGAACATTGCTGAGCAGCTATCTGATGACAGGCGTGTCCGCCCCGGAAGACTATATGTTACCCGATACTCTGAATCAACTTCAGAGTCGCCGGGCACAGCTCATTGCCAGTGAAAACGGACGGCAGGGGCTCCAGCTTGTTATTGCTGACGTGGACGCAAGCCTGAAGCTGGCCCGTGAGGAAGAGCGGTGGCGTAAAATCTCAGGACTTTGCCGCATCTACAAGGCTCTGCAGCCTGACAACAGCCGTTATGATAAACTGCGGGTTTATGCGGACGAAATGGTGCGGCGGCCTATACTGACTGTAACGGGTTTTATTGAACTGGATGAAGAACTTTATGTCTTCATTGATCTTTTTGATCCCATCACAGGCGAAACTTCAGCCTATCGCATTCGCGAAGGGGAAGAATTCCATGAGCGTGACGACAAAACGGTCATGCGTCTTGTCCGCATTGTTGGCAACAAGCAATCCATTGAAGTGGAATACCTGCCGGTCAACTATTCCTGGCTGTGTATAGGTCCCAAGGAAAGAAGTCGAATCGGGCCGGATCGAAAAGTTGAATAATGCGCCCGTCCTTTCAAATCCTGTGAAGATTTTTACAAAGGAAAATAATTTTGCCTTTTAAGCTGAACAGATCCAAGGCTGTTTCCATAGCAGTGCTGCTCGTTGTTCTGGCCGGGTGTCTGGCTTATGTGAACACCCTGCCGGGTGAATGGGTATGGGATGATGTTTCTTCCGTACTTCTCCACAAGCATGTTCAGGATCCTTATCAGCTTCCCCGTCTTTTTCTGGAAGATCAACACGCTTTCGGGCGTGGTCAGGGTAATTTTTATCGACCTCTGGTTTCCACAACCTTCCTCATTGACTACCAGCTTGCAGGGGGACCGGCTCCCGAAGAAGGCTTGACCTCTTCGGCTATGGCCGTGTCCCCCTTTGTTTTTCATCTCAGCAATATGGCCTGGCATATTGCGGCCGCTCTCAGCCTTCTTGGCCTCCTCTATGCTCTTGGAGTGCCCGTCTTCGTATTTCTGGCTGTTCCTCTCATCTTTGTTCTTCATCCGCTTCACACCGAAGCAGTGGCATATATCAGTGGTCGGGCTGATATGATGTCGGCTACAGGTGTTTTTGCCGCACTCTGGTGTGTAGTACTGTATCAGAAAAATACATATAAAAAACGCTATCTTTTTTATTCTGTTTTTTGTTTTGTCGGAGCTCTTTTAAGCAAAGAATCGTCTCTTATTTATCCTGTTCTGCTGGCGCCTTTCCTCTTCTATCTTGTTCGCCAGGAGAAGGTTGAGGAAGAAAAGGAAAGAACACAGCCTTTTGCCCCGTATTACCCGCTCTTCTCCGCTATTCTTGTTCTGCTTCTTTATATTGTTCTGCGTTCCACCGTTCTTAATTTTGCTACAGCAGCTGCAGGCACGGTTTCCCCTTTCTCCCAACGACTGTATGAGACTGTACAATCTCTCGGAATCTATCTGAAGTTGCTTTTTGCCCCTTTCTCCTTGCATATGGAACGGACGCTGGTTCATGCAAGCTTCTGGGATGCATTGGCGGGTACGGTCTTTCTTTGTCTGTTGCTGGCTATTGTCGTATTTGCTCTGGTCAGAAAAAAAACACGGGTCGCCCTGGGTGCTGTCTGGTTCCTCCTCTGCTGGCTGCCCATTTCCGGCATTTTTCCTCTTAATGCGCCTTTGGCTGAACATTGGATGTATGTTCCCATGGCGGGGTTCTGGTGGTGTCTGGCGGAAATCCTCAGTTCTCTGGTGTGCTCACGACGTATCTGGCCCATAGCCTGGGCTGTTCTCTTTCTTTTTTGTGTATATCTGGGAAACCTGACTGTTCAACGCAATCTGGACTGGAGCAGCAACGAACGCCTCTTTCTGGCCACCCTTCGTCAAAATCCGAATAGCGCCAGAGTACATTACAATCTTGCAGTGACTTACAGCGATCTTTTGCATAACGATGTGGCCGCCAAACGTCATTATGAAATTTTTCTCAGTCTGCGCAATAAAGAAAGGCAGGCTGATCCCGAACGGGCCGGCTTGATCATAGATGATGAGATTGATGCCCGTATCGCCCTGGGCCGGTGTCTGATGCAACTTTCTTCCTTTGATGATGCGCTGGCAACATACCTTCCCATGGTCGCCTTGTCTGAAGTGGAAAGCCTGCGTCCTACAGCAGCCATGGCTGCTTTACGGTCTGCACAATGCTTTCTTGCTTTAGGCGAAATCGCACAGGCCAACAATTATTTTCAACAGGCGATCACTTTGGAACCACTCTATACCGCAGAAGTGGAAGCTATTCTGGGGGGAGACGCCATTTTCAATCTTTATTGATTTGCGAGGATCCTATGGCTCAACGAATACATTTTTCTGGAATAGGCGGAACAGCCATGTTGGCTGGAGCACGTCTCGCCATTGAGGCGGGCCATGAAGTCCGAGGCAGTGATGGCGTCCTCTACCCCCCGGCCTCACATATGGTTGCCTCCCTGGGAGTGCCGGTGTATACAGGATACGATGCAGCGAATCTGGCTTGGAATCCCGATCTGGTAATCATCGGCAATGCCCTGAGTCGTGGAAACCCCGAAGTTGAGCATATCCTCTCCAGAAAAATCCCTTATGCAAGTTTGGCTGAATGGCTGAAGAGACATGTTTTGTTACAACGTCAATCTATTGTCCTTTCGGGTACCCATGGAAAAACCACAACGACAGCTTTGACAGCTCATATATTGAAACAGCGCTTTCCAGGATTGGGCTATCTTATAGGCGGGGAAGCTCTGGGCTTTGAACATTCATCGTATTTGGGTAGCCCGAGCGCTCCTTTTGTCATAGAAGGGGACGAATATGACACCGCTTTCTTTGACAAGCGGGCCAAATTCCTTCATTATCTTCCTGACATCGCTCTTGTCACTTCTCTGGAATTTGATCATGGGGATATATACCGGGATCTGGAAGAAATTGAGACAGCCTTTCAACGCATGTTCCGGCAAATTCCTCAGGAAGGTCTGGTATTGCTTTGTGCGGATAATCACGCCCGCACGCTGGCATCACATGCCTTTTCACCTGTGGAAAGCTATGGCTTCAGCTACGGAGCTGATTGGTTCGCCACTTATGTCAAACTTCCAGATGGCTTTCAACTGGAAGTTTCTTATAAGGGAAAAACATGGGGCCGCGTTCCTCTGTCTCTCGCCGGAAAGCATAATCACCAGAATATTCTGGCTGCGCTGGCTATTGCGGTTACTCTTGGCATGCCTCAGAAGGCCATCGCACAGGCCATTGCGGCTTTTCCCGGTGTTCGACGCCGTATGGAAGTGTTTTTGCAGCATGACGATATAATCTTTGTCGATGACTTTGCCCATCATCCTACAGCGATTAGAGGATCTCTGGAAGCGGCACAGAGCCGTTGGCCCGACAGGCGTATTGTGGCTTTGATTGAACCCCGATCCAATACCATGGTGACCAGGCGTTTTCAGAAGGAATTATTTCAATCGCTGCAACTGGCTGATCTTGTCTTTCTGGGTCCTGTTCATAGAAGCGAAAGGATCCCTGAAGCAGAACGTCTTGATCGCTATGGTCTCATCCATTCACTTGTCAACTATGGCAAAGAAGCGTATTACGATGAAGATGTTCCTGCGCTGCTTGACAGGCTGCTCCCTGTTTTGCAGAATGGTGACCTTGTACTCATTATGAGCAATGGTGCTTTTGGCGGGATCTACGGTCTTTTAAAAGAACGCTTCGCCGGCGAATGATCCTCAAAGAGCATCAAAAGAAAGGGGTTTGCCTTCCATGGGAAGAAAGGCATCCAACATCCCTTCCATGTCCGCATCTCCAGATGGAGGGATAGGCATGCGATAGGGCTCAGGGATAATGCCTTCCTGGTACAAAGCCAGTTTCTCTTCATCCAAACCCACATACTTGCCCTCTAAAGCTGCGAGCACCTCTTCCGTAACATCTTGGACATTCTCGTCGCGCACACTGTCTTCAGATATGTGTCCTGCAATGGCATTGGCCAGTGTCTCCAGACGTTTTGAATGGCGACGAAGCACATCACGGGATTCTCTTGACAGGGCAAATTCTCCTTTTTTTACGGCATAGATGTCTACCTCTGTCTGCAAAGTCCGGGCCTCCTGGATTTCATCCAGGGCCTCGAAACTTTTCAAATAGTCCTTTTCCATGAAATCATAATAAGATCTGATGGCCAAAGCCTGTATTTCCGGCCATTCACTGGGATGAGAGGACAGGCGGAGCATGGTTTCATGGAACATTTCATCAGCATCCTTGATCTCAGCGGCGGCCACAGGATTGTCCTGAGCACTCACCCCTCTGGAGCGATGCCTTTCCAGGGAGAAAAGCAGTTCAGGCAAGGTCAAAGAAAGCAAGGTGCTGGGAGAAGCACTTCCTAAAATCTGCTCCAGAAGAAATCGCCGAAAAATTCTATCCTCCTTCTGATTCTGGATGACGTTCAAAATCTCCCAAATGTCTTTCTGGTCTTTGATCAGTAGTGGCAAATATTCCAGGGCCATAGTAATATTTTCCAGAACCATCTGCTCTATCTTGGATTCCTCTGTACCACGAGCAGATTCCAAACGGGCGAAATCTATGCCTTCACGGGCTGCACGAAGCAGGTCAATACTTCTCAAATGCCTGAAAGATTCAAAAGAGTACTCCGGCCCCGGCTTGAAGAGGCCCTGATTGATACCCAATGGTCGGGGTGGTCGGTTTTCAATTTGTTTGGCAACCTCAAGCACCATTTGCCAATAAGGATACAGCGTCCGGGCTGTAGGTGCAATGCGCTCCGATGAAGCCTGGGCAACAGGGAGCATCAGGAGAGAAAGTATCAGGAAAACTGCTGTTTTCATATTTTTAGATACAGACATGAATGTTCTTTCAATAGTGGGATTCAGTCCAGAGACAACAGAGTGTAAGCCATGATTATATTCTAATAACGCGCAGATATTCTTCCGGGTTCACAAGTCCTTCAAGAACCTTTTGGCGGCAGTGTGCGGCAAGGGAATCATAACCGGCCATTCTGGTTATTTTCTCAACAGAAGCTTCATTGTTGATCTCTTCTCGAAGTTCGGGCGTTATTTCCAAAACTTCAAAGACACCAGTGCGACCGGAATGACCCGTAAAATGACAGGCCTGGCAGCCACGACTGCGATACAGGGTCCCTACGGTATCGGGCAGTCCCAGAGATTTCAATAAACCCGCTTCCGGTTGAAATTCATTGCGACATTGCAAGCACATCTTGCGAACCAGACGCTGTCCGATTACGGCTGTAAGTGCTGCAGCAATCAAAAAGGGTGGCACTCCCATATTACGCAGGGTACTGATGGCTTCTATGGCATCATTGGTATGAAGGGTACTGAATACAAGATGCCCTGTCATGGCCGCACGAACAGCAATTTGCGCTGTTTCCGGATCTCTGATCTCCCCTACGAGAAGCACATCAATATCCTGCCGAAGTGCAGCCCGCAGTGTGCTGGCAAAGGTCAGATTGATATCAGGATCTATCTGAACCTGGTTGATTCCCGACAGTTGATATTCCACGGGATCTTCCAGAGTCACGATACTTTCCGTCATGACATCCTTCTGGTTAAGGGCTGCATAAAGCGTTGTGGTTTTGCCGCTGCCAGTAGGGCCCGTAACAAGGATCATCCCATAGGGCTGAGCAATGATACGACGCATTTTTTCCTCGTCCATCGTATTGAGTCCCAGATCACGGAGTCCTGACAACACGGTGGATTGGTCGAGCATGCGAAGGACAACCCGTTCTCCCAGATAGGTGGGCAAAGTTGCCACACGCACGTCATATTCCTTATCTCCCAATTCAATGCTGATATGCCCATCCTGAGGGTGCCTGGTTTCGGTGATATCCAGATCGGAAATGATTTTGATTCTGGATACGATTGCCGGATGCTGATGCTGAGGAACACTCATCACATCGTGAAGAACGCCGTCAATTCTGTAACGGACTCTTGACTCAGGATCATGGGGATCAATATGAATATCTGTAGCTCCTGAATTGACAGCCCCTTCTATGATGGTGGATACCATCTGAACTACAGTGGCTCCAGCCGCAGCGCTCGCTATTTTTTCAAAACGATTTGCTGTACTGATTCTTTCCCCGGTCGCAGTCTCATGCAAGCCCATGTCCACTCCCGACTCATGGACTTCCTCTTCCGCCGTCAGAACAGGCATCTCCATATCAGACCAGCCCGGCAGTGGATCCGTTGTGATCTCCTCAATATTTCCTTCTTTCAGGGCCTGATATCGCGCTGCAATTTCAGCTTCCATATCTTCGCAGGAAGTGAGCAGAGCATGGATGTCTTTTCCAAGAAGCGTTGCAAGATCCTTCAATCTTTCGCGGGCTTGCGGACTGTTGATCAGAACCACAAGCTTATCACCTTCACAGGCAATGGGTACCATGGAATTTCGAATGGCTATATTTTCAGGGACGGCATTGAGTGCTTCAACCTCACTGAAGGTATCTTCCAGGCTTGTGTATTCCATTCCGTATTGCCGTGCGAGAGCCCGGGCAATTCCTTCATGGTTAACCATCTGCTTTTCCAGAAGAATTTTACCCAAAAGACGACCGCTGGTCTTTTGCTCTTCCAGTGCCTCAGCAAGCTGTTCCTGTGTAAGCAATCCGGTTTCGAGCAAGGCATCTCCCAGAGAAAAACCCGCTGATCGTGCTGTCTTTGTATGAAATTCATAGCGCAGCACTTTTTCAAGAGTATCAAAGCCGATCTTTCGCTGTTGCAGAAGCACCTTCAACCACGGTGTACCGGTTTCCGCCTCTTTTGCACGGGCCGCATTCAACTCGTCCATGGTGATCAGATCTTGTTTGACAAGCCCTTCGCCTGTAAGCAGTCCTTCTTTATCATCTTTCATTGCAAGCCTCCTTTGTGCTGTCTCATTGCATTATAAGTTTTTATGAGTATAATTCGCAACGATGAGACCTGCACAATTCTTTGGTCATCTCATGATCTTCTTCCTTTCCAATCACTTCTTCCGGCGAGGTGACTTTCTCATAGCCAATGAAGTACCATCTTGATTACATAAGGCATCGACCATTTCCCTCTTATAGATTCCTTCACAAAGGTGTGGTTTTGTGTGTTCCGGTAAATCTTCATCAGCCAGATTCAAATCCTGTCTTTCAGAGTTGCTCTGCATAATTCTTTTGCTGAGTGTGCTCTTGTGCGTTCTTTTGGGCTATGCCAGAACAAAAGATTTCCTCATGGATACACCTTATCAAACAACCTTTACCATGTTGTCTCCAGCGGTTTATTTTGCAGGAGGTCACGGACTTTGCACCACAGACATTGATGAAATACCGGGTCTGAGCGATTTCATACACAGAAAAACATCCACTTTTGATCTTGAAAATCTTCCGGAAGATTTTCCCAAACGTCCTCTCTCCAATCCTATAGGGATGGACCATCTTTATTTTTGTTATATTCTCGGCTGGCTTTGGCGGATCTTTGGTGTTAATGCACAGGTTCTGTTTTATCTCACTGTTGCCATGCGTCTGCTTTGTGCCTTATCGGTATATGGTCTTTTTCGTTTGGGTCTCTCCCGCATTGTTGCCTTTTGGACGGTTCTGGTCATCTTCACAGGACCCGCTTTCCTGTATCTTGATATTTCCGCCCGTGATATGGGCAAGGCACCTTTTATTATAAGCGCCATAACTGTCTGTGCCTGGCTTGCGATCCGTTCTCATTCCCCTGCACGGATGATCCTGATCTCCCTGCTCCTGGGTACAGGCTTGGGAATCGGCTACGGTGTTCGTCCTGATACGGTTATTGCTCTGCCTGCAGCCATATTTACAACTGCATTCCTCGCGCAGATTTCTTCATCGAGGGTCATACCATGGCGTATTCTGGGCACTTTCCTTCTTCTTGCCTCCTTTTCACTTCTTACCCAGCCCATCACCCGCACTTCCGCACTGGAAGGCAATCACCGCCTCTCGGTTCATGTAGTTGGTATCGGAATGCTGAAAAGCATTGAAAACAATCTGCTTCCCTCTCATCAGCCTTATTCCTTGATGCCCGATTCGTTGACGGGCGATGCTCCCACTTTGGCTTTAACTGCTGTTCTGGGACAAAGACTGGATAATTCCGAGTCCATGATCAATGTAAGCAGTGCTGAGTATGAATATTTTTCAGGTGAACGGAATACCTTTCCTTTTGTAGATCCCTTTCTGTTTTATAACGGAGTCACCTACTCAAAAATCGGACGCATTTTTTTGTTCAGATTATTGGAGTATTTCCCTGCAGATTTTCTTCTGCGAGCCTGGCGGGCTACAGCGGTCCTCTTCCATCTCGATCATGCCCATATGCAGTTTATGCCTGACAGATCTGAAATACATGGAGGCTGGCTGAAGTGGCTCATAACAGCTCAACATTACTTTACGCTGCATATCAGCCGCTGGGGAGTGGCTTACTTTATTGTCGCTTTTTTCGGACTGGCAGCCGTCAATCTTCGCACTGCTTTCGTTGCAGCTGTCTTTTTCCTGTGGTTTGCGGGATACCCCAGTTTGCAGTACGAATACAGACATGCTTTTTATCTGGTTTTTATACCGGTTATGGCTCTCGCATTTCTGCTGGAATACTCCATCAGAATTATCAGACAACTCTTCAAAAGCAGAGCAAAACACTTTTCAAAAACAAAAATCAGAGTCTATGGCAAACGGATCCTCATTACACTTGTCTGCATCTTATCTCTGTATTTCTTTCCCATGGCTGGTCTTCGTGTCTATCAGCATATAAAAGTGAAAGGACTGGCACAGAGCATTGCTGATTCTCCGAAAAGTCCGGTATCTCTCAAGCTTTCTCATGAGGACGGACGGATTTTTGTTGTGCCTGCTCATCCTTTGGAAAGACTGGACAGGAGAGCTTCTCTGCTTTCAGGAGAAGTTGCCTGGACCTACGGATCGCTCATCTTCGACAGCTTCGGTCGGGATATTCCCTTGACAATCCATTACGACAGGCGCAGCTTATTATATGATTTCACGCATCATCAGATTCTGGAGGGATGTACTGACAACCATAATGGACGAATAGCGTTCTATTTTCCCATCATTGAAACAGACTCGACTTACAGCATGGATATGTTGCCCCAGCTCCTTCGCACTTATCCGGCAATTGCCGAGCAAGTAAACAATGAAATGACTCCCCTGTCTGAACAACACTGGTGGCGCAGAGGAAAATTTCTGAGAATTTCCTTTCCCGAAGAATTTTTACCTGCTTTCCGAGGCTTCAATGAAGTGACTCCGGACAGCTCTGTTCCACTTCTTCCTTTTCTCACCGTGCCTGAGAACAGAACCTGTCTTCAGAGCCATAAACAAGGCCCCTGGGAGTCGGCTGTCAAAGCCTGGAAGAAAAAAAGGAGCCTTCAAGCTTTGTCATTTGAAAGTGCGGGGGTTTGGAAAATAGAAGAGGAACACCTGCCCTCTCCAGCCTTCGAATCTTTTCCAACGCCATTATTGCCGGCTGATTCCTTGCAGTCTCTGGTGAGGCAATGGCAAGGAATCCTTCTCAGCTGTCCTGATTTGAAAGAGACAGCCAGCAGAGATTTGTTGAACTATGCTGACAGGCTTCAGGGAGAAGGTAAAACAGAGCTTGTTATGGAAGCCTGTAAAACAGCGGAAGACTGGACCTTGTCAAATCCTTTGCCTGCTATGCGACAAGGCGAACTTTATGAAGAAAGAGGGCTGACAGAGGAAGCTATTGACGCCTATGGGCGCGCTTTATCACTTCATCCCTATTTGCCCATTACAGCCGACAGAGTGGATACCCTCATTTCAGAATATCAAAATCCGGAAAGGGCTCTGGACTTGTGGAAAAAAGTATTTGATGCCCATCCGGAAGATTTGTTTTCGGGCATGCGCCTGGCCTTGCATTATGAAAAGGCCTCTTTGTATGACTCCGCTCTGGCTGTTTTCATGGAGGTGCATAAACAACACCCGGACAATCCCGATGCACGCCTTTCTCTGGTGCGCTGTCTGGTCCGGACACAGCGGCCGGAAGAAGCATTGGAATTGTTGAAATCTGTATTGATCTGTGAGCCCCGTTATACCCTGCTGGTCACCCAGCATGCGGCAAGTCAGGCTGAACTTCTTTCCAGCAGAAAAGAGTACCAGGCTGCTGCAGGATTTTGGGAATATCTTGCAACTCTGGAAAGCTTGAATCTGGAACATTTGTTGGGTCTGGCGTTCGCATATCGTGAAAGTGGTTTTCTCGAAGCATCCAGAGATACCCTTCAAAAAGGACTTGCACTGGCTGAGGAATCTGGATCGCCTGAGGCACCTGACATTGCACAGCTTCTTTCAGATCTCGAAGATGAGATGGTGAAAAAGCAGGCCTTCATGCAATAAGCAACAGCCTTTACTCAGACGGGCTCGTTCAGATGGATCAGCACTGACGACACCATGCTTTTAGCCAGTTCTTCTTCTCCGTAAAACACTTTGCCCAGGGCTTCGCGTTTCATCAGATTGGCTTCCATCTCACAGCCTGTACGAATCACTATCTCTATTTCCGGGTTAAGCTCTTTCGCCAACTCAACCATACGCCGTACCTTCATCGTGTCTGGTGTCGCAATCATCAATACAGAAGCATTTCTCACATGTGCCTGAGCAATTGTCATGGCTGTGGAAGCATCGCCACAAACTGCTATGGCCCCTTCCTCTCGCAAGGCCTCAACGATCTCCCTGTTCTGATCAACAACGACAAAAGGAATGTTCCGCTCTTTTAAAAATTTGCATATACGAGATCCCACTCGGCCATAGCCAACAACAACGACTTGCCTGGAGAGATATTGTTCCCTTGTGTTTTCAGGAAGCATTCCCAGCTTGTCATCAAGATCTGTGGGAGGATAGCTTTTCGGACGGGGCAATAAAATGGCTTCTCCGGCATCTTTAAGAGCGCCCGGTTCTCCCAGCATCAGCAGGATATCATAAGGCTCAATCTCAGTCTGCCCTTTGGGAACAATGAAATCTTCCCCGCGGCCTATAAGGAGAATCAATACATCGGCGGGAATATCCAGTTCACCGATAGTTTTGCCTACAGATGCCATATTGGGCAGAACCTCTATTTCCCGGGTCTCGCCCTGCATCTGACCCCGGCGTTGAATTTCAAGAGAATACTTGGGCCTTGCCTGCAGGGGATCGTCCACTTTTAAAAAACGGGCCACAGGCATCAGCATGATTCCCTGAATAAGTACGGAGGTCAGAACGATAAAGAAGACGATATTGAAAATCATGGCCGAACCTTCAAAGCCGGCCGCCAAGGGGAAAGTGGCCAGAACAATGGGAACAGCTCCGCGAAGTCCCGTCCAGGCTGTCAACAACTGTTCAGGCCAGGTGAAGTCACTGCGCCACAAACCAAGAAAGACAGCCACAGGCCTGGCTACGAGCATGAGGAAGACAGCAGCCAACAAAGCGGGAACAGCCACGTTTACAAGCTCGGAAGGATTGACCAGAAGTCCCAGCACAATAAAGAGCATGATCTGCATCAACCAGGCCAGTCCATCATGAAATTTTCCCACAATAAGGCGATATCTGAAATCAGAACTGTTGAGAAGAATACCGCACACGTAAACAGCGACAAAGCCATTGCTCTTGAGAAAATCAGAAAGGCCGAAGGTGATCAGTACGATACCGATACTCAATACAGGATAGAGACCTTCATATCCCAGATGGAGATGATTGAAGAGATGTCTTGCCAGCCAACCTGCTGTAAGCCCTACAAGAATTCCTCCGAAAATATTGATGGTAAAGGTGAGAGCCAGTCCGCCCCAGTTGAGATTACTGGCCGTAACAATAGTTGTAAAAGTCATGGTCAGCAAAAGAGCCATGGGATCATTGCTGCCGGACTCAAATTCCAACAGGGGTTTCAGATAGCCTTTGAGGGTGACACCGCTGCGGCGCATGATCGCAAATACAGCCGCCGCATCGGTAGAGGAAACAATGGATCCCAAAAGGAGCCCCGTCATAAGAGACATGCCCAGGGCGACCCAGCAAAACAAGCCGACAAGAGCAGCCGTGATGATCACTCCTCCCGTGGCAAGAAAAATACCCCGCCAGAGCACAGGTCTGATAATATTCCAGTGCGTATCCAGCCCTCCGGAAAAAAGAATGAATGCCAAGGCCAGCGTTCCACAGGCATTGGCCAGAGACGCATCATCAAAGACAAGCTTTCCGGGCCCTTCTGATCCGGCAAGCATGCCGACGACCAGAAAAACAACAAGAGCAGGCACGCCATAACGATCGGAAACCTGGCTGGCGAGAACACTCGCCAACACCAGTACTCCAGCTATCAACATTAAACCTGATCCGACCATGCATCAACCATTTTCGCGCAAAAATACGCACCATTGTATTCAACATGACTGAGTAAACAACACTGAGACGCCTGCAATCAAAAAGGCCACCTGCAGTCTTTACCGCAAAGCGGCTCCATCCGTGGCAAGACAGATTTGCGAATATTTCACCCCTCTGAAAGTACGGAGTTTTTCGGCCAGCCGTTGAACCTTGCCTGCTTCGCCTCGAAGAACAATCACTTCAAGACAATTGTGATGATCGAGATGCACATGAAGGGTGGAAACGATCAATTCTTCATGTTCATGCTGCACATCCGTTAACTTTTTGCCGAGAAGACGCGTGTGGTGATCATACACCAAAGTGAGAGTGGCGGCCACATGAGCGCCAGGCGTACACCATTCTTCCTGCACCAAGGAATCTCTGATAAGATCTCTGATGGCTTCAGAGCGGTTGGTATAACCTTTTTTGTCGCATTGATCAGAAAAGGCCTGTGCCAATTCACCTGGCAAGGTAATCGAGATTCGTTCCAAGGAAGACACCGTTTAACTCCAATTATACACTAGCATACAGACATGCCAACGTTTCGTGCCATAATATCGTTAATTTCCCTGAAAAATCAAGAAGACCCGGTATTTACTTGGAATCGGTCGCACGTGACGGTTTGCAAAGATGCCAAGTGAAATGGTAATATCTTTGTAAGATTTGTAATACTCCCGCCCCCTACCTTTATGTTCTGAAAGGCTCTCATGACCTCCCATAAACACCGTGGTTTTACGCTTATAGAGCTTCTGGTTGTCATAGCGATTATAGGCATTCTTGCCGCCATACTTCTGCCTGCTCTGGCCCGGGCCCGTGAAGCCGCTCGACGCAGCTCATGCCAGAATAACCTGAAGCAGTTCGGTCTGGTTTTCAAGATGTATGCCAATGAAAGTGCGGGCGAAGCTTTCCCGCCTTGCGCCCCTTTCGGCAATGCATATTTGAATGGAATGACACTTTTCAGCGCACCGTCCGCCTTCAGCGTTTATCCTGAATATCTGTCCGACCTCTCTGTTGCAAAATGCCCTTCTGATGCTGGCGTCAATGCCTCGGGTACTTATGTGGCTCCTCGCCTGCCTTCTTCCGGCAACTTCGAGAGCTGGGTGGAAGAAGCCCGTATTTCAGGAGACCGGATGTCAGAACAGTATTTTCTTTCCGCCCAGTTGGGTCGTTCCTATTTGTATAAAGGCTATGTAGCCACTGCAGTCGAAGAGTATTACGGCATCTGGGGAGCCATGTGCGCGCAACCCTTTATTGAACAGGTGTCCATCCTTCAGATCAATGCTCCTGTCCGGTTCAAAGACTTCACCAAAGATCTCGCATTGGATTCAGCAGATTGGCCTCCCATGGTGGATGCAGAGGTTGCCATTGGAACAGCCCACAGCGACAAAGTCATGCGTCTTCGTGAAGGGATAGAACGGTTTCTTATTACGGACATCAACAATGCAGGTATTTTTAGCAGCGGCCAGAGCGCCATCCCGGTCATGTGGGATACCTATGGCAGCCCTGGCGACAGTGATGCCACTGCTGGAGGTACCGTTTTCAATCATATACCCGGCGGCTGCAATGTTCTCTATATGGACGGTCATGCTGCGTTTGTCCGTTACCCTGTAGCATTCCCCATTACAGACGACGAAGGAATGCTTCTTGAAGGCAGTCATTTCGGTTTGTACTGAAACCCTTCTCCGGGACTTTTTGAAAGGTTTTTTGACCGTGAAAAGAATTGCCATTCTTCTGACTTTATCTTTGTTGATATTTCCGGCCTTCGCACAAAACAAAGTCCATGTCAGCTCCTATCGTCTGGCCACCACCACTTCCTGGCTTGAAGTCTGTTTACATGATTTTCTGGGCGAAGATACGGAAGTGTTGCGTATCAGTCCTCCCGGTACCTGTCCCGGTCATTTTGATATTCAACCGAGTACTTTTACCGCGCTTCAAGAATGTGATCTGCTTTTTTACTTCGATTTTCAGGAATCCATACGGGAAACTCTCGCTGCAAACAGCGGCGAAAGGCTTCAGACCATTTCCATTGTATCGCCCTCAGGAATGAGTGTACCCGCTCAGTATGTTGATGCGTGCAAGTCTATTCATGAAGCATTGTGCGAGCATTTTCCTGAAAAGACGAGGCTTTTCGAGGAGCGACTGGCCGCCATCGAATTACGCATGAAAAATCTTTCCGACAAAATCGAGCATGAATTAGGAAAAAGCGATTTCTCGCGAAAAAGTGTAATTGCATCGAGTCACCAGCGTGCATTTGCCAAGTGGCTGGGCTTTGAAGTCGTGGATGTATTTTCCGGAGGGGATTCAGCCTCTCCCCGACGGATCCGCGGTCTGGTTAAAACAGCCAAAAAAGAAAATGTGCGCTTTGTCATCGGCAATCTTCAGGAAGGAACCCGATACGCCTCTTTGCTGGCTGAAGAGATTGGCGTTCCCCTGATCATTTTCAGTAATTTTCCAGCCATGGACGGAGAGCAGAACAGCTTTGACTCTCTGGCTCTCTACAATCTGAAACAGCTTATGAAGAACTCAGAGAAGTAATGAATTATTCTGTTGAAGCACATTCACTCCTGTATCAAAGCAGAAACAAAATATTGCTGGGGCCCCTTTCATTGACCCTGGCCGATGGAGATTGTATTGGCATTCTCGGGCCCAACGGAGCCGGAAAGAGTACACTCCTCAACCTTTTGAATTGCACGCTCCGTCCCACTTCAGGTTATCTCAGCCTTTTCGGATCGGATCCCTGGAAACTGTCGGAAAACAGACGTTGCCAATTGCGAACCCATATCGGCACAGTGCTGCAACGGAATGACTACAACGCCATGTCGCCTTTCACGGTCCGTGACATTCTGGCCATGGGCCGTTTGGGATACCGTGGCATTATCGGGCGAAGAAAGCGAGAGGATCAGGAAAAGATCGACGAACTGCTCAAAGAATTTGATATCGAGTCATTGGCTGATCAGCCTTATCGAGAGCTTTCCGGTGGGGAACAGCAAAAATCACAAATTGCCAGAGCCATCGTACAGGCACCCCGTCTGCTCTTGTTGGACGAACCCACTTCAGGGCTTGATCCTGACTGGCAGGACAGACTTGTACTGCTCATTGAGGAGCTGGCGATAAAACACAGGATCACTATGCTGATGACTACCCACGTGGTTCATCATCTGCCCGCCTGTTGCAACAGGCTCATTCTTCTGCGAAAAGGCAAACTCATCTTTGATGGTCCCAAAGAAGAAGGACTTACAAGCGCTTATATGTCTGAACTCTATGAGTGTCCCATGGAAATCGTCCGCCACGGCAACCGCCACTATTGTGTGTCCCGGGGAGAACCAGCATAGATGTTACTTTTATGGCATGGAGCGGCATTGATCAGTGGCTCTTCCGTAGGGCTGCTGGGCGTGTATGTTGTGGGATTCCGCATGCCTTTTCTGGGTATCGGTATTGCCCATGCCGCACTGGCCGGCGCTGTAACCGGGCTTGTTCTGGGCTGGTCTCCTCTGGCTCCGGCTTTATGCTTCGCTCTTGTGGCGGGCACAACACTGGCCTGGCTTGCCACCAGCGCCGCACAGGCTGATCTGGGAACCATAACAAGCA
>JAAYJV010000149.1 GCA_012522755.1 Candidatus Hydrogenedens sp.
CATTATTTGTTCGTGATTGTCGGAAGACAGTTTGCCGAGTCGAGAATCCCACAATATCTTGAAAGTATATGACTTGCAGAGTCAGCAACATGAACTTCTTCGAAAAAATAATGGAAGTTGACGGGTAGTAACACAGAGAACCACCGAAAAATGAAATAACTATTTAACCACGAAATCACGAAGGAAATGAGAGGAAGAGGCTTATGTCTCCCCGGAGTTTCTTATATGCCTTGCGTCTTTCCCTATCACCTATAATACGCCCCTCGCACATCCGTCCGATCCGACCGACTCCCCGGAGACCACTGATCCCGTCAAGTCTCTTATTTTCCCCAGGATATCCCCCCGCTGTCCAGTCCTTTTCCTCTCATTTACTTCGTACCCTCGTGGCTCCGTGGAAAAAGCTTTTCTTCGAACTGTATTGATTGTCGGCCCTTTGTGCGTTACTGCCCCGGTACGACCACAATTTTTTCTATTGATCTGTCGGCATATTTATGGCATCATGACAGGCTATGAAACCCTTCCCTTCAAATTTTCTTTTTGGCGCTGCTCTGGGCGCTCATCAGACGGATGGCGGTGATGACGGCAGCGACTGGTTCTACTGGGAACAGCGGCCGACACGCATCCACGACGGCTCCACCTCTGAGGAAGGCGCCGGACACTGGGAAGCCGCCTCAGAAGACCTCATGCTTGCCAGCCGTCTGGGTATGAATGCTCTGTGCCTGTCCTTGAGCTGGTCCCGGATCCAGCCGGAACCCGAAGTATTTGATGAAGCCGTACTCAACCATTACCACAAGGTATTCACCGATGCGGCCAGGCTGAATCTGACAGTTGTGGCAATTTTGTATCAGACTGCTCTGCCCCGCTGGATGGCCGAGCGCGGCGGATGGGAATGGGAAGAAGCGCCGGAACATTTTGCCGCTTATGTCCGAAAAGTGATGGAGCGGCTCGCTGATGAATGCCGCCATTGGATTCCTCTCTATGAAGCCGAATATCTTTTGAGCCGTCTTTG
Organism: Candidatus Hydrogenedens sp.; assembly: GCA_012522755.1. Classification (GTDB taxonomy): domain Bacteria; phylum Hydrogenedentota; class Hydrogenedentia; order Hydrogenedentales; family CAITNO01; genus JAAYJV01. The sequence goes on from JAAYJV010000149.1 coordinate 1,010, forward strand.
TCATGAGAAGCACTGGCCCGGCTCAGGGAGAGGAGCCCGACGTCATGAGCGTCTGCGCCGCAATCTTGTGGCGGCACAATGTGAGGCGGCCCGTGTCATCCGTGAGCTCTGTCCGGAGGGCGTTGTGGGTGTTTCTGTTCGAGCTACACCCGTTGAAGCCTGGGACAGGCACAGCCCCTGGGATCAGGCTGTGGCCGAGAAAGAACAGGACAGATTGAACAGCCGTTTTCTGAAGGAGCTTCTGTCTTCCGAAAAGGATGACAATACGGACTTTATCGCCATGAGTTATTACGGAGCCTTGCGCCTTCGTTTTGCCCTGAGCCGTTTTCGTGAGTCCTTCGCTCTTCCTGTTGATGAAAAAGGGCGGGCCGTTGATCTCGATGATCTGACTCCCTCTCTCGCCGGATTTGAAGAGATTCTTCTCCTTCTTTCTTCTTTCAAAAAACCGATCCATATTACGGGTATAGGCGTGGCAACAGATGATGATGTGGAGCGTTGCCGTTTTATTGAAAGCCATGTATCCACTCTCCTTCATGCACTGCACAGCATGGAGCCCGATCTGAATATTGGCGGACTTTTCTATTCTCATTTTCTCGATGGCTTCGAATGGCATCACGGTTATTCGCGGCGCTATGGTCTGGTTCATGTGAAACGTCCCGGTATGGAACGGACCCCCAATCCCAGTGCCTGGTTATGGAAAGAGATTGCTGACCATGGAATGCTGCGCCCCGGCACAGCGGAAAAATATTGTGGAGACACTGAACAATGACAAGCCATATACTGGTGGAAGGGGGAGGAACAAGAACCCGCGCCGCTCTGGTGACAGCTGCAGGTGTCCGCGAGGCGATCCACGAAGGAGGCCCGTCCAATCCAGCCGCCTACGGCGTTCACCGTGCAGCCAACAGAATCGCCTCTCTGGCCCGTTCTGTCCTGGCCGGACGTCCCGCTCAGAAAACAGCTCTCTATGCGGGTCTGGCTGGTGCCGCCGATGCTGCGGTACAGAAAGAACTCGCCCGGCGCATCGGTGAAATGGTGGGCTTGAAATCAGTCTTCATCTGCCCCGATCTTCATGCCATGCTTCAGGGGAATACCGAAAATGAGGACGCTATTCTGGTGATTGCCGGCACAGGCGCCGCCGTACTCGCCGGGAACCAGGAAGGGAAATTGATCAAAATCGGCGGCTGGGGGACTGTGCTGGGCGACGAAGGGAGTGCTTACGGCGTGGCTGTGGCGGGACTGCGTGCAGCGGCCCGGGCGGAAGACGGACTGGCTCCGCCTACTGCGCTGGTTGATTCGCTCAGCCGAGGGGCCGAGCTTCCCGACTTCGCAAGCTTTGCCTCCTGGATCGGCCAGGCTTCCAAAAGAGACATTGCGGCTCTGGCTCCTGTTGTGATTGCCACGGCGGAAGAAGGCGATGCTCAGGCCCTGAAGATGGTGCAAAAAGAGGCCAGTCACCTGGCTCTCCGTGTTCGGGCGGCTCATGAACAAGGCGCGCTCTCGGAGAAAGCCAAACTTCTTCAATATGGCGGCTTGCTGGAAGGGAGCACGCTCTTCAGACAATTCTTTCATGAGGCACTGACTCCTCTGCCTTTCCTGGAAAAAACTTTTTGTACCCGCCGGGGATTGGATGCCGTTGCAGCCTTGACAAAGCTGGAGAGCTGTCCGCTCTGGGGCTATTGCTGGACGGGCGAAGAAAGAAGCGAGAAGCAATCACTCCTGCCGGAGACAGAACGAAGAGACAGCGGCAAAGCCCTGGACGAACTCAGCCCTGAGGATATAGTGGAGCGCATGCAAGAGGCTGATCGTGAAGCGGTGGAGGCTGTGGGTGATGCGGGCGACAGCATCGCGGCTGTCATAGCCCATGCGGGCCAATGTCTCCAGGCGGGCGGGCGACTCATCTATGTCGGTGCGGGAACCAGCGGACGGCTCGGAGTCCTGGACGCCTCGGAATGTCCGCCCACCTTCGGTGTATCACCCCACAGAGTTGTGGGCCTCATTGCCGGAGGTGACAGAGCGCTCCGTGACAGTGTGGAAGGGGCGGAAGACGATTTTGAAGAAGGCGCAAAAGAAGTGGCTGCTCTTCAGCCTGATGCCCGTGATTTTGTCATCGGTATCGCCGCATCAGGGACAACGGCCTATGTGGCTGGCGCTTTGGATACTGCTGAAAAAGCAGGGGCGAAAACAGCCTTCATCACCAGCAGTCTTTCCTCGCCCATTCCCTCACACTATCCCATTGTGCTCAACACGGGCCCCGAGGTACTCACCGGCTCCACGCGCCTGAAAGCAGGGACAGCCGCCAAACTGGTTCTGAACAGAATCAGCACAGGCGCCATGGCCCGGGCCGGACTGATTTATAAAGGCCGTATGATAGGCATGGCTCCGGCCAATAAAAAACTTCGTCAACGGGCCATTCGTATTGTCAGCGAGCTGAGCGATACTTCCTCTGACGAAAGCCGGAAAGCCTTGGAAGAATCCGGAGACAGTATCGCTGTCGCCGTGATCATGCTTGTGAAAAAGATGAGCGCTTCTGAAGCGCAGGCGCTGCTGGAAGAACAGGGAGGCCGCCTCCGTGATGTTCTGCAGGCTTGATGGCCGTTAAGGTGTCTGACTTTGATATAATCAGGTTCTTAACTGATAATAAATAAAGTGTGAGTACAGTACACAATGAGCTCCATACTTCCCATCAACATAGAGAATCTGCTTCGAAACCAAGGGGTGGAATCTGCACGCGTGGAATTTAAAGCCAGTTGGGATAAAGCTGTTACAGGTTATCAGGTATTGAAAACGCTGTGCGCTTTTGCCAACGACTTTCAAAATCTGAATGGGGGCTATATTGTCATCGGTGTGGAAGAAGAGGGTGGCCGTGCTGTTTTCCCGCCCAAAGGCGTCGCTCCGGAAGAAATAGACGATATCCAAAAATGGATACGGGATCAGTGCAATCGTATTGATCCTGTATATCAACCTGTTTTTTCTCCTGAAGTCGTGGATGATCGGCATCTTCTGGTAATATGGGCGCCAGGGAGTGACAATCGTCCGCATCAGGCACCGGAGGGCGAAAAAGGGCCTAAAAAATATTTTATCCGTATCGGATCGGAAACCATTGATGCGGCGGCCCGTGGCTTGCTTCCCCAGTTGTTGCAGATGACTGCACGGATCCCTTTTGACGACAGACGAGCGCAACAGGCAAGTGTGGAAGATTTACGGGAAGGCAAAGTTCGGGAATTTCTCCATGATATTCACAGCGGTCTTCTGGAAGAGACGGATGCGCGGGAACTGTATCGGAAGATGCGCATAGCGCTTCCGGTCAATGCCCACGATGTACCCCGTAACATCGGACTGCTCATGTTCAGTGACAATCCTGAACACTGGTTTCCGGGCACTCGTATTGAAGTGGTGCATTATGCAGCGGACGCATCCGGAAACATACTGGAAGAAAAAATCTTTTCCGGAGGGATTCATGAGCAATTGAAGAGTGCTCTTGCCTATCTGGAAACTATTTCCAGTGCTCATATCCAAAAACAGAGCCACTCCTTTCAGGTCAAAGGCTGGGTCAATTATCCGATTCCCGCACTGCGTGAATCTCTGGTGAATGCCGTATATCACCGCGGCTATGAAAACATTTCAGAGCCTGTAAAAGTATATCTTTATTCCGATCGCATGGAAATCATCAGCTATCCGGGGCCTGTCCCGGGAATAGAACTTGCCCATTTTCAAAACAACACGGTGCCTCCCGTGCCAGCCCGGAACAGGCGCATAGGCGAGTTTTTAAAAGAGCTGAAACTGGCGGAAGGCCGGGGAACAGGGCTGCCCAAGATATATAAATCCATGCGTGACAACGGGTCGGAAGCGCCGCAATTTGATTTTGATGAGGCACGCAGTTATTTTCGTGTCACCCTGCCCGCTCATCCGGAATACATTGCCATTTCCGCTTTGCGTGATGCGGCACACCTGCAGGCTCTGGGCGATTGGGACGCCGCTTTCAAAAGGGTGGAAGAAGCCTGGAAACACACACCCGCTTCTCCGGCCCTGAGCAGTGAATACATCAGACTCCTGGGTGGAAAAGGACGCTTCGGAGAAGGGGAAGAGGTCTTTGAAGCTTTTCGAAAACAGGTTCCGACATCCTTTGTTCCAGCCGTACTCAACGTGCTCGTGGAAATGTTTCTGGCTTCAGACCGCCGCTCCGATGCCTTGAAATATCTGGATATGCTCCCTCAGCATGTGGAACACGATGATGCGCTTGATGCGGCTATCCTTGCCCGTCGGCTGGGAAAGCAGGAAAAGGCCCACCGTTATTTTGAACGGGCCGGAGAGCCTCTTCTGCGCGATACTCGTGCTTTGCATGAATTTGCTCAGACAAAAATCAAACTGGCTCAAAAGAGTCTTAAAAACCGCAATCGTGCCGCAAACCGGCGTCTGCTGGATGAAGCCCGTGAACTGTTGGAGCGGGTTCTGCAGATGGATGCTGACCGAAGTCGTCACGGTTGGACCTGGTTTGATCTGGCCCGTGTCAAAAAATGGTTGAAATACCCGAAGAGTGATGTGCAGTGGGCCTATGAAAAAGCCATCGAACTGCTTCCTCAGGAACACCGCTTTCAAGAAGAGCTGAACCAGTGGAAAAGTAATCAGAACCCGAAAGAGTAAGCGGACCAGCGGATCGTATAGACAGGCGGGTCAGCGCCAGGAGCTCCCGGACTCTGAGACCTCATTATACCGTTGTGCCGAAAAACACACCCAGCCGCTCTATTTGGGAAAGTCAATCTGATTTTGATATGCTGGTATTTGCATTCTTTTCTTTTCTACATGAACAGCATAGAGAAAGGGTAAATCTGTATGCGTAAAAGTACTTCCAAAAAAAGCACCTTGAGCGGTGCAATTTCACGGCGCGCCTTCCTGCAATCTTCCACCATGCTGACCGGCGCTTTCGTAGTGGGCGCACCGGCCATTGTGCGCGGACAGAATCTGAATGACAAATTGAATATCGCCATCATCGGTGTGGGCGGTCGGGGCACGGGAAACCTGGGCGGTGTACAGGGCGGCAACAATATCACCGTACTCTGTGACGTGAGCCAGGAGCCTCTTGACAAGTTTTCCCAGCACTTCAAAGAAGCACGTCTGGAAAAAGACTTTCGCAAGGTCTACGATCATCCCGACGACTTTGACGCTGTGGTGGTGAGCACCGCGGAACATACCCACGCTTTCGCCACACTTCCGGCACTGCAACTGGGCAAGCATGTCTATTGCGAAAAGCCGCTGACCCACGGTATCTGGGAAGCCCGGGAGATCCAGAAAGCAGCAGCAGCCAATCCCAAAGTGGCTACACAAATGGGTATCCAGATCCATGCGGAGAAAAATTATCGCCGTGTGGTGGAGCTGATTCAGACCGGTGCCATCGGTTCTGTGAAAGAAGTGCATGTGTGGGTTTCCCGCGCCTGGGGCTGGCACGCCTCCAAAGAAGACTTCGATGCGGCGAAAGACATTGTCTTTGTTCAGGAATTTCCTGAAGGCGAAACGGATATCCCCGAAGGCTTTGACTGGAATCTGTGGCTGGGTCCGGCCCCTGAGCGTCCGTATCATGAAGTCTATTTCCCCGGTCCGAAGTGGTATCGCTGGTGGGATTTCGGCAGTGGCACCATGTCCGATCTGGGCAGCCACTACATCGACCTGCCCTTCTGGGCACTCGAACTCGATCATCCCCAAACCATTGAAGCTTCCGGCCCTCCGCCCCATCCCCATCTCGCCCCCGCATCCATGCAGGCGACCTATGAATATGCCGCCAAAGGCGAGCGCGGTCCGCTGAGCCTCACCTGGTATCAGGGTGTGAACAAACCGCAGATCTGGCAGGACGGCGGCATCCCGAAATGGGACGATGGCATTCTCTTCATCGGTGACAAGGGCATGCTCCTTTCCAACTATGGCAAGCATGAGCTCCTTCCGAAAAAAGATTTCAGAGGCTTTGAGCCTCCTGAGCCCTTCATCCCCGACTCCATAGGACATTATAAGGAATGGCTCCAGGCCTGCAAGACCGGCGAGCCCACTACCTGCAACTTTGCCTATGGTGGCAAACTGACGGAAGCCAATCACCTGGGCAACGTTGCCTATCGTCTGGACAAAAAACTTGAGTGGGATCCCGTATCCCTGTCCTGTCCCAATGCGCCGGAAGCGGATGCGCTGATCAAGCGTGCTTATCGCGCCCCTTGGGAACTCGCCTGAGATTCCCCGCAATCCCTGAGCTGAAATAACAGCCCGGGCAAGGTCATCACAAGACTTTGCCCGGGCTTCTTCTTTGTCAAAATTTTTCGTAACGACTTATTCGAGGACAGCACCCGTGTTGGCACTGGTCACAAGACGCTGGTAGCGTTTGAGCCACCCGGTCACGGCACGATCAGGAGTGGCGGGACGGTCTTTTTCTCTGACCGCCAGTTCTTCTTCCGAAATCTTCAGGTTCATGCTTCGGCCGGGAATATCGATTTCAATGGTATCGCCATTGCGGACAAGTCCGATGGGACCGCCCTGACTCGCTTCGGGGCTCACATGGCCGATACAGGCGCCACGGGTTCCACCGGAAAATCGTCCGTCCGTGATGAGGCTCACACTGGCGCCCAGTCCCGCACCCATGACGGCGGAGGTGGGAGCGAGCATTTCGCGCATGCCCGGACCGCCCTGAGGGCCTTCAAAGCGGATGACAATGATTTCACCGGCAACCACTTTGCCTTCGAGAATGGCGTGCATGGCGTCTTCTTCACTTTCGAAAACAACAGCCGGGCCCGTGTGCCGCAGGATGGCCGGATCCACACCCGCTTCCTTGACAACGGCACCCTCCGGCGCCAGATTGCCGAAGAGAACAGCCAGCCCGCCTGTGGGACTGTAAGGCGCATCCACTGTTTTGATCACTTCCGTATCCAGCGTTTCCGCTCCAGCCACATTGTCACCCAGACTCTTGAGGGTTACTGTGGGGCAGCCGGGGAAAAGGATTCCGGGACGTTTCATGAGTTCGCCGAGAATGGCGCTGATACCGCCAGCCCGGCCCACGTCTTCAATATGCCATTTGTAGCTGGGCGACACCTTGCAGATATTGGGCACCCGGGCACTCACTTCGTTGAGTCGCTCCAGCGGATAATCCACACCGGCTTCCTGCGCAATGGCCAGCGTATGCAACACGGTATTCGTGGAACCGCCCATGGCCATGTCCAGAGCGAAGGCGTTGTCAATGGATTCGGCCGTGACAATGTCGCGGGGACGCAAGTCGGCTTCGAGCACTTTCAAAACCTGCCGGGCTGCACGGCGCACCAGATCGCGGCGTTCATCGGAGTCGGCGAGAATGGTGCCGTTGCCCGGAAGGGCGATGCCCAGCGCTTCACAGAGGCAGTTCATGGAATTGGCTGTGAACATGCCCGAGCAGGAACCGCAACCGGGACAGGCTTTCTGTTCGAGATCTTCCAGTTCCGCTTCCGTCATTTCGCCCACTTTAAATTTGCCCACCCCTTCAAAGACAGTGATGAGATCCACCGCTGTTCCGTCGTCCATCTTTCCGGCACGCATGGGACCGCCGGAGACAAAGACGGTGGGGATATTGCAGCGCATGGCACCCATGAGCATGCCCGGTGTGATCTTGTCGCAGTTGGGAATGCAGAGAAGGGCATCAAAATCATGGGCCCGGATCATGGTTTCCACACTGTCGGCGATAAGCTCGCGGGAGGGCAGGCTGTATCGCATGCCCGTGTGGCCCATGGCGATACCGTCGCATACGCCGATGCTGTTGAACTCAAAAGCGATGCCGCCCGCTTCTTCTATGGCCGCCTTGGCGATACGTCCGAATTCATTCAGGTGTGCATGACCCGGAACTATTTCCACAAAGCTGTTGCAAATGCCGATGAAGGGTTTTTTGAAATCGTCGGATTTTTTCACCTGACCGGTGGCATAAAGCAGAGAACGGTGGGGAGCCCGTTCAAATCCTTCTTTCACTGTGCTGCTGCCCATGAATACTTCTCCTCTATGGTTAATGATGGAATTGAATCAAAAGGAAATCTTGGAAACTAAAGTATACGATGATACCCGTGCTCAATCAAAACAAAAGGATTTTTTCTGCAGATTCACGGGTGAAAAGTCCTCTTTGGAGTGCGCAAGCCATGCTTGCGCGTCATTAGTAAACATTACGTGAAACTGCCAAAAGCGCAAGCATGGCTTGCGCACTCCAAAGGAGTCAATAGCCTTGTCGCAGAAGCTTCACAACAGCGGCGAAATCAGATGACTCAAGTTCTCCGCCCAGGCACGACGGCGGCTCACCTGTTGCGGTCGGATCATATGACAGGTCAGCTGGATCTGACGCATCCAGGCTTCCAGCACATCAAGGTCACCGGGGGTATAGTGGAAGAGGGCAATTTCAAAGTTCAGATAAATACTGCGCATATCCAGGTTGGGTGAGCCGGTAATGGCGAGGTTATGATCGAAGAGCATGACTTTGGCATGGATCATGGGCGCAGGACACACATAAATGGCTCCCCCCGCAGCGCTCAGTTCTCTCAAGGCCGGCCCCCGGGCGAGATCTGCGATGCCGTGATTGGAGCGGAGGGGCACGATGATCCGTACATCACAACCACCACGTGCTTTCAGTGCCAGAGGTTTGAGCAGCGAGGCATCAGGAACGAAATAGGGCGTCATGAGCCAGATGCGTTTTTCCGCTTCCATGATGGCTGTCAGCAGGGCGTCATGAAAGGTATCTTCTGATACATCAGGGCCGCTGGGCACCACCTGAATCATGCACTGGTCCACGGCGTGAAAAGCGCTCAAGCCTTCCGTCATGGCATTCAACAGAGGCTGAGGCGTTTGCGGGAAGAGACAGCCCTCGGGCAGTGGCAGGTGTTTTCCGGAAGCGAACTCCCAATCATGACGGAAAACTTCTTCAATATCATAAACAGCAGGCCCATAAAGAAATACGCAGTCGTCCACATAGCGGTGGGGATCCGCTTCGGCTCCCATGAACTGGGTGGCCAGATTCATCCCTCCCACCATGGCGGCCACATGATCCACCACGACAATCTTCCGGTGATTCCGAAGATTGGCGGACCATTTGCGCTGCATGGGCAGGACAGGAAGAAAGCGCCGGGCCTCTCCACCGGCATCACGGATGGGCTGTACAAAACCGCGGCTTGTAGTCAGACAACCGAGGCTGTCCAGAAGCAGGCGGACTTCCACTCCTTCCTCCGCTTTCTTCGCCAGAGCCTCCACAATGGCACGACCTGTATCATCCTTGCCCAGAATAAAAGTGGACACATGAATGGAAACGCGCGCTTCTTCGAAGAGGCTGAGCAATGCGGCAAAGGCTGTTTCGCCGCTGCTGTGAAAAACAATATGGTTGTTCACCCGGGGTGCGGGGAAACCGGCCAGGCTCACAATACGTCCTGCAGCGGGAACGAGGGGATCATCTTTTTTCTCAGCCCCCGGCGTATACAGCCTTTCAATGAGATGAATATTCCGGCTGAATTTTCGGCCGCCAATGAGCAGGTACAGAGGCACACCCACATAAGGGGCCAGCACAATGGCCATGAGCCAGGCCAGGGTACTGCCCGGTGCACGCTTCTCCTGCAGGATCCGGGCCGCCAGCAGCAACGCCAGCAGAAAGCCGACGACTGTCAGGAGATGATCTATAAGCAGCTGCAGGACATTGATAAGAATAGGCTGATTACTCCTTTGGCTCTAAAAGAATGAAAGTGGGCAGTCCGAGGACCTTGTAATATTCTACCACGTCCCGGGTGGGATCGCTCTGAAGAGATTCGGCCTGGTATTTGATTTTAACATGGCTGTCCAGAGCCTCCAGCACTTCAGGATCCTGGAGCACTGTACGGTTCATGACGGAACAGTTTTTGCACCAGGTCGCCCAGAAATCAATGAGCACGGGCTGCCGATTTTCCAGAGCCTGTTCCAGACCCGCTTCCAGCTGATGGACCCACAGACCTTCATCATCCACCTGTGTGGAAGCAGGGGCCATAAGGCTCCAGGCAAGATAGCCGTAATACACGGCGAAGGCAAGAATAAACACGCCGAAGGCCTGTTTCACGCGAACCATCCACATGCCGGGCTTGGGCAGTAGCGACAGGCCCGCTCCCAGAAAAGGCCAGGGCAAGGCCATGCCCACACCCAGACCGAAGGGAAGTGCCAGAGCCAGCATATTGCCCTGACTGTAGAGGTCCTGGGCCTGCAAAACGGTGTAAATGACCACGGGAGCCACACAGGCCCCGGCGAGCAAGGCGGAAACAGCGCCCATACCCAGTGCGGCGAAAAAATGTCCCCCTTCTTTCGGCGTCAGACCGAGGCGGGTCTGAAAGCGGGAAAAGTCAATCTGAACAATATCAAACATGGCCAGGCCAAGCACCACAAACAAGAGGGCGATGGCTCCATTGAACCAGACGGTGGAATTGAGTGTTCCGAAAGCGCTGGACAGGCCCAGCACAACCAGCAGACCCAGGGATCCATAGACCAGCGCAATGCCCAGGCCATAAGCACCGCCCAGAGCGAAGCCGCGACTGCGGGAACCCGCCTTGGCACCGGCGCCGATAATGGCGATGTTGATGGGAATGAGGGGGAGGACACAGGGCGTGAAATTGAGGAGGAATCCACCGATCACAATCCAGAGCAGCCAGAGTCCGCTCCGACCTCCCGAAGAAGAACCATCGTCTCCCCCGCTGTCCCCTGCAATGAAGGCCAGAAAGCCATCTTTGTCACTGTACCCGGCCAGGGTATTGACAACTTGAAACTGATCGGCCAGCTCTTTCCAATTACCGGGAGCACTGACATCATCGGTGCTTTCTTTCGCATCGGCGACAGTCTCCGCATCCTCTTCCGGATCTTCAACAGCCGGAGCAGCTTCTTCGTCAGCGTCCTCAGCCTCTTTCAGCAAAGCAAAAGGCGCATCTTCAAACCAGGCGGGTAAATTCTCTTCCTCTTCGGTGGAAGCCTCGCCCACTGTGACAGAAAGAGAAAAACTTTCTGTCCGGGGCGCGGCACACATGGCATCGTTGCAGGCCTGAAACTGAAGGACGCCTTCGAGGGCATAGTCTCCCGCAGCCACCTCGGAATCAACTTCCATCTCAAAGGCGAGCATGAAAATCTCTTCATAGACGGCCAGAGGATCGGGAGAAAAAGAAAGAGTGATCACCTTCGCTTCGGGGTAGGCTGTGGCTTGAAGACTGAAGCCTTCTTTCTCCTCGAAGGAAAGAACCGTGGCAATCAGAAAATCGTCCAGCGGTTCATGGGCATTGACATGCCAGCCGTCGCTGAGGCTCACCCGAACCGCTCCGGCAAATCGCGAGCCGGGAACGACTGTTACCGCTTGTACGGCTGTTTCAAAAGACACTTCCGGACCCGCCATACCCAGGGACATCTGCCCCAGGGCACAGCAGTTCACAGTAAGACCGGCTATCACAAAAAGAGAGAATGCTTTCATGGACTTCTCCTTGATCATCAAAACACTTCCTGACACCAACAAACTTCGCATAAGTGGTAACAACACCTGCAATGCGATTAGTCCCGGCGGAAGTCTTTGAACTGTCACGGTTGTCCAGGAACAGAATTTCTCTTAAAGGCTAAACTCCAGAGTCATGATCTTTTTGGCGCCCACATCCAGAGCGATGCGGTTTTTATCCGGCTTCACGGCTTCTTCACGCTCTTCATTGAGATTCGTCAGCCAGGCTTCCCGGACATCCTTGAAGAGCACCAGCGCACCTTTCACAGGCGCATCGGTGGGATTGAAAAGGCGGATCACATAATTGCCCGGATGGTCTTCCGCCTGTTTCAAGGCTGTAACCTGCAGCTGATCGCCTTCCACTGTGAGGAAGCTCATGGCTTTGGGCAGAGTCCCTTCGTGAGGTCCGGCCTGTGCAGGTTCCAGAGGAAGATTCATATCTTCCGCTTCGCGATAGCAGCCGTTTTTCCAGTCGCCTCCATGGGGATAGAGGGCATAACGCCATTCGAATTTGCCGATGCACTGGGCCAGTTCCATATCCGGATAGGTTTCCCAGCGTCCGAAGACGGGAGAATTTCTGTAAGTGAAGGCACGGAGCAGCGTAATGGCCAGAGGACGGTCATCCTGATCCATAGCTTCATATTCACGGAGTCCGGAGTTGTTGATGATGGCGAAGCCCGCCTCACCGTCGGTCATATCCACAAAACGCTGCATGGGATACTGCGGATTGGGGTGACCATAGTAGGGGCTGCTTTCTTTGATGTGAATATCGCGGCCGATGACATCATAGGCGATTTCCGCATCAGTGCGATCGCAATCAAGACGGGTCGGGAAAATCACGCGCAGACGGTGATGCTTGCAGGTGTTTTCGAATTCCGTCGTCACATCGAGACGTCGCGCGCCGGCACGGAGGGTGAAGCGGCTGGTGATGATCATCTCACGCCGTTCTCTGGTGCGGCCCGTGTTGTTGAGTTCGCCCTGACGGAAGTCCAGATAAGGTTCATCTTCCACACTCACGGGAATCTGCATATGATAGTCCACACGCATGCGGGCATAAAGAGGCCCTGATTCTTCCAGAGTGATATAACAGGGGGCACCATGGGAGGTGATGATTTCGTCACGCTCGGGAGCCATATGCACCCAGGAATGACCTGTCTCACCGCCGTCTTCCAGATAATGCAGCCCTTCATAGCAGCGACCCGTTTCCTTGTGGGTCATGTCGAGGGTTCCATCGGAATTGAAGACCACACGGAGGTGCTCATTTTCCAGCACATTGGTTTCCGGCACGAGTGAGCCCGGAAGATATTCGAAGTTCGGGCGACGGGTCACATGATAGGTGCTGTATCCGAAGGCCGGAATTTCTTCTGTCTCCACATGACAGCGAACACGTTCTGTGCGCAGTTCAATGGAAATGTCCTGCAGATTGCGCACGAGCACGCCCATGGGAAACTGCTCTTCACGCTGCACACGCAGGGCTTTGCCGTCAGGCGTTTCCACACCAAAGGCTTCGTAGCCCATATTCTGGGGCATGTCCACGAGACAGGAGACCACGGCACGGCGGGGGAAGGGACAGGGGTTGAATATGGTTATGACACTGTCCTGTGGCGGCAGATCGCTGTTATCCACCTGGATCTGCACATGTTGCAGACCACGGCGGGCGACCCCTTCAGAAATCAGGTTGATCTGATTGAAACGATAGAGGGAATCTTCTTCCATGCGATCCACCCCCGCACCGGTGATGGTGTCATGGGGATGATTCTTCAGCAGCAGCTTCCAGCTCCGTTCCATAGCCGTTCTGTAATATTCGCCACCTAGCATGGAGGAAATGGCGGACCAGGGCTCAGCACGACGCTGCAGGTTTGTTTCCGCCCGATGGTTGTTCTGTTTCAGACGGGGCCGTGCGCTGATGATATCGCCGAAAAGATGTGTCCAGCTGCCTGTGGAACCGGGATCACGGAACTCGCCACGAAGGACGATGGGATCTTTCACCTCTTTCGCCATGGCCGTCATATATTCTTTGAGCGTGGAAAAACGGATGTCGTGTTCAGGAAGCAGTTCCTGACAGAGCTTCATGATCCGGCTTTCCTCAGGGTCGGGATTGGAAGTATCAAAGCCCTGCATGCACACAATCTGGCTCGTGGTGAAATGCTCCGATTCATCTTTCACCAGCTTCAATAGCTGTTCCCGGATAGGACCGTCATTCCACTGCTTTTTCTGATCATCAAGAATGTAGTAATGGTCCCGTGTGCGTTCGCTGTCGATCATGCGGAACGGCGCCGCACCCCGGTCCCAGTCATAACGCTGGTACACATCATCAGAGCCATAACGCAGCACCCGGTAAATATAAATGTAATAGCTGAAACGGCTCATGGCGCCGAAGCGGGAACCGAGCAAACGGGAACCGTCAGGCCCTTCGAGGATATACTCACACTTGGGCGTATTGATGCCGCGATAAAAGATGATGTCGTCAATACCGAAGCCCCGATAGATCTGAGGGATTTGCGAGGTCTGACCGTAGCTGAAAGGGGTGTAACCGCTTTTCGTGACACCGCCCAGCGCTTCCGCACTGCGATGACCCACAACCAGATTGCGCACAAGCGATTCGCCGTTACACACATATTCTTCGGGCAGAGAATACCAGGGACCGATAAGGAATCGCCCGGCTTTCACATGCTTTTTAATGGTGGCGCGCTTCTCCGGACGCAGTTCCAGATAGTCCTCCACACAAAGGGTCTGCGAGTCCATCGTAAAGGAAGTGAACTCCGGGTCTTTATCCAACAAATCCAGCAGCTCATCCATAAATTTGAGCAGCAACAGACGGGTCTCTTCAAAGGGGTAGCCCCATTCGCGATCCCAGTGGGAATTGGAGACAACATGGATGGTTTTTCTTTCCTGAGCCATAAGCTGAAATTCCTGTAAGTTAAGAGGGGAAGGGAGGGGTATTTGCGCTCGTAGTATGCAAAAATATGGCCTCAGGAAACAAATTACTACCCGCATCATGTTCTTATAGAGAGGCCGCAAATAATAATAATAGAAAACGACCAATCAACAGTGATACCCGGGATCAGAAAAACGGTACAGTACAGAACAAAGAAAATCGAAAAGCATAGTCGGTTTTCAGATGCCCTTCTGTTGTACGGCTCCGGGTTCATACTATGGGATGACAACAGACAGAGAGACTTTTCACTTCTCTTCACTCTTCACACGAAGTTGCTTTTACCGGATGAAGCATGGATTCCATTCAGGAAAATTCGGAGTTGTTTCGGATACACGTAATAGTCCTATCAGTATTTATACCCAACAGACTCCATACCTCTCCTGATCGCTCCTCATCTTCGGCCCCATGAAAGGAAATCTTCGTGAAAAGCTTCTTGAAAAACACCTGGATATTTTTGTTTTTTGTCGGCTTTCTGGCAACACAGTCTGTGATGCCCGCTGCTGAAAAGGATTCTTTTTCAGTACCCTCGACCCGGAACACAGCCACCGCTTATCAGCCCTGGTCCCCTTCGGACACCTGGACAGGACAACCTTTCCACTTCATATATGATATCTGGTCTCAGGCGGCCCGATCCTCCGGAAAATCAATGAGGCCCATCTGTGGATGCAGGGCGGCGGACGAATTCCCCGAACCCGAGGGAGAAGAACCGTCTGGTGAAGGCGAGACAGTGCCTGAAGGTGAGACAGTGCCTGAAGGCGAGACAGTGCCTGAAGGTGAGACAGTGCCTGAAGGTGAGACAGTGCCTGAAGGCGAGGAAGTGTTGGAGGGTGAGACAGTGCCTGAAGGTGAGACAGTGCCTGAAGGCGAGGAAGTGTTGGAGGGCGAACCGGGATTGGAAGGGGAAGATCCTGAAGAATCCATAATCTTTCCTGGTGAAACAGTTCTTGTCCCTTCCGGCAGTTTTAAAATGGGACGGCCCTATGACGATATCGGCAGCTCCATGGAATTGCCTGTACACACGGTTTATCTGGATGAATACCATATAGGCCGGTATCAGGTGACCAACAGGGAATTCGTTGCCGTACTGAACTGGGCCTTTCCCCGGGGTCTCATCACCAACTCCAGAGGCGGAACCTATACAGGTGGCGAAGTCTATGCCTATGACAAACCCATCGTCCATACCGAAAACTCCCATGATTCTTCACAAATTATTTTTTCCAAGGGGAAATTTCGCGTCCGAAGCCGAGAAGGTCACAAGGGCCGAGTCTTTTCCATGGCGGATCATCCTGTTGTGACGGTAAGCTGGTACGGAGCTGTATGCTACAGCAATTGGCTGAGCGAAGCGGAGGAATTGGAGCCCTGTTACCTGACAACCAACTGGACACGTCTGGAGCCTGTCCGCAATGGCTACCGTCTTCCTACAGAGGCTGAATGGGAACGGGCGGCCGCCTGGGACAGTCAGAAGGAAAAACACTGGCGCTATGGCATTGCCAGTGATATCATTGACTTTACCCGCGCCAATTACGCTTCTGCCAATCCTCTGCGTCTGAATGAAGCTCCGAAGACCGCCCCTGTGGATTGGTACAACGGAAAAAATCCTGTCAATCTGGAAAACCCTGCTGTATTGACCGCAAATGCCCTGAGTCCTTCCGGCGCTTCTCAGACGAGTGGAAATGTGTCGGAATGGTGCCATGACTGGCATAATTTTGATGGCTATTCAAATATGATCCGGAAGAATTCCATCGGTCCGGAATCAGGCAGTACCCGGGTCATGCGCGGTGGCGCCTGGAACGCGTCAGATGAATATTGCCGCACAGCTTATCGCAGCGATGACCCCCCCGAAATAAGAAGCCATTTTAATGGATTTCGACTTGCCAGAACGCTCTGATGACAGACAGGTGGAAAAATAATCCTCTCCCCCGGCTTGCATTAACAACCCTGTCATCATCATAATAAACTGTAGCGTCAGGAACACAATTCAGCAGGAGCTTTTCCATCATGACACAAAAGAAGAAACTCAGTCGTCGCAAGTTCTTATTGACCGCCGCAGGTACCGGTGCAGCCATAGGCGTCTTCCCCCAGATCCTGCCTTCAGGCGTACTCGCCAGAGAAGGACGCCCCGGAGCCAATGACCGTATCGGTGTGGGTGTTATCGGTGTGGGCCGTCAGGGCAGCGACCTCATGAGCCAGTATTTCCCCAGAAAAGGGGCGCGGCTCGTCGCTTTCGCAGACTGTTATGAGCAACGCTTGATCCGGGCAAAAAAACGCTCACGCAAGGCGGCAACCTATCAGAATTACAGGGATCTGCTGGAAGACTCCAATGTGGATGCCGTCATCGTGGCAACGCCCGACCATTGGCATGCTCTCAACACGGTGCATGCCTGTGAAGCCGGAAAAGATGTCTATGTGGAAAAGCCCATGAACCTCACCATCCGTGAGGGACAGCTCATGGTGGAAGCGGCGGAAAAGCACGGTTGTATCGTGACGACAGGGAGCATGCAGCGCAGCATGGAAGCCAGCCGTATCGGTTGTGAACTGGTTCTCAACGGCCGTGCCGGAAAAATCCATACTGTTCATACCCATAATTATCCAAGTCCCTGGGAATGTGAACTGGGCGAGCATCCCGTACCTGAAGGGATGGACTGGGACATGTGGTGCGGACAGACGGAACCCCGTCCCTATCATGAACTTTTGTATGCGCCCAGAGGCAATGGACAGACCGATGACAAGGGGCCTCTGGGATGGATTTCCTACCGTCCCTATTCGGGCGGTGAAGTGACGGGATGGGGCCCCCACGGACTGGACCTCATTCAATGGGCTCTGGATATGGACGGCACGGGACCCGTGGAACTTTGGCCTGAAGGCGAAGGCGGATGGGCGCCCGTTTCTTTCCGCTATGCCAACGGTATCACGGTGCATCTTGATGGACAAGGCCCGGCGGGAGGCGGTGTTTTCGTGGGTGATGCGGGCAGGATCAAAGTGGATCGGAACAAGTATGATGCCCGGCCCAAGGAGATCGCATTGGATCCCCTGTCTGATTCAGAAAAGCGTCTGGAAGTCAGCAACGACCATATGCAGAACTGGCTGGATTGTATCCGCTCCCGGGAAAAACCCATTACCACCGTGGAGGTGGGACACAGCACCACAACGCTTTGTCATCTGGTGAATATCACCCGGTGGGTGGGCCGCAAACTCAATTGGGATCCGGAAACCCAAGGCTTTGACGATGAGGAAGCCAACAGCCATATTGCCCGGGAAATGCGCGAGCCTTATACTTTCGGATAAGAGAGGATTCTTAGCGCACAGAAAGAGAAAAGAGGGTTTTTATGCCAATCCTCATTTATGCCGATTAAACAGCAACACCCTCGGTAGGGGCCAAAAATCTTTCGTCCGCAGGATCCAAGGGTTGTACATAAACTCAGAAACTTCAATAGTCTTGAAAATAAACGGGCGAAAGATTTTTCGCCCCTACCGAGGATAGTTCAGATTTTTGGTAATTTCCGGGATGAGATCACGTGTCACACTGACTTTTTAAATCGTCCGGGAGAAGAGTGTTTTTCCCGACCCTTCCAGATAGGCGTCAAAAACCATGCAGATATTGCGGATGAAGGGCTTTCCCAGAGGCGTGAGCACCCAGGATCGCTCATGCAGCTCAATCATCCCCTCCTCTTCATAAGCCTGCAGGAGAGTGCGTTCTGCGGCGAAGGAGGCCTCACTGTCCATCTGGAAGCGTGCGTCCACTTCATCAAGATCCAGACGGAAGGTACACATGAGCCGACGGATGACCCAGCGTCGGATAAGATCATCTTTCGAGAGACGCAGACCCCGCTCCACGGGAAATTCCTTATTCTCAAGAGCCTCTTCGTAGACAGCCAGCTCTTTCGTGTTCTGACTGTAACAGCCGCCGATTTCGCTGATGGCCGAAAGACCCAACCCCAGCTGATCAGGCGTCTGGCTCACGGTATAGCCCATGAAGTTCCGGTTCAGCTGACCACTTCCCAGAGACAGAGCGAGCTCGTCTTCGGGCACGGCGAAATGATCCATGCCGATGGCGCAATAACCCGCCTTCATCAATTCCTGACGGGCATAGACGAAGAGAGCGTATTTCTCTTCCGTACCCGGGCGTGGCAGTTTGTCCAGAACACGCTGATGCTCAAAACGCTGAGGAAGATGAGCATAGCTGTAAACGGCCACACGATCAGGACGCATGGCTATAATGCCTTCCAGGGTTCTTCTCCAGCTGTCCAGGCGCTGCAGCGGCAAACCGTAAATGAGATCCATATTGATGCCCCGAAATCCCAGTTCCCGGCTGAATTCAGTCATCTGACGGATACCCTCTTCCTTCTGGTTGCGACCAATGGCCCCTTGCACTTCCGGGGAAAGATCCTGCACACCGAAACTGATCCGGTTGAAGCCCAGCTTACGCAAAAAACGAAGGGTCTCCTCCGTCACCGTGTTCGGGTTGGTTTCCAGAGCGATCTCCGCATCGGCCTGAAAAGTGAAATGCTTCGTAATGGCGGAGAAAAGTCTTTCCATCTGGACGAGACTGAGGTGCGTGGGCGTACCGCCGCCCCAATGACATTGAGCCAGCATCTTCCGTTCTCCGAGATGCGATGCGGCCAGACGCATTTCTTCCAGAAGGCTGTCCAGATAATGATCCATGGTCTGCTCTGTGGCTTTGGTAATGGTGTTGCAGCCACAATAGGCACAGCGCCGCTCGCAGAAGGGAATGTGGGTATATAGGGAAAGAGGGTGCTCCGGAGTTTCGGCCGCTCGATGAAGGGCTGACACGAAATCTTCAGGACTGAAGTCTGTGCGCCAGACAGGCACAGTGGGATAACTGGTATAGCGGGGACCGGGCCGATCATAACGGGCCAGCATCTCCGCTGTAATTTCAGGAGCAGACATGGATAAGGCTTTCTATATAAAGAAGAGTGAAAGAATCACAGAGCAATCGCTATTTTTCACAGTCAGGCTCTTTTTATGACTCAGAGCATGAGTCCTCGCCGACATCTCGTCGCCGGAAAGTTTTTTCGTCCACACAGTCTCCGTTGAGAAGATAAAGAGCCAGATGAAAACAGTCGGCTTCTATCGCCACGATGCCATAGGACGCATCGCATCCCCTGTCACGCATGTTTTTCAAATGCCCCGGATTCAGCAAAGGGATGCCCTCTCTCATGCAGATGCAGGCTCTGTGCGTGTGACCCGCCAGAAGCAGTTCTATCGCCGGATCTACAGCAGGCAGATCTTCCACTGTGTGGGCATAGGCAATCTGCATGCCTGAAAAATCATCAATACGCCGCCTGGGCACACGGCGACTCCCATACTCAGGACACCATAAGCCCGGTACGCCCCGCGCCGGATAGCCAGCCATGGAAAGCCATTCCTGATCTTCCCAGTTGTCACCCAGATGAATCAACCACCGGGCATCGTGGTCATTGCGCATCTGATCCGCCGCCCGAAGCATGAGCCGCGTGTTGCCATGGGTATCGCTCATTACACCTAAAATCATAATCACCTGTCCTCTTGGAATGCGTCTGTTTATTTTACCACAGACACACAGAGAAGAGGGCGAGGAGTGATGGGCGAGGGGCGTCATTCTGTCCACCTGGTCCATTCCGTCCACTCTGTCCACTCTGCCCATCAATGGTTCTCTAAAACGCTGTTGTCGTGTCAAGGCTATAGTGATATTCAGATGCTTGCGCGTTGTTTTGCCAATGTGGAAATTGGCGTTCCCAGGAAAGGACATTCCACGCTTTAAAGGATTCTAAAAGCAATGGTCTACCCACAGTCCTCTCTTCTCTCATTTCTTTTTCGCGTTTTTTTGCGTCTTTCGCGGTTAAAAATCTTCTTCTCTTTTTTCTCTGTGTACCTCTGTACTCTCTGTGTCTCTGTGGTAAAAAATCCCTCATCCCTTATTCCTCTTCCGCTATATGCTCCTCAAGAAAAGCACAAAGTCCATCAGCATAAAGAGCTCCGGAACTGAATTTTCCACCGCCATGACCACCCGTAATAACCAGAAATGTCTTTGATCCCGGCGCCGCCTCATAGAGCCGCTCACCATGAGAAAAGGGAATAGTTCCGTCATCGGGACTGTGTACAATCAGCACAGGACAATAGATATTTCGGATACGCTCCAGATTCGGAAAACGGTTTTTTGCGAAAAGCTGGGGCAGTACAATTTTTCCCACCCAATGAGCATCTTCCTGGGCATCCGGAAATGATGTGAAGGCCGCCTCCAGGATCATGGCGCCCGGCCGTATTTCCGTTGCCAGCCGGGTGGTGATTCCCGATCCCAGCGACGCACCGGCTAATACAATACGCTCTGCTGGAATTTTCCGCACCTCCAGCAGATACTTGTAAAAAGCCAGGCCATCCTCATAACAGCGTGCTTCCGAAGACTTCCCCTCGCTTCTTCCGTAGCCGCCATAATCATAAAGAAGCACTGAAAAACCACAGGCCCGATACAATTCGGCATCACGCAGATAGTGTGAATTGTTGCGGCCGCTGCCATGGGAAAAAAGCACGACGCCCCGGGCACCTTCCAGAGGAATCCACCACCCGCAACTTCTCCCGTCGGAAGTCTCCACAAAGACATCTTCATAGAGCCAGCCGCGATGAGCGGGCGTATCCCCCATTTCCACACTGCGACGGTAGTATAAAAAGCGATCTTCCATGCATTTGTAGATGCCGAGCAACATCACATAAGCAAGAAGCATCAGCAGGAGAAAACCATAAATAATTTTTTTGCGAAGTGACAGGCCACTGAACTTGCGAGGGAGAGCCATGATGATTCCTTCAAATCCTGTCCGAAAAAAGAGGACGGCCTCATCATCATACACTGATGAAGCCGTCCGGAGAAAGGAGAATGGAACGAGAAAGATCTATGCAGTGCGGTAGGGAGCTTTCAGACTCCAACCGTTCTTGTATTCACGATATGCCCAGGCATTGGCAATCTCCACAGCCTCGGGATCTCCCTGGTTGAAACGCTGTGTGGCATCATCCCATCCCAGCGTGGTACCGCCATGGGCCGGCGCTTCATCAGGAAGTTCGCCATCCTGGAAAGTGGCGCCGGAATTGAAATGAGCGCCCGCGACATAGGAGCAGGTACCGATGTGGCAGACACGGGTCGTGTTGTGAAGAACATCAATATTGGAAATGGGGGTACCACCGGATTTGATGCACTCAAGCCAGTTGGTCCAGTGAGGCTGATTCAATTCACTCGCACCGGCTTTCACAGCTTCGCAACCGCCATTGGCCGGGAAGGATTTCACTTCATAGCCGCCACGGTCAACTTTGAGCATACCCAGCGTACCGTAGAAGACAATACCGTGGTCGCTGTAGCTGCCATCGAGAAGCTGCGGATTCCAGACACGGTTTTTGAAGGTGAGCACATAGTCCTCGAAACGCCAGGCGACTTCGAGCGTATCAGGTGTCGTGCGGTTGTCCTGAAGAATGTATTTGCCGCCCTGAGAAGTGACGCTCAGCGGCTGCTTTTCTTCACCCATGGCCCACAGGACGATATCAATGAGGTGCGCACCCCAGTCCGTGATCTTGCCACCGGAATATTCCAGGAACCAGCGGAAATTATAGATCCACCGGTTTATGTTGAAGGGACGATGCTCGACCCAACCCTGATGGAAATCCCAGTCAATGCCGTAATCATCGCCTTCGTATTTCGCAAGATCGTCATCGCCCATACCGATGCTCTGAATATTGTCCTGGTCGTGAGACCAGGTTTCCACGTGAGCGATATCACCGATGTATCCGCTCTTGACCAGCTCCACCGCTTCCTGGAAGTGGGTGCCGCTGCGCTGCATGTTGCCGCCCTGGAAGACGATGCCGTTGCGCTTCACCGCGTCAACCATGGCATGCCCTTCGGCAATGGTCGTGCTCAGAGGCTTTTCACAATAAATGTGTTTGCCCGCATCGGCTGCGAAGAGCGTGCACAAACAATGCCAGTGGTCGCTCGTGGCAATAACGACAGCATCCACATCTTTGTTTTCCAGAAGATCACGGAAATCCTTGTACTGTTCAAAGTCAGGAAATTTCTGCTTCAGCATCTGGGAGGCACGGAAAAGATTTTTCTTGTAAATATCGCAAATGGCCACAGGCTGAATATCATCACGCTGCAAGGCAAAACCGAGATTGGAGCGGCCCATCCCGCCGATACCGATATGACCGGTATACAATTTTTCATTGGCTCCCAGCACCGAAGCGGGGAGAATGGATTTGTATACGGAAGCATGGGCTCTCTTCGCCGCGAACCCGGCAAGAGCTGTGGCACCCGCTGTTTTAATGAAGGAACGACGGTTCAGATTTCCCTGACCGGAAGTTTCGCTTGCAGTTTTTTTGATCTCTGACATGATGAACTTTCTCCCTGTGCTGGGGTTATAACAGCAAAAAAAAAATAATGCCGGAATATTCTGAAGAAGACATATCCCTGAAAAGAATATGGTACCTGATTCCTGCCCCTGATTCAATCATGAAGCTGATACTTATTATAAGGTCAGAAAAAAAGGCTGGGAGAAATACAGATGGCATAAAAAATCTGTGGTCTTAACACGTCCACTTTGTCCACTGATCCTGCACAAATATCCTGACCTCCAACCG
>JAAYJV010000150.1 GCA_012522755.1 Candidatus Hydrogenedens sp.
ACTCGCCAGCACCCGCGTCATTCCTGCGAAAGCAGGAATCTTGCGTATATTCAAGTCCTCATGTCACCTTAAGATTCCTGCTTTCGCAGGAATGACGCAGGCGAGAGTGTTCTCTTGAGGTTCAGATGGGCATTGGGAAGACATCAGGCCTTCGCCTCTTCTTTCTTAGTGAACCGACCTGTCCGAGCTGACTTCGTAGTTAGAAAAAAAACATCATCCGGTTGCGGCTGTGCTGCGCTGCGGTCCGCTGTGCTCTCTGTGCCTCTGTGGTGAAAAAAAGAAAGAATCATTTCGTTGCTGGCGGGCTGCCCTGTACACCTCTCTATCCTGTACAATAACGGCTGTTCTTATTTTCAACTTTCCCGAGGAGACAGTTCATGGCCGAACAATACATCTACACCATGCTTGGGCTCAGCAAATTTTACGGGCAGAAGCAAGTGCTCAAGGATATCAACCTTTGCTTTTTTCCCGGAGCGAAAATAGGCATTGTCGGTGAGAACGGTTCCGGTAAATCAACGATTCTGCGGATCATGGCCGGACTCGACGATGATTTCCGGGGCCGTGCCGAACTGTCCAAAGGATATACGGCGTGTATGGTGGCTCAGGAGCCTGTACTGGATCCTGATAAAAGCGTCCGGGAAACTCTGGAAGATGCCTTCGGCGATATTCAGGAGCTGATGGGCGAATTTGATGCCCTGTCCATGAGCATGGCGGAAATCACTGACGATGATGAAATGCAGAAGGCGCTGGATCGCATGGGCATTCTTCAGGATCAGCTTGATGCCGCTGATGCCTGGAGTCTCGATCAGCGACTCAATCAGGCCAGTGAAGCTTTGTGCCTTCCCGATGACGAGCGGATCATCAGCACACTGAGCGGCGGTGAAAAACGTCGGGTCGCTCTGTGCAAAGCTCTGCTGGAACGTCCTGATCTGCTGCTGCTGGACGAGCCGACGAACCATCTGGATGCGGAAACGGTTGACTGGCTTGAAACGCAACTGCGCGATTATCCCGGTACGGTATTGATCGTCACCCACGATCGCTATTTTCTGGACAATGTCACCAAGTGGATTCTGGAGCTGGACGGTGGCCGTGGCATTCCCTGGGAGGGCAATTACTCTTCTTGGCTGGAGCAGAAACTGAGTTTGCTGGCTGAGAGTGAAAAGGCGAAGTCAGCCCGGGGCCGCGCTCTTCAGCGGGAACTGGACTGGATACGGATGAGCAACAAAGCGCGCAAAGATCTGAGCCAGGCCCGGCTCGGTCAATATGAGCAGCTGCTTGCCCGGGAAAGTGCTCAGGATCGGGGCGACGGCTCAGTCATTCACATCGCTCCCGGCCCGACCCTCGGTGATCAGGTCATCGAAGTGAAGGGCGTCTCCAAGGCTTACGATGAACATGTTCTCTTTGAGAATCTGGAGTTCATCGTGCCCAAAGCGGCACTCGTGGGGATCATCGGTCCCAACGGCACGGGTAAAACAACGCTTCTGCGCATGCTTCTGGGCCAGGAAGACGCTGACACCGGAAGCATTGTTACGGGAAGCTCCGTCAAGTTTTCCTATGTGGATCAGGAGCGTTCCGCATTGCAAAATGATCTGAGCCTCCTTGATGAGGTGAGTGGCGGTGTGGAAGAGATTGAACTGGGAAAACTTCGTGTCCCTGTGCGCAAATACCTGGCACAATTCGGCTTTCGCGGTGCCGACCAGCAGAAGATGGCCAGCCAGCTTTCCGGTGGCGAAAGAAACCGTTGCAATCTGGCGAAGCTGTTGAAAGATGGCGGCAATGTGTTGCTCCTCGACGAGCCCACCAACGACCTTGATGTGAACACGCTCCGGCTCCTTGAAGAGGCTCTGTTGAATTTCAGCGGCTGCGTGCTGGTTATCAGCCACGACCGCTTTTTCCTGGATCGGATCTGCACCCATCTTCTTGTATTTGAGGGGGAGGGACAGGTTCGCTGGTTCCAGGGCAATTACAGCGAATACGAAGAATGGCGACTCCGTGAACTGGGCAGCCGTCTCTTTGAAAACCGTCGTGCCCGTTACAGAAAAGTAGTGAAGAGCTGAGGGTTGTCAAGAGATCATATCCGGCTTTTGTTCACGGTGTGACGATCAGCTCTTCTCTGGGCGGAATTTCCAGCATGCAGACCGCTTGTGCTACCCGGGTGGCCATCCGTTCCAGTGCGATATTCATTGCCCGGGCAACATCCAGCCCGCTGCTGGATTCCACAGGCTCTCTTTCCGTCAAGGTGTCCGACCACAAGAGTGCCTTCACTGTGGAATGGCGCAGTTGAAAATGAACGGTCAGTTCCACGGTTCCGGCTTCTTCTGTCCGGTTTTCATGGAAGGCCCGGAGTTCACCTGTCATGAGCAGATCGGGTCGGACCATATCGGCGGCATTGCCCGAATCTTTGAAGCGGCCCGTTGCGGCAATGGCATCCTGAACAGCGCGGGTCACCACGGCTGTGGGCTGTTCCGCCCATTCCTCACGGACTCTGTATCCAATCTGAAAGCTGTGATCCAGATAGGCCAGAGGCAAGCCATAGACCCGTGTCGTGGGCAGGGGCCGTATGCCCAGGGTATAGTCCAGAGGGGAACTTTGTTCCACGGTGACTTCCGGTGCCAGCGAGAAATGAAGTGTTTTCTGGATGACCGGTGCCGACAGACAGCCGGTAACAGACAGGAGCAGGACAATCCCTGCCATCAGTTGGATGGATGAAAAAAGAACTGCTTTGGCGCGCATGATATGTCTCCAGCCTTATTCGTTTTCTTTGATCCGACCTCTTCCCCGAATCAGGGAGGAGGGATCTTCCTTAATCTGATTGATCATGATGCGTATGCTTTCCAGTGAGTCCCGGAACTCAACCAGGGTTCCGCGCAGTGAATATTCCACATTGCCGGCCTGATGAACAATATCCTGGGCGACAATATCCATGCTCGCCACGGTGGAATCCATTTGTGTGGCCGCATTGGTCACCTGTGTCAGCAATTCGCTGAATTGTTCCTGCAAGGTTTCGATATCCAGCTGCTCGGCCCGTGTCGTGGAAATCTCCACAAGCTGCTCCAGTTTTTTGATGAGACTGGAAGCCTCTTCACTGCGCAGTTCCAGATTGGCCACCAGTTTATCGGCATGGGCCCGGATATCCTGAACCGTTTCCGTGGTCTCCCGGATCAGTTTGGAGGTATCGTCCACGAAAACTTCACCTTTGCTCATCAGGGTCTGGGTCTGATCCACAATATCTTTCACAGCGCTTTCATCCAGCTGAGCCAGCTGCCCTTTGATGGACGAGGAGATATCCGACACATCACCGAGAATGTCGGAGAGCTGGGTACTGAAAGCTTCGATGGTGCTGGGTTTCGTGGGAATCTGTGTATATTCCGGCAGGGCTTCCCCGTTTTTATTGCCGCCGCTCAGGGATACGGCCATGGTGCCCGAAGCGATACTGTAAATGACCAGTTGCCCCTGAACCCCTTCATGGAGGGTCACCTTTTGCGGATTGATGACAATTTCAACATGAGCCACCTGGTTGCCCGTTACATAGATGTCCCGTATCTTGCCTACAGGCACTCCGAGATATTCGACCATGCCCCCTTCATAAAGGCCGAGAATGGACTCGTTGAATTCCATCCAATAGTAGATGCCCGGTTCTTTGTACATGCCCGAGATGACAGCTGTGGACACGACCATGATCGTCAGGCAGACAATCAGGAACAGGCTGACTTTTATTTTTTGTTTTCGAGTGGCCACTTATCTGTATTCCTTTTCTTCAACCATCACAGGCTGATATTGCGCTGCACGATAAAGTCATCAGCACGGCGATCAAAAAACTGCCTCAACCGGTCCACTTGCGATGCGGCCGCTTCTTCCAGGGTGCCGCAGAATACGACCTCACCCAGATCCAGCATCAGAATGCGATCGGCCGCCAGACGGATGGAGTCCAGCTCATGGGTGACAATGACAAAGGTGGTCTGTAACAGAGATTTCAGCTTCAGAATCATATGATCCAGCCCGGCCGCCATGATGGGATCCAGCCCTGCGGAGGGTTCATCAAAATAAACAAGATCGGGATCCAGTGCGATGGCCCGGGCCAGTCCCGCCCGTTTGCGCATGCCTCCCGACAGCTCCGAAGGCATGAGATGCTGTGCGTGGGCAAGACCCACCAGGCTCAATTTATAACGCACGAGTTCATCGATCAGTTGCGGATCCACTCCGCCGAATTCACGCATGGGCATGGCCACATTTTCACCCACTGTCATGGAGTTGAAAAGGCCGCTCGACTGAAAAGCGATGCCGATGGTGCGCTGCATGGCACTCATTTCCTCCTCGTCCATGGCAGCCAGATCCCGGCCCCTATACATGATATGCCCGCTCGTGGGTTTCAACAGGCCGCACATCTGTTTCAGAAGCGTACTCTTCCCGCAGCCACTGCCTCCGATGATCATGAATATTTCGCCCTTCTTCACTTCAAAGGAGACCCCGTCCAGTACTTTATGGGTACCATAGTGAGAGACGAGTTTATCAACTGTGATCATCGTATCGCTCATGAATCTGTGTGAAATCCTTATCCCAGAATATAGTAAAAAATGACTGCAAAAACAATATCAATGCAGATCAGCGAAAAAATGTCCATTACCACAGCGCGCGTCGTCATGAGCCCCACACCCCGGGATCCGCCCTTCACACGAAAACCGTTGTGACAGCCGATCATGACAATGGCGATGGCGAAGAAGAAGGTCTTCAACATGCCCTGCATGATATCGTCCATGGCCGCCGATTCCAGCGTCTGGTTATACCACATGAAGGGCCGGAAACCAAGAACAAAAATGCCCCACACCGCACCGCCCAGAACCCCGGAGATGAGTCCCAGTGTTGCCAGACAGGGGAGAACCACCAGCATGGCGAGGAGCTTCGGCGTGACCAGATATTGCGCAGGACTGATGCCCATGCCCCGCAGTGCATCAATTTCTTCCTGAACGGTCATGGTCGCCAGTTCCGCGGCAATGGCTGCGCCGCTCCGGGCCGATACCACCACGGCCGTCATGATGGCCGCAAGCTCCCGGGCGAAGCCGATGAAAATCAGATTGGCCACGTAAATCTGGATGCCGAAAGACTCCACCTGTTTGGCCGAGAGCATGGCGATGATGAGCCCCAGCAGAAAGTTCATGAGACAGACAATGCGCACAGCCCGCACGCCCATCTCGTGGACTTCATCCATGAAGGCATTGAAGCGGAAGCCTCTTCCTTCAAAGGGTGCGATGAGTGTCCAGTAAATCGTATCCACACAGAGGGAGATGAATTCGCCTGTTTCGTCTTTGACGGAAAGGATGAGCGCCCCCAGACTTTCCAGAGGGCCGGGACTTCGCGCCGCTTCGGGCGGAGAACTCTGAAGAGAGGGGGCGAGCATCTCCAGAAAGTCGCACAGTGATTCCCGCTGTCCTTTCCACGAAAAGGGCACATCCTTTCTGCGTGCAAATCCGGATGCCTTGATGATCCAGGCGCCGCCGAAAGAGTCAATGCTTTCTGTGGCTGAAAAATCCAGGATCAGGGAAGTGTTGCGGCGGCTCCACTGCTTCAACAGAGCTTTGTACATGGCCGCACCGCCATCCTGATCCAGTATTTCCGGGCAAAGGACAATGCATTCACTCATGGGCAACATCCTTCCCGCCGGTAATCAGGGCTTGAAATTCCGCCTCTGTGAGAATGGGGATGCCCAGAGACTGGGCTCTGGTCAGTTTGGATCCCGCATTGTCGCCGGCAATGAGATAATCCGTCTTTTTGCTCACAGCCGAAACGGGACGTCCCCCGGCTTCTTCGATGAGGGCGTGTATCTCGTTGCGCGTGTATGTGGTCAATGTGCCGGTGACGACAAAAGACTTTCCTTCCAGCAGACCCGGCGTACTTTCTTCCGTTTTCTGTTCCGCTGCCAGGGTCAATCCATAGCTTTCCAGACGATCCAGCATCAGCCGGTTTTCGACTACGCTGAAATAGCTGAGGATGCTGTCGGCAATGATATCCCCCACATCTTCCACCTGTGTCAGGCTCTCCTGATCCGCCGCCGCCAGAGCATGGAGACTTCCGAAGTGCTTTGCCAATGAAGAGGCAATGCGTGCTCCCACATGGCGGATACCCAGCCCCACAATGAGCCGGTTCAGCGGCATTTTCTTTGAAGCTTCAATGGCTTGCAACAGATTGGTCGCTGATTTCTCGCCCATGCGCTCCAGGGACATGAGGTCGTCCAAGCGCAGCGTATACAGATCAGCGGGATTCACGACAAGTTCTTTTTCTACCAGTTGCTCCACAATGGCCGGACCCATCCCGGCGATATCCAGAGCGCTTTTGCTGGCGAAAAAACGCAGCCGTTCGCGCACCTGTGCCGGGCAGGCCGTATTCAGACACCGGTAGTACACGCCTTCCGGATCCTTCACTCCGGGATTTCCACAGGCGGGACAGTGCTCGGGAATTTCAAAAGCTTTTGCACCTGCAGGTCGTTCTTCCGGGATATAGCGCAGAATCTGAGGGATGATTTCTCCCGCTTTTTCCAGCTCGACCACATCGCCGATACGCAGGTCTTTGCGCTGCAACTCTTCAAAGTTGTGCAGACTCGCACGGCGCACGATGGAACCGCCCAGCGCCACGGGATCCAACTCCGCCACGGGCGTGAAGACACCGCTTTTGCCCACTTGAATGACAATATTACGCAGGGTGGAGCGTGCCGTTTCCGCAGGGAATTTGTAGGCAATGAGCCAGCGGGGGGCTTTGGCTGTACGGCCCAGACGCTCGCGCTGTTCCAGGGTATTCACTTTGATGACCATCCCGTCGATTTCATAAGGAAGGTCGTGCCGCGCCTCATTCCAATGATTGCAGAAGGCAACCACCTCCTCAATGTCCGCACAGCGCCTGTGATGTCTGTTTACGGGAAAGCCCAGTGTTTCCAGATACTGAAGAACTCCATCATGGGTCTCAATCGCATCGGGCAGCCCGGTCACGATATCATAGGCCATGAACTGGAGGTCCCGCTTGGCGACGGCCCGCGGATCCAGCAGTTTCAGACTTCCCGCAGCCGTGTTCCGGGGATTTCGGAAAAGTTCCAGGCCTTCCGCTTCCCGCGCTTCATTGAGCCGGGCCAGCGTGTCTATGCGCATATACACTTCGCCCCGCACTTCCAATACTTCAGGCCGGGAAAGATCTTCCGGGAAAAGCGTGTCTTCACTTTCAACACTTCGCAAACGCAAGGGACAGGAGCGGATGGTACGCACATTTTCGGTCACTTCATCACCCGTGACTCCGTCACCCCGTGTAGCGGCCCGTGCCAGAAGTCCCTCTTCATAGCGCAGGCTCATGGACAGGCCGTCCATCTTCAGCTCCACAATATAGTCCAGCGCTTCATTCCCCAGCAGTTTGCGGATCCGCTGATCGAAGTTGCGGATATCCATTTCGTTATAACTGTTGTCAATGGAGAGCATGGGCACTTCATGGGTTACATGGGCAAAGCCTTCCACGGGCATGCCTCCCACACGCTGCGTGGGCGATTCCGGCGTGACGAGCTCGGGATACTGTTCCTCCAGTCTGATCAGTTCTTCCAGAAGCCGGTCAAAATCCCGGTCGGAGATGACCGGTTCGGCCAGGACATAATACCTGTAACTGTGCTGCTCAATTTCCGCAGACAGTTTTCCATGCTTTTCCGCTGCTTTGATTTGCGCTGTTTGTTTCTTTTCAGAGGCCATGGTTGTTTTCGCCCTGCATCATTGCCAATAACAGTAGTTCACACTGTTTCAGATTATAGTGTATTGATATGCAAATATGAAACAAATCGTTTTTTCTTTATCCCGGGGTGATCAACTTGATATGATAAGCGGCCTGTGAGTATGTTATAACCATTGCCGCTTACGCTCAATCAGTTTATCATGCACACCGATGTCTTCCCGAAACAGAGAATATAACTCGCACGAGTGGAATATATGCAACATGCTGGATCTCAATAAAATTTCAAGTCTGGTAGAGTGGCCGACAATACGCAAAGGGATTGAAGAACAGTTTTACGGCGCCTTGAACTACCGACCGGGAGCCGCTCTGGATCTTCAGTTGCGCTTGCATGACGAGCAGGAGGTTCACGGCGTTACACGGCGCCAGATTGTATTCAACATTACGGAGAACGAACTCGCCAGCGCCTGGGTCTTTATCCCTGATGGACGCGAAGAAGTTCCTGCCATTCTCTGCTGCCATCACGAAAGCCCGTCAGGAAAAGACGAGGCCGCCGGACTGGATGATAACCTGCGCCTGGCCTTTGCACAGCATTACGCTGAATTCGGGTATATTTCCATGGCCATTGACATGCCTACAGTCAACAAGCGCCAGGATGGAAAACGCGAACCCTATGACACCCGTTCCTTTTACAAAGCAAACAAAAAGACAAGCTTTGCAGCCAAAATGCTGGCTGATCACAAACGGGCTCTCGATATTCTCTGCGAAAGCAAGCGTGTGGATACGACGCGTATCGGTGTCATCGGTCATGGGCTGGGAGGATTCAACGCACTGCTTCTGGCGGCTTGTGATGACCGCATCCAGGCCTGTGTCGCCAGCTGCGGCTTCACCCGCTTCACAGGTGATCGCTTCGCCGGAGGCTGGGCCGGCCTCGAAAACCTGACGCTCCTCCCGAAAATTCAGCAATGTCAGGAAGAGAATTATCCCTTTGACTGGGAGCATATACTGGCACTGGCCGCACCCACGCCCGTGCAGGTCATTACTTCCACCTCCAATGCGCTCCACGACAAACCCAAAAGCTGCCAGAAAGCCGTGAACAGTGCGGCGAAGATTTATAAGCTGCTGGGTGCCTCCGATGCGATAGACCACTTCACACACCACGACGGACATACCATAGCCCCGGAAACCATGGAAGTGGCCGACGAATGGTTCGAACGATGGCTTTGATGGCCTTTGCATGACAAGGGCATAACCCGACCCCTGGAAAGGATGCTGATGAATTCCAATCCCCATGAAAGTGTCCGGTTGCTCATCGATACTGTTGAGCAGGTTGTGTACGGTAAAAGAGACGTCGTCACCCTGTGTACGGTCGCCCTCCTCGCCCGAGGGCACCTGCTTATTGAGGACGTGCCCGGTATCGGAAAAACCACCCTCGCCCAGAGTCTCGCAAAATCGGTGAAATGCTCCTTTTCCCGCATACAGTTCACCAGCGATATGCTCCCCTCCGACGTGCTGGGCATTTCCATTCTCGATACACGGACCAATGAATTCGTCTTCAGGCGGGGTCCCATTTTCGCCAATATCGTACTGGCCGACGAAATCAACCGTACGCCGCCCAAAACGCAAAGCGCTCTCCTGGAAGCCATGAGTGAAAATACCGTCTCCGTTGACGGGATCACCCATCAGCTGCCTGCGCCTTTCATGGTCATCGCCACACAGAATCCCATTGAGCACGAAGGTACCTATGTCCTGCCCGAATCGCAGCTCGACCGATTCATGCTCCGCGTGGATATCGGCTATCCTCCCGAGGACGATGAACTGAAAATCATGCGCCGCCATGATCCTGTCGACGCCATCGCCGCACTGGTACCCGCTCTGGATGCGGAACAACTCCAGGCACTCCAGCAGGCTGTGGGAAAAGTGCATGTGGACCCTTCCCTGGAAAACTATATCCTGCAAATTGTCCGGGCAACACGCACCCATGATCAGGTACGTCTGGGAGCCAGTCCCCGGGGAGCACAGGCTCTGTACGAATCCAGCCAGGCCTTTGCTCTCATCGCCGGACGCGATTATGTGGTCCCCGATGACGTGCGTACCCTGGCCGGCCCTGCTCTGGCACACCGCCTTCTCGTCAAATCACGGGGAGCTGATCTGGCCGCAGCCGCCCGGGAAAGAGAACGTATTGTCCGCGAAATCCTCAGCCATATCAAGGTGCCCCAATAACAATGATCCTTTTGCAGGGACATAGGGCCTTTCCACGTATTACCCTGGCCGGTCTGATACTGGTGATCATTCTGGTGGTGCTCCTTCTCGCCGCCTGGAACACGGGAGAAAACCTTCTGTATATTGTCTTCAGTGCAGTTCTGGGCATGTTCATCCTTTCCCTGGCTTCAGGCATCTGGATGCTCAGAGGCCTGACCATGGGCCGACAGGTGCCCCATGCCGTCTATCGCAATACTCCCTTCGTCTATACGGCACAGCTGCAAAACAGCAAACGATTCTTCTCCTCTTTTTCGCTGCGTCTGGAAAGCGGCATCGAAGCGGCCGGTTATGTCCTGCGCGTACCGCCTTCCTCAACCATTGCCATGTCAGCCCATCATATGCTTCCCCGTCGGGGAGTCTA
Source organism: Candidatus Hydrogenedens sp. (assembly GCA_012522755.1). GTDB lineage: Bacteria > Hydrogenedentota > Hydrogenedentia > Hydrogenedentales > CAITNO01 > JAAYJV01. The sequence continues at coordinate 10,316 of JAAYJV010000150.1, forward strand.
TATTCTGCCCCCTCTTACAGTGAAAAGTTCTTTTCCCTTCGGCTTCATCGAGTATAGAAAACACTATGCCGACGCCCATGAAATTCTCGTTTATCCCCAGGTGACTCTGGCCCGGACAGCCGGCATTGAACAGAGCCTTCATGCCACCGGAACGCCACGTCTCATCCGTGGTGAAGGTGACGAGTTTTTCACCATCCGCGAATATATCTCCGGTGATGACATGCGCACCATCGCCTGGCGCATCACAGCGCGCATGGGCAAACTCATGGTAAAAGAAACAGGGGCCGGCCATTCCCGAACCCTCGTCTTCATGCTCGATACCCGTCGCAATAACGATGAGAACTTTGAAGAAGCCTTCGAAGAGATGATCGATATTGCAGCATCGCTCATGATCACCCTTCTGGGCCGGCAATACAGTGTCGGTTTTGTCGCTCCTGACATGAGAGTCCAGCCCGGCCGTGGTACCGGTCAGCAGCAGCGTATTCTGGACGCCCTCGCACGCATCAATCCCCGGGAAGACAAACAATGGAATGACTATGAGCAGGAAGTGGGACGGCTCCTTTCCGAACCCCTCAGGCTCCTGCTTATTTCCCTGAACCAGGACTTGAGTCTGGACGGCGGACAGCAGCAGAACGTTGTCGAAGTGGATCTTTCGGAGGTCATCTATGGGTAAACGACTCCATCTGGCACTCCGTATAGCAACCTTATTTCTTGTCTTTTCCGGATATCTGGCCCTCGCATCAGTATATCGCTACGGCCTGGCTTTTCTCTTTTTCCCGGCCGTCTTTCTGCCGGCCATGCCCCTGGGCGAATGGCTCGAAAAAAAATTCAAACTCTTCCGCATCGCACGAAGGATCGTTGCTCTTCTCTGGCTTGTCTTCATCCCCTTTTCACTGCAACTTTACGGATTGATGGATGCCGTTATTTTTCTCGTCATCTTCATCCAGTTCTATCTCATGACCGGACTGAAAAGCAGTCGTGTATATTACGAAATATTTCTCATGGCCTTTTTTCTGCTTCTGGCCGCTGTAGTCCAGTCTCCGGAACCCCTTATCGCCATTGCCTTCTTTCTTTTCGCCGTATCTTCCGTATGGGCATTCTCACTGGTCAAAATGTACCATGAACAGATGAGCTCGCCTCCTTCGCCCCTCATAGAGCTTTATAGAAAAGGCGCAAAAAAATCACGGCCCCAACCTGGCGGAAGGCTGGACTTCGGCTTCGTAGTCAATATGATTCTTCTGTCCTGTCTGGCACTGGCCATCACCATTGTCTCTTTTCTCTTCACCCCCCGTGTGGAAGCGGGATGGATGGGCCGTCAGGATCCACGCTTTGCCTTTACCGGTCTGTCCGAGACTGTGCGTATCACGGGCGGCACAAGTGTTTATGAATCGGCCAGTGTCATGATGCACGTGCGTCTTCCCGGGGAAAGTGACCGTGAGAATGCACAGCTGGGCGGCATGTACTGGCGTATTACGACTCTGAACCGTTTTTTTGAAAATGAATGGTCGCGCAGAGGCCTTCAGGCCAATTATGAACCCGGTGTGGAAAAAAGTCTTTCCCGCCAGCGCATTTTCGCCAAGGCGGCCGGTGGGCGTGATATTGCGCGTAAACATGTGCGGGGCCGGAAACGTGTCCAGCAGCAGATTTTTATGGGCGACGTCCCCGATCAGGGTGTTCCTGCTCTCGACAAACCGCTCTCCGTCAGTGTGGAAGATTCCGGCACCCGCGCACTCATCGCCTGGGAGGGCGGCGACGACTTCACCATCAGCCTGCAGACAGCCGGTCCGCGACGTCTGCAATATCAGGCAAACTCTGAAATCACCATCATAGACCCGGAACGATTGCGCGAAGCGAAGCCCTATTATGACTATATGGACTCCCGGGATTACAAAATGCTCACGGCTCAGGATCTCCAGCCTGAAACCCTGGCGAAAGTGCGGGAGATCACCCGGGACGCCCCTACCCTCTACGACAAAATACGGGCTCTGGAAAGCTGGCTCAGCAGCGGTGAATTCGTCTATACCCTCAACTTGCCCGCCCTGCCCGAAGAACACGGTATTGATGCCTTTTTGCTCGATATCAAATCGGGCCATTGCGAATTTTATGCGACAGCCCTGGCACTCATGATCCGCTCTCTCGATGTGCCCGCACGCGTCGTGAGCGGCTATCGCGGCGGCGAATATTCCAGTGCCGACGATGCCTGGATCATCCGGGCGAGCATGTCCCATTTGTGGGTGGAAGCTCTCTTTCCTGAAGTCGGCTGGATACGCTTTGACCCTTCGCCCCAGCCCGTTGACGATATGGCGGCCTTCAACCGCATGCGCATGGCCTGGTCTCTCTATGTGCTCCGTGCAAAGATGTTCTGGTTCCAGGAAGTCGTCGGTTTTCAGGGCGGCCTTCGCCTCGACAACCTCCCCTGGCCCTGGAAAAAGAAGGGTAATTTAAAAGATCACCCGGCCGGAACTCCCGAAAAAAAGGAAAGTGCCACCGAGCAAACGGCAAAAGATTATACGGAAACGACCCCCTGGATCTTCATCGCAGTACCCGTCCTTTTCCTGCTTCTCATCGTTATGCTCATCCGACAGAGCAGGAAACAAAAAGAGCCCTTCCCCCTGTCGCCTGATCAGCAGCAGGCCCGGGAAGCCTGGCGCCGATTCCTGAAAAAAGGGAAAGGCACGGGGATACAGGTGGAGAACCATACTCCGGCTGAAGTCCTCCATCAGCTCAAAGAAAAGGTCACCGTCGATTATGCCGCAGCCGAAGCATTCGCTCGCCACTATGAAGCGGCCCGTTTCGGCAAACAACCCTGCAACAGAACATTGCGCCAGCAGGTGGCCGCCATCTTCCGACGCAAACAGCCCCGTTCATAATGCGCTCGGCTGCTCTTATTGAGGACTCGCTATCTTCATCAGCACCAGCCCCGATACAATCAGTACAGCCGCCAGAATCCTCAATGCACTTGCGTCTTCGCCGAGAATAAAGATCCCCACGAAGAAAGCGCCCACAGCACCGATACCCGTCCAGATGATATAGGAAGTACCCAGAGGCAGCGATTTCATGGCCCAGCCAAGAAGGGCGAAACTGGCGATCATGGCGACCAGAGTGATCGCTGTGGGAAGAGGTCGGCTGAAGCCCACAGAAAGCTTCATGTAATAAGCCCACACAACTTCGAGAATACCCGCTGCGGTCAGAACGATCCAAGCCATGAAACCACTCCTTTTTATTGGTCGGGTTTTTACTGATCGGGCCGTCCCGCATGATTCCCAGGGAGTGGGGGAAGGTCGTCCTTCACGATAGATTGCACAGCCCCCTCGACAGAGGAAAGAAGGAAGAGAGGAAAAGAGAGAATGAAAAAATGGCGGAGGGTGAGGGACTCGAACCCTCAAGGCCGAAGCCGCCGGTTTTCAAGACCGGTGCATTACCAATTATGCTAACCCTCCTGCGATTGCTGGAACAGGCCTTTATTGTACCGATTCCCGGGCATGGATGTCCAGATAGGTAATAGGTCGGATCAGTCGGATCTGACGGATCCGTCAGATGTGGGCGGGGCGTAGGCATATCCTGGGATACAAAAGAGACTGCGGGGAGACAGATAAGCCTCTTCCTCTTCTTTCTTCGTGTTACACCCGTCATCATCCATTATTTTTTCGAAGAAGTTCATATTGCTGCCTCTGCAAGTCATATATTTTCAAGATGTTGTGGGATTCTCGATTCGGCAAACTGTCTTCCGACAATCATGAACAAATAATGCTTCGGAAAAACGTGAAAGACGTTGAAAGCCATTCCTGGGAACGCCAATTTCCACATTGGCGGACAGCGTGTTATGACATTGACATTTTGCAAACAGTGATGCGACAACAGGTCTTTTGCCAACCAAGAATAAAATAAAAGCCTTTGTGAACTCTGAGTCTTTGTTCTCCCGTCAAATACATACATAAGTCACGGTCTTTTCCCGGGTGTCTTGCCAATGTGGAAATTGGCGTTCCCAGGCTGCGCGACCCAAGGTCTTTAATTTATCAGTGTTAATCAGTGGTTCTAAGGAAGGTCGTATCAGTGTCATCTCTTCGGTAAAGATGTATTTTTCCGTGTGTTCAGTGATTGACCTGGTTCAATTGGAAAGTATCATTTGCTTGCTGCTGTGCAGCGCTGTGGTGAAAATACCCTGCAAAAAAACACCATTTTTACCGAATATAAAGTGGAATTTTATATTCCCCATCTGGTATACTTAATGACAGATAAGGCGGTGTAGCTCAGTTGGTTAGAGCAGTGGAATCATAATCCACGAGTCCGCGGTTCGAATCCGTGCACCGCTACCAGCATATTCCACGGTGGTCCGGCCTCTCCGGATCACCGTTTTTTATTGTTCATCCTTCGATTCCCGGGCTGTTCGTGCCAGTCTGAAGCCATAGGTATCCATAAACATATCGGGCATGGCATAATGCCGGACGGCATTGCTGCACCCTGATTCCGGTACGCTCCAGGATCCGCCGCGCTGCACTTTATAAATCCCCGTGGTCGGACCTACAGGATAGGCGGATTGGGCGACCTTGTAATATTCGGCATCGTACCAGTCCTGTACCCATTCGAGCAGGTTGCCGCTCGTATCATGCAGTCCCCAGGGATTGGCGGGTTTCTCGCCCACTTTATGAGAGGTCCCCGCACTGTTCAGGGAACACCATCCATATTCTTTCAGTTTGTCCGAGCTGGAACCATGGAAGAAAGGTGCGTTGCTTCCGGCCCGGGCCGCATATTCCCACTCGGCTTCCGTGGGCAATCTGAATCCACCGCCGGGAACACGTGCATTGAGCTGCTCAATAAATCTCTGGCTGTCGTTCCAACTCACATTGTCCACAGGGAATTGAGGGTCGTCGTTGAAACGGCTGGGATTGTTCCCCATAACAGCGGTCCACTGGGCCTGGGTCACTTCGTATTTGCCCATCCAGAATCCTTTGGGAATCCAGATTTCCCGGGCCGGACTGGTATCGCTGACCTTGCCGCCCCGTCGGTTGCCGCCTCCGTATACATCATCGCCCATAAGGAAAACACCGGAGGAAATCCAGACCAGTTCCAGAGTAGTGCCGCCTCCGAGATCAATGATTTTATTTTCCACCTGGACCACCTGGCTGGCGAGAGGGCTCGTGTCTTCCTCCTCCTCTTTTTCAGCGTCGGCCGCTTTCTTTTCCGCTTCCAATGCGGCCAGTTCCGCAGCCTTGGCCTCTTCTTCCTTTTCTTTGATTCTGGCGTTTTCCTTTTCTTTTTTCAAGGCAATGAAAGAACTCTGTGCCTCAAAAAAGTACTGTACGGCATCACGACCGCTTTCCGCTTTTTCCGCCTTCTCAAAAATTGCCACGGCATCTCTGTATTCTTTGGTTTTCAGGTCTTCGCCCCAGGTCTTTTCCAGCCTGTCCAGATGGCGCCGGGCACTGTCTTTCGCTTCCTGACGGCTCATGCCACCCGTACCCATGCCCGTGCTTTCCCGGAAAAAGGATTGCCAGGCGATGACTCCCGCCGCAACAAGGAGCAGGATGAGCACCACAAATTTGACCCGCTGACCGAAAAGCGCCTTCAGATTGGCCAGAGTAGTAAACTTGCTGTCTTTGGGCAGTTTGAAGGTGTTTTTAGTCCGCTGACTCGGGTCCAGCTTCCCCTGAAAGTCCAGAAGCATCTCACCCGCATCAGCATGGCGGTTACCGGGCGATTTGCGCAGCCCTTTGAGTACGACCCGGGCCAGAGGTGCCGGGATGGAGGGGTTGAAATCGCGCGGATCAGGGGGCGAGGTATTCGCATGGGCATGAAGTACTTCCGTATAAGCTCCGGAAAAAGGCAGCCGCAAAGTGAGCATCTCAAAGAGCATGACCGCAAAACTGTACAAATCTGTAGCCGGTCCGAATTTGCCGAAACGGTCCGGCTCAATCTGTTCGGGAGCCATATAGGCCGGTGTGCCTACGCCGCCTTCGCTGGTAAAGGTGAGGGCTGTCACCGCAGAGGTGAGGCTGATGTCACGCCGAGTCTGACCGATGCCGAAGTCTGTCAGTTTGACATTGATCTGCCCGTCACTGTTCTTGTGTACCATGATATTGGCGGGCTTGATATCCAGATGCAATACCCCTCGGCTGTGAGCGTATTCCATGCCTGTGAGACATTGGGCGACAATTTCCTGGATGATTGTGGGAGAAAGGATGAGTCCGTCTTCCAGCTCTTCAGCCTGAGGACTCAGTTTGTAGTCGGACTCCACATGATGTGCAATGGCGGTCCGGGCCAGAATCTGGGAGAGGGGTTCCCCTTCGGCATATTCCATGATCAGCATGGGGAGCTTACGGTAGACCATCCGGTCGATGAGCGCCACGATATTCTGATGGTTGCCCAGATGCGCCATGAGCTTGCATTCGTTTTCCAGACGTCTGATCACTTCCTCCTGCTCGCCCCATTCGCCGCGCAGCACTTTGATGGCGACCTTGCGTTTCAAAAGGGAGTCTTCCGCCAGGTACACATGACCCATGGCACCGGAGCCCAGGTGAGAAATAATGTAGTAGCGGTTGTCAATAGTCTGATTGATCAGTTCGGAAATAGAATGAGATTCCATATGTCGCTACCCCTTCTTTCTGGATGTACATGCAAGATTGCAAGGGAGACGGATTTGTGAAAAACGCACCACAGAAAGATCGCACAGAAAAGCATGCCTTTATAAGGTCCGGAATTTCCTGTGGTACCATGAACACTTGTCGCATTATAACACGAGAGGCTTGTCGCTTTTCATCCTCAAGGCTCATATTTCCTGCAAGCGTGAGCACTCCGGGCCTATTTGTCAACCATGGCTGTGCTTCTTTGATTCCACAGACGACAGACTTTTCCGGGAGATTTAGAATATCTTGAATTTCTTATATCCCGGTGCCAATGCCTGAAGAAAGCAGAAGATCTTTCATGACCCTGGAATTAAAGAAATCTTCGCTTATGTTGATTATGAAGACCTGAAACCAGAGGCTTTTCATGGATTCAAGAGACCCTTCCCGAGGGGCTGTGCGTCTTTCTCTGTGGCCTGGTCTTTTGTTTTCACCCACAAAAATAGGGTATAGTGCAAAACTTATAAGCCTTTTTCGGCCTGAAAGCAAAATATTTTTGCAAAGTGAAACGGGCAACCACGGTATCAACGCTACTGGCCGTATGCTGTCTGATCAGGCTGTCCCCGAAGAAAAACAATACAACTCAACAGGTGTAAACTCTTGAAACTCGTGATAGTGGAGTCGCCCGCCAAAGCGACAACGATACAGAAATTTTTGGGTAAAGATTATCAGGTTCGAGCCTGTCTGGGCCACGTTCGTGATTTGCCCAAATCCGCCAGTGATATCCCCGCAGCCTACAAAGGGGAAGACTGGGCGCGGCTGGGTGTCAACGTGGATGGTGATTTCAATGCGATCTATGTGGTGCAGAAAGACAGTGTGAAGCAGATCAGCGAATTGAAGAAACTGGCGAAACAGGCCGATGAAATCATACTGGCAACGGACGATGACCGCGAAGGCGAATCCATCAGCTGGCATCTTCTGGAAGTACTGAAACCCAAGGTGCCTGTGAAGCGCATCACCTTCAATGAGATTACCCGCACAGCCATTGAAGGAGCTGTGAAAGCGCCCCGTAATATCAACCAGCCCATGGTCCGTGCCCAGGAAACACGGCGTATTCTCGACCGGCTCTTCGGCTACGAACTCTCGCCCGTCCTTTGGCGTAAAGTTGGAAGCAAACTGAGTGCCGGAAGGGTGCAGAGTGTTGCCTTGCGTCTTGTTGTGGAGCGCGAAGAAGAGCGACGCCGTTTTGTCCCGGCCGCTTTCTGGGATGCCGAAGCATTGCTGGCCCGTGATGGCAAAGAATTCAAAGCCACGCTCATCGGACTCAACGGCGCACGCATCGCCACAGGTAAAGACTTTGATGACATTACGGGGCAATTGAAAAAGAAAGGATCGAATCCGCCTTACTGGCTGCAGGAAGAAGAGGCGTGCGCACTCATTGAAGGGCTCAAAGCGTCTGTTCCCTGGCATGTGTCGGCTGTGGAAGAAAAAGAAAGCAAGCTCCATCCTTCGCCCCCCTTCATCACTTCATCGCTCCAGCAGGCGGCAAGTACTCAGTTGGGCTTTTCCCCCCGCAAAACCATGCAAGTGGCACAAAAACTTTATGAAGGCGTGGATTTCGGTGATGGCAGCCGGGCCGGTCTCATCACCTATATGAGAACGGACTCCGTCACCCTCAGCGAGAAAGCGCTGCAGGATATGGCCGCTTTTGTGCAGAAAAACTTTGGCGACAATTATCATCACCGGCGCCAGTTCACCACAAAATCCAAAACAGCGCAGGAAGCCCACGAAGCGATACGGCCCACGGATGTGTTCATCACTCCCGATGCTGTGAGCGGGCGGCTTTCCACAGATGAACAGCGTCTGTACCGCCTCATCTGGAATCGCGCCGTGGCCTCACAGATGGCCTCAGCCCGGCTCTTGCGCACAACCATTGATATTGAAGGGAAAACCCCGGCTGCCGTCGCCGTCTTCCGGGCCACAGGCGCTGTGGTCGTTTTTCCGGGATTCCTCAAGATCATGAGTGAGCGTCAGCGGGAAAATGAATTGCCCGCCCTCAGCACAGGTATGACGGTGAGTCCGCAGGAGGGTGCTGACATTTGTCTGAACACCCTGGAAGCGATGAGCCATGAAACCCAGCCTCCGGCAAGATACAATGAAGCTTCGCTGGTGAACCTGCTGGAATCAGAAGGAATCGGACGGCCTTCCACGTATGCGCCCACAGTGGCTCTGATTCAGCAGCGCGGTTATGTGACCCGTGCGGGAATCGCTCTGGTTCCCACTTATCTGGGCATTGCCGTGGTCATGCTGCTTCGCAAGTATTTCCCCAATTATGTGGACCTGCGATTTACGGCGCGGATGGAAGATATTCTGGACGCCATCGCCACGGGCGAACAGGACTGGCTCAACTTTTTGCGCACCTTCTATCATGGCGACCCGGAAAGCGACAATCTGGGCCTGAAACCGGAGATTCTGGCCAAACTGGACAGCATTGAATATCCCACCATCCCTTTGGGGACTACTGAAGAAGGGCAGGCCGTTGTGGTGCGCCTGGGTAAAACAGCGCCCTTCATCCAGCGCGGTGCCGGAGGAGAGGGAAATACGGCCAGTCTGCCCGATAAACTGTATTATGCGGAACTGACCCTCGAAAAAGCCGTGGAACTGGTGGAAAATCAGGCGCAGCGTGATGAAAGCCTGGGCACCTGTCCCGATACGGGGAAAACCATTTTCCTCCTGGAAGGCCCCTTCGGCCCCTATGTCCAGCTGGGCAAAGCAGAAAACGGAGAAAAGCCCAAACGGACGGGATTGCCCAAAGGAATGGCACTGGAAGACTGTGATCTGGGAAAAGCGCGTTATCTTCTGTCGTTGCCCCGAAAGCTGGGAGCCCATCCCGATACACAAAAAGACATATCTCAGGGTATAGGCCGCTTCGGGCCCTATATTGTTCACGATGGAGACTTCCGCAGTATTGATGGAACCCGCTTCTTTACCATGAGCTTTGAAGAGGCACTGGCCATACTGCGCGAACCCAAAGCCGCGGCAAGAGGTAAAAAACTGATCCGAAGCTTCGAAAAAGCAAAGGAAGACGATCCTGAGATCAATCTTTACGAAGGGCGTTATGGGCCTTATGTGACTGATGGCAAAGTGAATGCCTCCATTCCCCGGGGTACGGACATGAATACCCTGACCCTGGAACAGGCCCTCGATTTGATTGCAGCCGCAGCGGAACGCAAGAAGAAAGCACCGGCAAAAAAGAAAGCTGCTGCGAAAAAGAAGCCTGCTGCAAAAAAAGCGACCACCAGAAAAGCCGCTGCGAAGAAAGCGGCTGCAAAAAAAGCGACAGCGAAAAAAGTGGACTGACAAGGAGTGCCAGAATGAAACGGGTTCTGTCCATAGCCGGAAGTGACAGCGGTGGCGGTGCAGGTATCCAGGCTGATTTGAAAAGCTGCGCAGCTCTGGGATGCTTCGGCATGTCGGCTATAACGGCGACTACGGCACAGAACACCATCACTGTCACCGATATCCACGAAATCCCTGTGTCCCATGTGGAAGCGCAAATCCGCGCGGTTCTGGACGATATCGGTGCCGATGCCATAAAAACCGGCATGCTCTCCAGTGCGGCCATCATAGACACTGTCGCCACGACCCTGCAAAGTTATAGACAGCCGCCCCTGGTGGTGGATCCCGTCATGATTTCCAAAAGCGGTGCCCATCTGCTCCGGCCTGAAGCGGTGGAAAGTCTCAAAGAACGGCTTCTTCCACTGGCAACACTCATTACTCCCAATATTCCAGAAGCTGAAGAGTTGACCGGGCTGAGGCTGACAAATGAGGAGGATCGCAGTAAAATTCTGGAGGCTTTGAAAGAACTGGGCCCACAGGCGGTATTGTTGAAAGGCGGCCATGCCGATTCAGACCAATCCGTGGATTTTCTCTATGACGGCAACAGGGTGGTTGCCTATCCGGCCGCACGAATAGAAACACGCCACACCCACGGTACAGGATGCACCCTGTCAACGGCCATTGCCTGCTACCTCGCCCGGGGCGAAACCATGGAAGAGGCTGTGCGACTTGCAAAAGAATATCTGACCCAAGCCATTATGCACAGTGAGCAACTTCAGATCGGCCAAGGTGTCGGCCCGGTGCATCATGGTTGGAACAGGGGATAGGGAGGCTCGTGCCGGGCGCCGGGTTCCAGAGACCGGTCAGGCTTGTTTTTAACACTCAGCCTCGTTACAATGTAGGAAAGTGCAAACACACGGTACAGATGTGACCGGGAGAAGCTGTCTGGAATAGTTATGCGTGTGGCTGTTCACTACTTTTAACACCAGCGAGAGTCCTATGTACGCTATAGACGCTTTAGAAGAATATACGACACCTTGCGGGCATAAGCGTTTCCGAATGCCCGTTCTCGATTCCAATTTAAACAGGCATCGTTTCATCTCTTCAGACACGCGGGAGTTCACCTTGCACAAAGCATCGTTGCAGGAGACCCTGTGGGCATCTCTTGCGGAACAGCGTGCTGTGATCAAACGCAAGCGTCTGGGTCTGGAGATGAACGGGAAACGTGCGGATTTGAAGCCGCGGCAAAAACAAAAGATTGCCGAAGAACGAACCTCTCTCGCCCGGCAGGAGTTTTCCCTGGCCTATGACGTGCTGGCTCTCGCTTTGAAAAATCCGCTCCAATTCAGCTGGGACTTCTTCCGTGTGAAACCGCCTTTTTCACAGCCCAAACCTGTAGTGAGCGGCGGTCAGGTACCCACCGAGCCCATTTATCCCCGGGAACCTCAGAAAACGGATTTTGCCTATACACCCAAGTACGAGGCCATGGATGCGCTGAGGCCCGGACGCAAACAACAAAAAGACCAGGCGGCCCAGGAACGCTTTGTTCAGGCACATTTGCAATGGCAGCAACTTTGTGCGCGCATGCAGTCCGTATATAAAGAAAAACTCGCCATCTACTCACAGCAGCATCAACAGACTCTGGCGAACCAGCAACAGCAGTTGGAAGCCTGGGAAAAGGCCCGGGAAGAATACGAGAAGATGCAGGCCACTACCATGGAAATGGTGGCGGCCAAGGAGGAGGCCTACCAGAGCGGCGAAGCCAATGCCGTGCTGGATTATTTTGACATGGCCCTGGCTGTCTCTCCTTATTCCGCTTTGTTCCCTCATTCTTTTGAATCTGATTACAGAGTAGAATCCAAACGGCTCATTATCGATTATCTCATGCCTGGGTTGAAGGCTCTGCCCAGGCTCGTAACCGTTGTTTACAATGAAATCAATGACAGCTTCAGCGATCAGATTATCACAGCAGAGCAGCAGACCGCACTGTATGCGAAGCTCCTCTATGAAATACCGCTGCGAAGTTTTCATGAACTGTTTGCTCTGGACACAGCCGAAACACTCAAATCCATCCGCTTTCGCGGCTATCTCTTTCTCGATGAGAATAAAGACAGCGGCACCCCTCCTTTCCGGGTTGTGGATGTATGTGCGAAGCGCAAAACATTCATGGCTGTGAATCTGGAAGAACAGGCTCCCATGGAGGTCTTTGAAGCATTGGGCGGAGAGATCTATTCTCTGACCGCAACAGAATAATACGGTCATGGTCATCCGAAAAAATCCGGGGACCCTCTTACCACGGATCGGAGAAGCCGTACTCCTCTGCCTTCTGTGTTTCCTGGCCACTGTACTGGGTTTCTCCCATCTGAAAGACTGGAAAGGGCCGGCCGGCTCTCTCACCAATGATCTCTATATCCCGGCTATCATGATGAATGCGGGTCATGGCTTCAGCAATATTTCAGCTGACGGGATCCCCGAACTGCGCGACTTCCTCGACTTCAAAAGAGAGGACTTCTCGCTGGCACAAATTCCTGATGATATCACCCTGCAGCCCCTCCATCCTTATCAGGAGTTTCACCGTTATCTGCTCTACACCGTCGCTGCAAGCTGGTATTGCTTCGGAGTGAACTGGCATGCCATCAAAGTGTTGCTGGTTTTTCTTCTCCTTCTCAGTGTTCTCCTCATCTATGCTCTGAGCAGGCTTGTTCTGCGCCCGCTGCTGAGTTTCGCCGTAGCTCTGGGCTTTTCCGCATCGGCCGCCCTTTACTGGGCGCTGCCTCTCTTGAGAGATTTCGCCAAGACCCCTTTCATTCTCGCGCTTCTGTTGATACTGGGAGGGATGATCCGTTGCAGACTTCCCCGGCGACGCTATGTAATGCTGGCTTTTGCCGCCGGTATTATCATGGGCATCGGCCTGGGTTTTCGCCGTGATCTGATGGTCTTTCTTCCGCTGGTACTGGCCATGGTCGCTGTGGTGCGTTTTGACCCGCCTGCATTGGCATTGCGCCGCCGTGGTGCGGCCTGGCTGCTCACACTTGTGGGCTTTGTTCTGGCGGGTCTGCCCATTCATCTCTCTTTATACCGCGAAGGCTTTCTGGCGGCCCATGATACGCTCATGGGTTTTGCCAGCTATTCTGACAAAGAACTCGGCAATATGGCTCCCGCTTCATATGAGAAACACTATCTTCTGAATGATCTCTTCAGCACTTTCAAAGCCTACGAGGCCGCCAAAAGAGGCGTGACCTTTCCACAGGGCGTTTATGAAGAACGGCTGGGGGATGTGCACTTTGACCTGGAAGTGAAAAGCGCCTATGTCCGGAAACTGGCGGAGACTTTTCCCGCTGATGTGCTCACCCGTGCCTGTGCTTCCGTAGTCAGAATCCATACGGGTATTCTCGTGGCGCCTTATGCCTTTCTCCGTTTCTTTGAAAGATTCGGCTTGTGGTTTCTGTTCCTTTCTTTTATTATTCTGGCTGCACTCAAACCCCGGGAAGCCTTTTTACTTCTCATTCTTCTCAGCTTCAGTTGCGGCATTACGAGCCTTCAATTCGGCGTGCGCCACAGTGTGCAACTGGCCTTTTTGCCTTATTTTTTCGCAGCACTCCTTTTGGAATTTCTTCTCCGGGGACTTGGTCAGTGCCTGCATTGTTTTCGCAAAAAGGAAAGACCTTTCTCCAAAAAGAGCCTTCTCGCGGCCTCAGGTCGGGCTGCGTTCTGGTTCCTCATTGTCATCCCCGCTTTCATTCTCCCTTTGAAAGCCGCCCGATGGTTCCAATACAGACAAGTGTCGGCTCTGGTGAAACAGTATGAGGAACAGCAAAGCGATGCACTGCATTACATCACTCGGGAATGGGATGACCGGATTGTTTTCATGCCTCTTATCCATGAAAGGCCGGAAGGGGAAGTTGCTCCTCACCTTATGGACAATCTTTCCAGCCGTCTGTTTGAAGTCCGTCTTTCACAAATGGATGAGGCGCCTGATCTGCAACTGGTCTATGAAGCGGAAAAAGACTACTGGGATTTCGGCTCCCTGCTCAGTTGTGGATTGGTGCCGGGAGTTGATTCGGGCCCGGTCCGCTGCTTTTTTCCCGTTCATGAATCGAATAATCCCGGGGAAAGAAGCCACTTTATCGGCGTGTCTCTTCCCCAAAACCAGCGTCATTGTTTTGGCGGTTTTCAGGAAATCGTCGACTTTCACACCTGTGAATTGCTCATGCCTCTCTTTGTTCCCGACCGGCCCCGGGCTTTTCTTCATTGGCAGCAGCTGGAACTTCCCTGGGCCGGTGCTCCCTGGAAAAATTACCCGCCTGAGCCCGAATTTCAGCCCTTCATTGCGAAAATGGAGATCAAAAATGCGATAATGAGCGGTAATATGCAGGCGGCCATTGATCTGGCCGGGAAAGCCCTGTGTCATCGCCCCGACAGTCCCGAGTTCACCCTTCTGCTGATGGAAGCACTGGAAGGGGCCGGACGAGAAGGTGAGGCCCGGGAACAGGCGCTGGCACTTCTTGAAACTTTTCATGCTTCCCCGGGCATAGCCGCACAAGTGAATCAATTTTATGAGTGTCGGGGCGGCGAATCACGGGCCCGGACAGCCTGGAAGTATTTTGCAGAGAACCTGTCTTATCTTCCCTGGAAGAATCGCCTGTCCCTGTACCTTGATGAAGAAACCCGGTGATCCGGCGGGAAAATGCTCGATCTGTGCCCCGGGCCCGGCTTTTTTGTTTGATTTGTTTGCAGCGGGTGTGTAGCATGATACAGACCCCCTATCATGGAGATTTTCCTTCAATGGAACTGCTGACTTTTCCAGTGACACTTTTTGAAACCAATTGTTATGTCCTGCGCCATAATGGCCAGGCGCTGGTCATTGATCCCGGTGAGGCCACGCCGGCCTTACTCAAAAGTCTTGAAGATCACGAAGTGACCCTCATCGTGAATACCCATTGCCACTGTGATCACAGTGGCGGTAATCAGGCACTCAAGAATGCCACCGGCGCACCCCTGGCCTGTCATGATGCCGACCTGCCCCTCTTGCAGACCATTTCAGAACAGGGACGCATGTTCGGTGTTTCTTTTCCGCCCTCTCCCGATCCGGACCGCTTTCTCAATCACGGCGACAGGATTGCTCTGGGCGATACGGAATTTGAAGTGCGTCATACGCCCGGCCATTCCCCCGGCCATATTGTTCTTGTTGCTCCCGGTATCGCGCTGGTGGGCGATGTGCTTTTTTCAGGCAGTATCGGCCGTACAGATCTTCCCGGGGGCAGTATGAAGCAGCTGATGAACAGCATTCATACACAGCTCATGACGCTTCCCGATGACACGAAAGTTTACAGCGGACACGGTCCGGCAACAACCATAGGTGAGGAACGGATGCACAATCCCTTTCTGGTGAACTGATATGACCACAGCTTTACTCCTGTGCCTGGCTTTGTCCGGCACCTTTGATCTCAGCCTGGCTCCTGATCAGCCTCTGGCCTTCATTTATGTGGACGATCCCCTTATTCTCGAACTGTCCTCTCAGAAGGATGCGAAGGTGGAGGGTCGACTTCTTTTCCGTGCTTCCGTTGACAACAGGGAAACAGAAAGTTCTCTGGAACCCATCTTTATCCATGGTGGTACGGAATACTGGTATGCTGTTCACAGTGCGCCGGAAGAACGGGGCCTTTGCTTTCTGGAGGCGGATCTCATTGTGAACGGAGAGCCTCAGCGTTTTGAAAAGCGTTATTGCCGTATTGATCGCCCCGCAGCACTGACAGCGCTGCCCATTGTCGCCTATTGTAAAGGCGATGAAAACAGCTGCCCTGTAGCGGCCATGCGCAACGTCGGCGTGAATACCATTCTTGCAGATGCGAAGAATAAGGCACTGCCCGCAATCGCCGCGAAAGCCGCAGCCGAAGAGGCGCATCTGTTTCTGACTGTAGACGCAGCCGAAATGGCTCAAACACTGGAAACCATCAAAGCTGTTCTGCAAAATCATTGCGAAGATATTTTCCGTTTCGAAGTGATTTGCGAAAGGGGTCGCGTCGAATGTGCAAAATATACCGATATACTCCGGGAAACGGGCTGTCCTGCGGACATTTCTCTCGTTGTTGATGATGCCGCTTCTTTTGCAGCCGTTATGGGCCAGTGTACCGGCTACCCTTTGCGTCATGTTACGCTCACAAGTGATGAATGGCCCCGAAGCACGGATGCGCAGCGTATCCGCCAGATGGCGGTTCAGCAGGGTCTGGAAGGCTTGAGCGTCCATATGGCTTGTCCGAACTGGCAGGCAACGTCACAACAGTCCTATGCGGAATTTTTGCGCCTGTTTTTCCACTATAAAGCCGCTGGAGTGGGAACGCTGGGGATCGATGCCTCTCTCATTGCCGACGAGGAGGGCACTCTGGAGATGATGGCCTGGCTCAACGGCCTCGCCCTGCGCTTTCAGGGCGGCAACTATGTGGGTACTCTCAGCGGTGAAGGTGATAAAAGCATCATGCTGTTCCGGACGGGCGCTTCCTGGCTGGCCGTTATTTTCGGGTCCGACAAGAAGACCGATGATCTCTCTCTCCCCGTTGATGGTGCTCTGAATCTGGAGCTCAGCGATGCGCTGGGCAATCCTCTGGAGGTTCCGGAAATCAAAGAAGGGAAGCTGACTCTTCATGCCGGTGCCATACCTTTGTATCTTACCGGAGATGGCGGGGTGCTTCTCGGTGATGCCGCTTTGCAGCGCGTCGCCCGTCTGTCCAAAGATTTTCTGGGCCGCAAAGAGATGGCGGATGCCTTGCCTCCGGAACTCATGCAGCTCATCAAGACCATCGGTGCTGAGCCCAAAGGCTCCGGTTGCCGTTTGCGTTTCATGGAGCTGCTTCGTTACCTTCCGGCTCTGGAAGAACATCTGTGTTTCAGTACCCTGCCCAAACAGACAGCCATACCGGCCCTCATGATGATCATTGATCTGGCCCGTTCTCTGGCTGTGATTGAAGAAGATCGGGCGGAACTTTTCGTGGAACCCCTCGCCGATACGATGAGCAAAACGGAAGAACTCCAATCTTTGTATCTGACCGCTTCCAGTGGGTCTTCCCGTACCCGTGAGCGGGGCGACTGGATTCTGAGTGAAGTCCGCAAGTTGCTGGAAGAAGCGGAAACACTGGAGAAGACGGGCCGAAAAATTGAAGCGACCGCTGTGGCCCAGATTGCCTATTGGCGGGCCCAATGTCTGAAACCCGCTTCTCAGGCCGAAGCCGGTCTCGATGCTGAACCTCTGGAACCGCTCGTTCTTCCCGGTGATATTCCTGTGGAAACAGATACGCCTCCCATCCCTGTGGAAGTGCTTTCCGTGGTTCCTGATGAGAAAGCGAAAGACAGTGATGACGAGGAAAGCGCCGGAGAAGAAAAGTCCGGAGCAGATGTGAAAGAGCCCGAAAAAGAAGCGAGTGAAAAGCGCAATGCGGCCGGTGATATTGAGTATGTGGTAAAATCAGGCGATAATCCCTATCTCATCGCCAAAAGACATAAGGTCAAACTTGATGATCTGCTCAAGTGGAATAAACTCACGAAAAGATCCACCTTGAGAATAGGACAGAAACTGATCATCAAGAAAAAATGATGCTTTTGCGATCAGCCCCCGCAGTCAGTTCTTTTTCTTTCAACTTCTTTTGAATTTCTGCAACAATTGCAGATGAGCCTGGCAGGAAAGCAGCCTTCTTTATGAAAACAAAACTGGTAAAACCCCAGAACCTTAAAGGATTTCAAGATCAACTTCCCGAAGACATGATGGTGCGCCAGCATGTCATTGATACCATCCGGAAGAGCTACGAGCTTTTCGGTTTCCAGCCTCTGGATACCCCTGTGATCGAAGGGATCGAAACCCTCATGGGTGCCGGGGGCACGGAAATCTCCAAGGAAATTTTCTGTCTGGAAACACCCGAAGGCGAAGGAGCAGCCCTGCGCTTTGACCTCACTGTGCCTTTCGCGCGTGTCATCAGCCAGTACCGCGATAAACTGAAGCTGCCCTTCCGCCGATACCATATGGGCCCGGTTTTTCGTGCCGACAAGCCGGGGCCGGGACGTTTCCGCCAGTTCACACAATTCGATATTGACATTGCCGGTGCCCGGACCATTGCCGCCGATGCCGAAATCATCGCCGTACTCTGTCATGCTCTCGCCGCGCTGGGTTTGAAAAAAGAGGAGACGCCCCTCTTCCGTATCCGCATCAGCAACCGTGTGCTCCTCGATGCACTGCTTCAGGGCAACGGTCTGGAAGATCTGGAAAAGATCAAGCATGTTCTCCGCGTGATTGACAAACTGCAGAAAGTGGGCATTGACAATGTGCGTCTGGAACTCGGCCCGGGGCGCATTGATGATTCCGGTGACCCCATCCCCGGTGTGCATCTGCCGGAACCACTCATCGAAAGCATCCTCGTCTTTGTGGCTGTCACAGCCGGAAGCCGTCCCGAGATCATCGAAAAGCTGGAGGCGCTCCTGCCTCAGACGGCCTTGTCTGAAGAGGCTTTCAGTCAGATGCGCGAACTGAATTCGTGCCTGAATGCACTGGATATCTCCGAGGCTGAGGCTGTCTTTGATCCCAGTCTCACCCGGGGACTGGACTATTACACGGGTCCTGTCTTTGAAATAGAAATACCCTCCTGCCGGGAAGTGGGCTCTGTTGGAGGCGGCGGACGGTACAACCAGTTGTGCAACCGTTTTCTCAAGCAGGATATCCCCGCCACAGGCGCATCCATCGGCCTCGACCGCCTGCTCACAGCCATGCACCGGCTGGAAGTCGTGAGCACACAGAAAAGCAATGTGCAGGTGGCCATAGCCACCGTGGGGAAGGTTTCCCGCGAAGAGGTTCTCAAAATTGCCGCTGAACTGCGCAGTGAAGGCATTGCCACCCTCCCTTATCTGGGCAACAAAAAGAATATGGGCGATCAGCTGAGTAATGCCGACCGCTACGAGATCCCTGTGGCCGTGATTCTCGGTGAGGATGAATTGCAGCGTGACGAAGTCTCCATCAAAAACCTGATTCAGGGAAAAGAAATGCGTCAGGATATTACAGACCGCGATGCCTATCGCCAGGCCGGCACAGCGGCACAGCAGACCGTCCCTCGAAAAGAAATGATCACCGTCATCCGCACCATGCTTGATGAACGACACTGAGCCCATACAAAAAGCATCAGGGTTAATTTCATGGACCTTCCTCTTTCCAGACAATGTCTTCACTTTGGTGTTTGTGGCGGATGTTCCCATCAGCATCTGTCCTGTGAAGAACAGATCATTGAAAAGCAAAAGGTTTTGGAAAGTCTCTTTGCACCCTACTGGATGGAGCCCATTGCTGTTACGCCCTCGCCCGTGCGCTGGCATTACAGAAACAAGATTGACCCCTCCTTTGCCTTCAAGTGGTATGCCGAAGCACCGCCCAAAGGTTTTCCTCGTGAGACGGTTCTGGGATTTAAAGAAAAGGGGAGATGGCGTTGTCCCCTGGAATTGCAGGAATGTCTCATCGCTCCCGTGGGCGTGGACAGACTCTTTCCCGCCATCCGCGAATGGATCGCCGCTCAGGGACTCACAGCTTACCATTCCCGACAGAATCAGGGCTATCTGCGCCATCTGCTCATCCGTGATGGAAAGCGGAGCGGGGAGCGGATGGTCATGCTCATCACCTCTCCCGGTGAACTCCCCGATGCTGCAGGCTTTGTTGATGCGATTCAGTCTTCTTTTCCCGCCACGAGCATTTATCACGGCGTCTTTTCAGGTCGTGCCGAAGTGGCTTTTGCCGAAGAAGCTTTCCTTCTTCATGGGAAAGAGCGGATAGAAGAGAGAATGGTGATTCTTCCGGAAGAGGCATGCGGGCCCGACGCCCCTGCTGTTGACACGCCGGAGGACTTTCTTCGTGAAGATCAGGGCAATGAAGATTGTCTTCATTTCCAGATTTCGCCCATGAGTTTCTTTCAAACCAATCCTCTGGCGGCCGAGCGTTTGTATGGTGCTATCCGCGGCTGGTGCAATGAACAACCGGCCGAGCTCCTTTATGACCTTTACGGCGGCATGGGGAGTATTGCGCTCCAAGTGGCAGACCTCTATCCCCGCATCATCAGTGTGGAAGAAGTGGCGGCCGCTTCTGCAGACGGACGTGAAAATACAGCACGCAACAGGGTTGATACCATAGACTTCGTCACTTCAACAGTGCAGGATATTTTCACAAAACAGCCCCTGGCTGCGGGACTCCATCCTGAGGCGGATGTCATTGTGGATCCGCCCCGCTCAGGCTTGCATCCCAAAGCGCTCAAAGGGCTGGTGGAATGGGCGCCTGCACGACTGCTCTATGTCTCCTGCAACCCCGCCCGGCTTCAGGAGGAAATGGGAGCTCTGACAGAAGTATACCGTTTGGAATCGCTCCGCGCCTTCGACCTTTTTCCTCATACACCCCATGTGGAAGTCGTGGCCGCTTTCCGACCTTCTTAGGGCGCAAAGCTTTCTATTTCAAAGAAGAGCCCCGGAACCTTCAGATACTCCAGTAATACTCCTTTGTTTCGGCCGAGGACACGGATCATCCTGAGGTTGTTGAATTCGTCCCCTTCCCGAACCTGCATCCGATCAATTTTGCCGGTAAAATAATCCGTCAGTTCCAGGAAGATGGAAAGCTGTTGGGTTTCCATATCTTCCATGAAACCTTTCACTACAACCTTGGGTTTTTCCAGCATGGTTACGGCCTTGGAGCCCGCACGTTTCAGATACATGCTGTCCACGGAAAGCAACTCCGCCGCTTCAATACAGATCAGCACCAGCCTGTACCGCTCCTGGGCGGAGGCTTGCCGGGCCAGGTCCTGCAGTTCAAAGCCCAGATCACGAAGCACCTCTTTGCCGTAGCGGTTGTCGCCATAGGTCATAATGGCACTTTGAATGGCGAAGAGCAGTTGTTGCCGATCCGTCTCCGATATGCCCGGCCCGCCGGGTTGCAGCGTGTTGCGCAAAGGGTTGATGACCGGACTGATCAGCATTATGGCCTCTTCACGGCTGTGCGGACCGGGTTCTTCCACTGTCGGCGCCGGTGGGTTTTTCTTGAAAACATCTGAGCATCCGAAAAGAAGCAGCAGCAGAGGAAGGGTGAGTATCAGTTTTCTGGTCATGCCATATTTTCCTTATCAGTGGTTATTCTCTGTGAAGTGTGAGAGGGCGCAGGCTGAGGTTTTGATCATGCATCCGGAGTCTCCTCCCGGACAGGCTGGCCCAGCAGGAAGCGCAGGACAGCATTGGCCTGATGATGGGCCACAATACCGACACGGGGAGCCATAAGCCCTTGCCCCGGTCGTGCTTCGTTTATGTCGTCGCCGCAACAGATGAGCCCTTTGCTGATCTGGCGGGTAGTGATCAGATTGGCCGGCCCATAGCCCGCCATACCTGACCCCGCAACGACAGGGATGGGCGGCCGGGCGGAACATGCCGCTTCCACAAGCATGGCTTTTTCTTCAGCCTCATCAAAGGCCTCCACCAGAATATCCACGCCCCGAAATAGAGAAGGGATATTCTGTCTGTCCAGCCGTAGCGCATGAAGCGTAGAGCGCAGGCCGGGATGAATACGTTTCAGAGTCTGCTCCAGAGCCTCCGTTTTCAACAGGCCCAGTTGATCGACAAAATACTGCTGCCGGTTCAGATTGCTCGGTTCCACCACATCATAATCGGCAAGAACCAGGTGACCGATGCCGCTGCGGGCCAGTGCCATGGCCACGGAAGAACCCAGCCCGCCCAGACCGGCTATGCCCACGGTGGCCTTTTTCAGGACAGCATGCACCCCCGGAGTATGCCTGGCGGTGAGGAGACTTTCAAGCGCTTCAGGCGTGGGAATGACTCCCCGCTGAATCAGGGCGATCTGGTCTCCCTCCTCCAGCACCCGGTCTTCTCTTGTTGGAAATCCATTGAGAACGATCACATCAGCTTCGGGCTGGAAGGTATCGCGAAGGGTGTGGAGCGTCATTCCTCTTTCCACCACGCGGGTATGTTCATTTACGGTAATATGTACAGAAGGCTTCATGGAATGGCCTTGTCTCCGGGGATCAGACAGGCCCATGCCCGTCTTTCTGAAAATCAGGATGTGCCCGGGCTGGTGAAAAAGCTCGGCGTGCCAGCGCTATGGCCAGATCGGCACTCGCCTCTATCAGGGTCATGTCAATATTATCCACTATATCCTCCTCTTTTTTATAATGCAAAGGCCTGTTCTTCTCATCCAGACCCACAAGTGAGATGGCTTCATAGCCCTGCATGAGCGGGAGGTAGGCATTGCTGATCAGGGAACGGAGTGATACTTTCCGGGCGGCCCAGCCCGAAGCGCAGGCATCGGCCGCCTCCACAAGTCTGGATGAACAGGCGAAAGAGTGAAGCACCCCTTCCGAAGCACTGTAACAGAGTTCACCGGCACCCACACTTTCCAGATTGATAAAAAAGACCTGCTCATATATCTCGCTCAAGGTGGAAAGAAAAAACTGCATGCCTCTGCTGTTGGCATGGTGCCCGCCGGGAAGATAAAACATTGTCGCCACTCCCTGCACCGGCTCGCCCTGCAACTTTTCAGCGATACGCAGGAGAGCAGCCATTCCTGAAGCATTGTGATTGGCACCGCCGCTCTCCTGGACTTTGAAACTGCTGAGCAGAATGACCACGCCCGAAAAGAGAAAGAAGACAGCCGTGGACCAGTGAAGAGGAACACTGAAAAGATATCTTCCGCCCTGGTTTCTGGCGATCATGTCCAGAGCACAGGAGGCCAGAGTCAAGACCATGGCACCACGGACAGCCAGCTCCAGATAACGGGAGAGACGCAGGAAGAGCGGATGGCTGGTCAGAGAATAAGCGCTGTCCAGATAAGCCGTGAAGACAAGCAGTGTTTTGTGATTGCCCTGATTGATGCCTCCACCCACAGCGTGGCCCCGTTCTGTTTGCATCAGCCGGGACAGCAGGGGATATCCGAAGGATTCACTCAGATAAATCACAAATACAAAGAGGCCATAAAAGAAAGACAGACCGGGCCAGATAATGGCCAGCAGACTGACAATGAAAAATTCAGTGACATAGGCCGCCTTGATTTTCCCGAAGCCCGATACCACATCGAAGGGAATCAGATCAGACGCAGCCACCAGCGGCTTCAAGCGTTCAAGAAGATAATCAGCCGCCTCTTTCTCCTGAAGGGTGGCGAATGAACGGTGCTTCAATCGGCGGGATAAAAATTCAAGGTCCTTTTTGATTTGTTCCATGGATGCCTGTCAGGTTGAATCCTCTTCTTTCAGGAAAGGGAGATGGTCACGGCGTCCTTTGAGGCGTCGGAAATCCCCTTCAATACAGTCGGCTATACGGGCCCGCTCATCAGGGAGATGGTCACATAAAAAGCGGAACAGATATTCGGCCAGCCGTACCAGTGGAATGCCGTAAGAGCGCTTTTCTTTCTCCCAGATCTGCTCCGAGAAACGCTCAAAAACATGGAAAGGCGACGGGGGCAAAGTCCGCAACAGCGCCAGACTCTCCGGAAAATTCCCATGATTATGATACAAATCAAAATATTTTGCAAAACGCTTCATTTTTTGAAGAGCTGAAAAAGAGAAGTGATCATTCTGAAGAATTTCATAGGGCGGCTGAGAATCATAAACGGTGGAGGCATCACTCAGACTGCTCAGGGGAGTTCCCGGTAAATTTTTCAGGAGACCCAGCTGGATTTCCTGAAGATTCAGAGTAACCAGTTGGTTGAAACCCTCCGCAAAGGAATCCGGACTTTCTCCCGGAAGACCGAAGATGAGGTCACCATGAATCTGACAGCCCGAATGCTCCCGCAACCAGCGGAGATTGGACAGGGAAGCCTCTATCCCCTGATTGCGGCGGATTCGTTTTTGTATCTCCTGGTTTATACTCTGGATGCCCGCTTCCAGATGAAGCACATCGGCGGGGAATGCCGCCAGAAGTTCCAGACTGTCCGGGGGCAGACGGTCGGGCATGATCTCAAAATGCAGATGCAATTCACCGATTTCAGGCCTCTTCAGAAAAAAATCCAGGATGGCGTGCATGCGTTTCAGATCCACATTGAAAGTCCGGTCGATGAACTTGAAATTGCGGACGCCCCGGGCAATGAGTTTTTCCATGGAGCCAAGGAAAGGCTCCAGAGAAAAATAACGCAGATCTGAAGAGGCGCCGGAAAGACAAAAAGCACAGCGGTAGGGACAGCCCCGCGAAGCTTCCACATAAATAACCCGATGGGCAATATCCTGTTCCGTATAGAGATCATAAGGATCCGACAATTTTTCCAGGTCAACAGGAGGCGCTTCAATGACTCTCTTTTCAGGTTTACGGCCTTGTGCAAGATCATGAACAAGACTGTAGAAAGCCTCCTCGCCTTCGCCCCGGATAATATAATCAGCCCATTGAGCCGTCGGAGAAAGGGGAGAGGAGCCTGACATTTCAGGGCCGCCGCATACCAGGGTGGTCGCCGGGCTTACACGTCGTAAAATTTCCGCTGTCCGCGCCATGAGCCCGGCATTCCAGATATGGACGCCCAGTCCCGCAATGCGCGGTTCATGAAGCAAAATGCTTTCCGCAATCTCATGGGCCGACTGCTGAATTGTGAATTCAAGAAGCTGCGTATCTTTCTGATACTGTCCGAGATTGGCCTGAAGGCATCGCAGCCCGAAAGCGGTATGGGCATAACGGGCATTGGCTGTGGCCAGAACGATGGACAGGGAATCAGACATGCCTCAGAGATCTTCCTCAAAAGAAGTTGACAAGGTAATCCGCACGGTTTCTTCGTCCGTGGCGATGACCACGGCAAGCACACGACCCGCTTTTTCATAGTTGAGCATGGTTATGGCGTTTTCACCGGACTGCGCTATATGGGCACTCTCCGTCCAGCCCTGGGCGACACATGCCTCCCTGTAATAAGCGCAGAGTTCGTCATAGCTTTGAGCAACTGTTCCGGAAAGACTGAAGGTGGAACCGCCGATCTCCATGGCTGTCTCCACGGTCAGTGTATCGGGAACAGGAATATCTTCGGGGAAATGTTCCGGTATTCCGGCTTCGCCGCCCGATTTCATGGTGATGGCACCTTCTTCCGCAGGGATTTCGAGGATGGCGCCATCTTCCTTTTCCGTTACAGTCAAGGTAGTGGTTTTGCCCTCCTCATCAGTGGAAGTCCAGACAGTGCTCTCACCGCTCTTTTTTACAGAAAGGCCGACGGCTTCGGAACTCTGTTCCGCCACCTCATTTTCCACGGCCGGACTTTCCGTCTTCTCGGCTGCAGGGGCCGCCGCAGCAGGTGCCGACGCGGCTTTTTCTGGTTCCGGAGCGGGAGTTTTCTGACCGCAGCCTGTCATGGCCAGAGAGAGGCACAGAAGAGCCGGGAAGAGGAAAGAGTGGAAATTCAATACCTGGTTCATTGCGAAGTCCTTTTTTCAAAGTCTGGGGAAAAGCCTGGTTCAAAATACAATGCCGTGGTTCAAAGCGTGTCAGCGACGGCTGCCAGTCTTTTCTTCCGCAAGGGCTTCCAAATCCACTTCTGAAGTACTGAAGTCGCCGTCGCGATAATAAAATTGCTTGCGATCAAGCTTTTTGCCGATGAATCCAAGTTTAACCCTGGTACCGTCAGAATTATTCCAGCT
Organism: Candidatus Hydrogenedens sp.; assembly: GCA_012522755.1. Classification (GTDB taxonomy): domain Bacteria; phylum Hydrogenedentota; class Hydrogenedentia; order Hydrogenedentales; family CAITNO01; genus JAAYJV01. The sequence continues at coordinate 35,826 of JAAYJV010000150.1, forward strand.
GTGCCACAATACCACATAAGGCGAGGTGTATCCCTGAATACCCGAAAAATGTTCGCTGTCCATCTCGTCTGAAATACGGCCCCACTCATCTTCCACTTCTTCCACACTCTGACCCAGAAGCAGCGCATCCACCATGGCCTTCGTGATGCGGATCTCTTTTTCTCCCTCAAGCTGCGGCGTGTCCAACGCAGTGAGTTCAGCAGGCGCCGAAGAGGAATCAGCAGGCACGGAATCACTTTCCACAGAGGAAGGCTCTGGCTGCTCATTTTTTTGAGTGACCAATAGAACGAGGGTAGCCGTTATTACAGCCGTAATCAGAATAACCAGTACTGTCTTGCCGGACATGGATCATCTCTTTCGAATACTGTTCATCACGTCTTGCGTCTTTTTTCTTTCCATCCTGGAAACACAAAGACGGAATAGCATAAAAGCAACGTGGTATACTTGTGTTTACCGGAGATTCCGAAGCGCCGTCCCTCCTCACCTCAATTCCTCAGAGGGACAGAGAGCGCGGAATCATCTTGTTCAGAATCTTAACATACAGACCGTAAAGAAGTCGCATCATGAACCTGCGTATCCTCAAAACCGTATATGTTGAAACAGCCCGGCGACTGCCGACTCCCGCCGACGATGGTACCGTCCGCTACAGTGGCAACAGCTATAAGATCGATCTTATCGCCGAAGGACCGGTTCATCCGGAGTATGGCTGGGTAGTGGATTATACCGATTTGAAGGCCCTTTTCGAACCCATCCGAAAACAACTCGATCATCAGTGTCTGGATGATATCCCCGAGCTCAGGGACAGCCATGAACCCCGGGAGATTGAAGCCTGGATCAACAGCAGTCTGCAACCCTGGCCCTCCTGGTTCGCAGGTGTGAAGGTATCTTTTGCCGTGTCTCCGGGATTTCATCCACGCAGGCTTCCGCCCGATCCCCGGCACGAGCTGCCGGCCAGATTGGCCTTTACTTTTTTCGCCGCCCAGTCATTGCCACAATTGCCTGAGGAGCATCCCTGCCGCAAACTTCACGGACACAGCTATCAGGTGGAGATTGCCGCCCGGGAAGATGATGAGTTGGAAAGAATCGCCCGCCTTCTCTTCGACCGCTTCGACAACCGCTATCTGAACAACCAGCCCGGTCTGGAACAGGCCACCTCGGAGCGTATAGCAGCCCGGGTATGGAAAACGATGCTGGAAGAGGGACTCACGCCTCTCTGTGTGGTCATCCAGGAAACCCCCTCCAACCGCTGCCATTATTTCGGCGGCTAGACCCGGGATTGCTGCGGTGCCGCCGGACAGAAAGTGTATTGTGCCATGCGTTTCAGTGTTACTCCGGAAAAACAAAAACAACTGGAAACACGTATGGCCGCTTGCGGACTGAAGGAAGGGGACTTCGAAGAAAGCTTTTCCGCCAGCAGTGGGCCGGGCGGACAGAAAGCCAATAAAACCGCCACCTGTGTCACCCTTCTCCACCGTCCCAGTGGTATTGCCGTGAAAATGCAGAAAGCGCGTTCCCAGTCACTGAACCGATATTATGCCCGGAAACGGCTCTGTGAACTGATGGAAGCAAAACTGCTGGGCCGCGAATCACCCGCGGAAATGCAACGCGAAAAAATACGCCGACAAAAAGCCCGAAGGAAACGGCGGAGTGATAAGAAATCAGGGGATAGGGAGTAGGGATGAGGTGCGAGGGCAGGTAGGGGCACGGCATGCCGTGCCCATTTCAGCCCCGACCCCAATCAAAATCCTTCGCCGTGCCCATTTCAGCCCCGACCCCAATCAAAACCCCTCGCAGATCCGACCGATCCGACGGATGTGGGATGGGCGGGGGTTGGGGCATCATGCAGGGTCGGTGGACCAGGTAGACCATCTGGGCACGGCATGCCGTGCCCCTACCTGAACCACGTCCTGCGGTTTTTTATAGCCCCTGACCCCAATCA